>NZ_JAIVFO010000008.1 GCF_029991245.1 Xanthobacter autotrophicus
CGCCACATCCCCGCGCACGCCCCCGGTGCCGCACCGGGAGCCGAGCCGAAGCCGGCGCGCCTCGGCGGACCGCTCGCGGTGCTGTTCTGGTGCTGCTGCGGCATCACCGCGCTGCCGCTCGCGGGCCTGTTCACGCTGGTCGCGGAATTCGGCATCGCGGGGGCCAGGTCCGCGCTGTTCGATTCCTTCGCCGGCCCCGGCCTGCAACAGCAGGTGCTGCGGTTCGGCCTGGTGCCGCAGATCCTGCTGTTCGCCTGGGCGGCGTCGGTGGTGGTGCTGACGGTGGCGAAGGCGCGCATCGCCCTTAGCCTGTTGCCGTGGATGCTGGTCGCGGTGGTGGCCGCCTCGGCCTACGGCCAGTTCGCCATCCGCGACGCCATCTCGCCCGATGGTGCCGACCTCGGCGCCTTCGCGGCGCTCATGCCGGGCCTGCTGGCCCAGGCGGTGGGAGCGGCCACCTTCTTCGGCTATTTCCGCGAGGGCCGGCGGCCGCAGGCCTATTACATCAAAGGTTAGAACTCAGGCCCCGCGCGGGCTGTGGGGCGGGACCTCCTCGTCCTGCTCCGGCCGCGCGCGACGGCGCCGGGCGGGTTCGGCCGCGGCACGGGCGGCAAGGCCCGAGGCCCAGCCGGACGCCGCGTGCAACGCCGCCCGCGCCGCGTGACGCGAGGCGGACGTGGCCGCCGCCACACCCCGCCGGGGCCGCGCGGGGGGCGCCGGAACGGCGGCCGGGGCCGGCGAGGGCATGGGCGGATGCGTGTGCGCGTCCGCGACATCCTGGTCCGGGATCAAGTCCGGCGCCGAAACCTCGGCATCCGGTGCGGCCGATGCCGCGATCTTGTCCATATGCAGCCGTGCCGCCAGCCGCACATGCCAATAGCCGGCGAAGCGCGCTACCCGGCCGGCCCAGCCGGACATAGGCGGCGCCGCGAACGGCTGGAGCAAGGCGATGCGGTCGTCCTTCTCGGCGATGGCGCCGCAGATGAGGCGGCCGGCGAGGAAGCCGTGGCTCAGCGCATCGCCGGCGGACGCGAGCGCATACCACACGCCCCGCTCCCCTTCGTGCACCAGCGGCATGCCGGCCGGTTCCGGCAGCAGGCGGCCGGCGGCCCCATCGGCAAGGCTCGACCCCACCGGATAGAGTTCGGCGGCATGGCGGCGCAAGACCCGGGCCGCGCCCACCCGCGTCATCACCCGCGTGGCGGTGGCGGCGCCAAGGGTCAGGCGGCCGGCATCGAAATGATAGCGCAGGCCGGTGAGCCCGGTCTCCTCGACCATGCCCGCATAGGGCACGTCCACCCCCGGCAGGCGGAAGCCGCCGTAGACCCACGGCGCGCGCGGCAGCACCGCCACCTTCGGGCCGAGCCGGACGAAGGCCTCCGGCCCGGTGATCACCACCTGGAAGGCCCGGATGCGCCAGCGGACCGCCGTCAGATATTTCCTCAAGCCCTTAAGGTCGGCCGCCAGCGGCCCCTCCACCGGGAGCGTGCGCACGCCCGCCGCCAGGACCTCGGCCTCCAGCGCCACCTTCAGGGTCGCGGGGGAAACACGCTCCGCCGGAACCACGCCGAGGCCGGCGGTGAAGGTGGAGGTGCCGAGCAGCGCGGCGAGATCCTGCGCGCCCACCAGCACGGTGGTATCGGGCGCAAGCTCCTGCCTCAGCTCATGTTCGCGAATGAGGGCCTCGGCCGCATGGGGGCGCGCCACCGAAAGCCGCCCGCGCGGCCCCACCGCCACGCCGGCCTTGTGGGCGAAGGCCAGCGCCCGCTCGGTCGCCTGGGCGGAAAGGATCAGAAGCTCCTGCGCATCGTGGCGCCCCACGCGATCCACCAGCGCGGGCGTGGCCATGGCGAAGCCGGGGGCCAGAATACCGTCGAGAGGCAGCGGCCGCGTGCCGCCGAAGGTGAGCAGGATGACCTCACGCCCCCGCCGCGCCAGATCAATGGCGATGGCAAGCCCCGCCACGTCGTCCCCGACGACGCAGATGTCGCAGTCATAGGTGCGCTTCAGCGCCGCGTCCGACCGCTCCCGGTCGGTAACATCCTGCGCCGCCGCGCGGGACGGGGCCGTATCGATCATGAAGACTGTCCGCTGAGCACCGGCTCATGCTGATGCCTTCCGCTTGAGAAACCGTTTATTTGCGGCGCTCTCGTGACATTTTGCGCGGGATGCCGGCGCTGGTATCGGGCGGGGCGTGACGCTCAAGCGCGGGCATTCTGGTTGCACTGCACACATTCCCTACGTCATAAGAAGCGGCATTTCGTTGATTGGTTTGGAAGCTCATGCGCCGTCTCATACTGCTGCGCCACGCCAAGTCCGACTGGCCGGACGGCATCGCCGACCCCGAGCGCCCGCTGGCGGTGCGGGGCCGCACGGCGGCGCCGCGCATCGGCGCCTATATCGCCCATGAGCAGTTGGTGGCCGACCGCGTGCTGGTCTCCCCGGCCCGCCGCACCCGTGAGACCTGGGACCTGGTGGCCGCCCAGTTACCGCCGGTGAAGGTGGTGGCCAGCGAGCCGCGCGTGTACGACGCCTCCGCCGCGCGGCTCCTGTCCGTGGTGCGCGAGCAGCCCAGGGAAGCCCACAGCCTCATGCTGGTGGGCCACAATCCGGGCCTCGGCGACCTTGCCGCGCTGCTTGTATCGACGGGGGCGGCTTCCCATCTGTCGAAAATGGCCGAGAAATTCCCCACCGGCGCCCTCGCCGTCATCGATCTTCCGGTGGATGAGTGGTGCGATGTCGTGCCCGCATCCGCGCGGCTCGATCGCTTCGTCACCCCGCGCGAGCTGTCTGGAAACGACTAGGCATGGCGCGCGTCACTGACGCCATGACCGGGGCGCGGACTGCGCTCAAAACCTTGGGTCACCGCGTGGAAGGCCTGGCCCAGCCCGCCCTGAGCCTGAGCGTTACCGACGCCATGGACGAGGCGCGGATCGCCCTTCGGACCCTGGCCGACCGGGTGGAGGGCATCGCCCATCCCACCCTGCGCCTCGGCGTCACCGGCCTGTCGCGGGCCGGCAAGACCATCTTCACCACCGCCCTCATCCATGCGCTGACCCGCGGCGGGCGCCTGCCGGTGTTCGAGGCGCTCCAGTCCGGCCGCATCGCCCGCGCCGAGCTGCAGCCGCAGCCGGACGACGCCGTGCCGCGCTTCGCCTATGAGGACCATCTGAAGGCGCTGGGCGAGGCGCGGCAATGGCCCTCCTCCACCACGCGGGTCAGCGAATTGCGGCTGTCCATCCGCTACGCAACGGCGCGCGGCAGCCTGCGCACCCTCACCCTGGATCTCGTGGACTATCCCGGCGAGTGGCTGCTCGACCTGCCGCTGCTCGACATGAGCTATGCCGACTTCTCCCGCCAGAGCCTCGCTTTGGCCCGCGCCCCGGCCCGCTCGGACGTGGCGGCGCCCTGGCTCGCGGCGGTGGCGGCCGCCCCGGTGGACGGGCCGCAGGATGAGACCCGCGCGCGGGAAGTCGCGGCGCTGTTCACCCAATACCTCTCCGCCTGCCGCAGCGAAAAGCTGGCCATGAGCCTCTTGCCGCCGGGCCGCTTCCTCATGCCCGGCGACCTTGAAGGCTCTCCGGCCCTCACCTTCGCCCCCCTCGACGTGGGCGCCAAGGCGCCGAAGGCGGGCAGCCTCGGGGCCATGATGGAGCGGCGCTTCGAGGCCTACAAGAATGCCGTGGTGCGGCCGTTCTTCCGCACCCATTTCGCCCGGCTTGACCGGCAGATCGTGCTGGTGGACACGCTGGCCGCGCTCAATGCCGGGCCGGCGGCGCTGGCGGATCTGGAACGGGCGCTGGACGGCATTCTCGCCGCCTTCCGCACCGGGCGAAACAGCCTGGTCAGCACCCTGTTCCGGCCGCGCATCGAGAAGGTGCTGTTCGCCGCCACCAAGGCCGACCACCTGCACCGCTCCAGCCATGACCGGCTGGAAGCAATCCTCGCCCGCCTCGTGGAGCGCGCCCGTGCCCGGGCGCAGGACCACGGCGCGGCGCTGGACGTGGTGGCGCTGGCCGCCATCCGTGCCACCCAGGAAGCGCGGGTGCGGCGCGACGGGCATGAACTCGACGCCATCGTCGGCACGCCGGAAGCGGGACAGGAGGCGGGCGGCCACCGCTTCGACGGCACGGAAGACATGGCGGTTTTCCCCGGCGACCTGCCGGAGGATCCCGATGCGCTGTTCGATCCTTCGGGGGCCGGCTTTCGCGGGCTCGCCACCGGTATCGACGGGGACGCGGACTTCCGCTTCCTGCGCTTCCGCCCGCCGGCGGGGATAGGCGACGGCCCGATCCCGCACATCCGCCTTGACCGGGCGCTGCACTTCCTGCTGGGCGACCGGCTGGCGTGAGGCGTTTGGGGGCCCCCGCGCCAGCCCGACGGCGGCGGCGCGAGGCGGCCCTCAGAGCATCGGGACGGGCGTGCTCAGAACTTCGCGGAAGCCCAGCGCACCATCTGCACCAGCACTTGTTCCTGCGCTGAATCGAGGGCGGCGGTTGCAGCCGGACCCGCCGTGGACGCGGCGGGTACCGCCGCCTTGAACACCTGCGCCGCGAGGATGCGCCCGCTCTGGGTGCCGATGAGCTTGGCCGACAGCTCCACCACCGCCACCGGCCCCTGGTCGGTGATGCGCAGGGCGAAGGTGCGGATGTCGATGACCAGCTGGTAGTCCGCATTCACCCCGTCGCCGGGGCGGGCGACGCGGCGCAGCTTGCTCGCATTCTCGAAGGCCTGGATGGTCCGCGCCTGGAGCAGCGCCGGCAGATTGTCGCTCCACTGGGCGTCGGAGAGATAGGCCACCTGGCCCGGCCCCGGCTCCACCATCACCTTGTCGGTGTTGAGCACGGCAAGCGCGGTGGGCGCCACCACCACCATCTGCCCGTTGCCGCTGCCGCCTGCCGTGAAGCCGCTGGGGGCGGAGAGGTTGTAGGTGGGGGTCGGCGTGGAGCCGCATCCCGCCAGCGCGAGGGCGAGGGACGCGCCGAACAGGAGGGCGGCGAGCCGCGGAACGACGGGAGCGAGGGAGGCGAGACGGCGAGCGATACGCTTCCTGCGAACGAAGGTCATGGTCGGCTCATCGCCCGTATTTCGGAATGGAATTGCCGCCGCCGAAGATGAACTGCTGCGGGTTGCGCTCGATGTTCCGGAGCACGCGGTCGATCTCGTTGAGGGTGCGGCGGCCATCGGTGGCCAGCGCCTCATACTGCTTCAGGCCCGGCCCGGTGAAGCGGCTGACCTGCTCGGTGAGCAGCGCCGTGCGCTGGTCCAGGTTGTCGGCGAGCCGGCGCACCGAGGTGGCGGCGTCGGTGGCCTGCACCAGCAGGCCGTCCTTGTCCTCGGTGGCCTTCTGCAGGTTCACCACCACCTTCTCGACCTTCTCGGCGACGCCGTTGAGCTGCTTGACCAGTGCGTTCGACTGCTCGATCAGGCTCGCCACATCCTCGGACTTCGAGGCCACAGCCTTCGAAAACGTATCGATGTTGGAGATGATGTTCTTGATGTCCTGCGGATTGATGGCGTCCAGCACCACCTCGATCTTCTTGGCCACGCCCTGGGCCGAGGCAAGGAGCCCGGCCATGCCCGCGCCGCCGTCGGCGGTGATGCGCGGAACGCCGTTCGGCCCCAGCGGCAGGGGCGGGGCGCCGGGACGGCCGCCGCGGATTGAGACCACGACGATGCCGGTCAGGCCCTGGGATTCGAGACCGGCCTCGGCATCCGACAGCACCGGCACGTCGTTGTTGATGGCAACCCGCGCCAGCACCTGACCCGGCTGGCCCGGCACCAGGCCGAGGCCGGTGACCTGGCCCACGGGGATGCCGTTGAAGAGCACGTTGTTGCCCTGGCGCAGGCCCGCCACCGAGCCGTCGAAGAGGACCTCGTAAGCCTTGCGCGCGGTGGAATCCTGCGGTCCGGCGAACCAGTACACAAAGCCGAACGCCGCGGCGAGAACCACGAGCGTGAAGGCTCCGATAATGGTGTAGTTGGCCCGTGTTTCCATACCTGATCCCGGCTCCGTTCCGACCTCGCCCCCGCTGTCCGGTCCGCTCCCTTACGTGTGTCTCATCGGCGCGCAGCCTGCACCGCCCGCGCCCGCGTGCCATGGAAATAGGCCCGCAGCCAAGGGTGCTGCTCGGCCATCATGTCCTCGATGGTGCCCTGCGCGATCACCTTGCCATCCGCCAGCGCGGCGATGCGATCGCACACGGTATGCAGACTGTCGAGATCGTGGGTTACCATGAAAACCGTAAGCCCCAAAGTCTGTTGCAACGTCCGGATAAGCTCGTCGAACTCGCCGGCGCCGATGGGATCGAGGCCGGAGGTGGGCTCATCCAGAAACAGGATTTCCGGGTCGAGGGCCAGCGAGCGGGCGAGCGCGGCGCGCTTGATCATGCCGCCGGACAGCTCCGACGGCAGCTTCTCGGCCACGTCGCACTTCAGGCCCACCATCTCGATCTTGGTATAGGCGATCTCGTCCAGCAGGCGCTGGGACAGCTGCAGATTCTCCCGCAGCGGAAACTGGATATTCTGCTTCACCGTAAGCGAGGAGAACAGCGCGCCCTGCTGGAACAGCACGCCCCAGCGCCGCTCCAGCGCCGAGCGTTCCCGCTCGGAGAGGTCGTCCAGGTTCTGGCCGAACACCTCCACGGTCCCGGACTGCTTGGGCACCAGGCCCAGGATGGTGCGGGTGAGCACCGACTTGCCCCCGCCCGAGGTGCCGACGAAGCCCAGGATCTCGCCGCGATACACGTCGAGGTCGAGATGGTTGAGAATCACCCGGTCACCAAAGCCCACCACGATGTCGTGGACGCTGATGATGGCTTCCCGATGGTTGGTCGCCTCGGCGGTGGTGGAGGTGCGCGCGTCCATGCCGCCTCACATGTCGATCGCGGCGAAGAACATGGCGAAGACGCCGTCCATCACGATGACGAGGAAGATGGCCTTCACCACCGACGCGGTGGTGTGCGCGCCGAGCGACTCGGCGCTGCCCCCCACCCGCAGGCCTTCGAGGCACGCCACGATGCCGATGGTGGCGGCCATGAAGGGCGCCTTGATCATGCCCACGTTGAACTGGTCCATGTCGATGGCGCCCTTGAGGCGGTCCAGGAACACGTCGGGCGTGATGCCGCCATAGCCCCACGAGACCAGCCCGGCCCCCAGCAGGGACGACATGGAGCCGATGAAGGTGAGCAGCGGCAAGGCGATGATGAGCGCCAGCAGGCGCGGCACCACCAGAACTTCCACCGGGTCGAACCCCATGACCCGCAGGGCGTCGACCTCCTCGCGCATGCGCATGGACCCGAGTTCGGCGGTGTAGGCGCTGCCGGAGCGGCCGGCGATCATGATGGCGACGATGAGCACACCCAGCTCGCGCAGCACCAGCACGCCCACCATGTCCACCACATAGATATCGGCACCGAAGCGGCGGAAATTGAAGATGCCCTGCTGGGCCAGGATGCAGCCGATGAGGAAGGTGATCAGGATGATGATCGGCACCGCCCGCAGGCCGACCCGGTCGAGCTGGTTCACCATGGCGGTGAAGCGGAAGCTGCGCGGACGCAACAGCACCCGCCCCATGGCGGCCACCGACGCCCCGACGAAATTCAGCAGCGCCCCGGCATCGGCGGCGACATTCACCGTCTCGTGGCCGAACCGCTCCAGGATCGCCTCGTGCCGGCGGGCCGGAGGGGGCTGCTCCTGCCCCATGCGGCCCATTTCCTCGATGAGCACCTTGTAGCGCGGGGCCAGCCCCTTCACCTGCGGCTCGACACCGGTGCCCTTCCACGACCGCTTCAGCCGCTCGAACAGCAGCGCGCCGAAGGTGTCCATGCGCTCGACGGCGGACAGGTCGATCTCGACGCCCTTGGGATGGGCGTAGGTGTGGGCGGTGTCGTCCACCGCCTGTTCCAGCTCGTCGGCATATTCGGACGTCCATGCGCCGCGCCCGGCCACGGTGAGCCGGTCGTCCTGGCTATGCACGGAAATCAGGGAGGCGTGGGGCAACGCTTGGTCTCCATGGGGGCGCCGCGAAACGGCGCGGCGCCGGCCTGTCCTTCTCGCCGGAGGCCGCGGGCGATCCGGCCCGGTCTGACCGAGCCGATGCCCCAACTTCCGACCGCCTGTCGCCCCGCATATGGGTGATGCGTGTCCGCAGGAACGCGCACTCACCCATTCAACTCTTATCAGCTTCGCCTGCTGCGATGCGACACGCAGCCGACACTGCGCCCGTGGAGGCACATCCCGGCGACCCCACGAACGATGGATTAAGCCATACAGACAACAGGCCCTTACGTCGAGATCACCAGGGACACACCCCGGCAGCATCCGCTCCCGCACCCGCGAAGCGGACCGCGGAATCGGATATTAAGCTTAATCCATGGCCCAACTCGCCCTCAGCATCGAGCGATTCCCCATCGCCGGCACCTTCACCATCGCCCGCGGCTCCAAGACCGAGGCGGTGGTGGTGGAGGCGCACCTCACCCACAACGGCGCCACCGGGCGCGGAGAATGCGTGCCCTATGCGCGCTACGGCGAGACGGTGGAGGGCGTCGCCGCCGCCATCGCGGCCCTCGGCCCCGACATCGCGGCGGGCCTCGATCGCGAAGCCCTGCAATACCGCCTGCCGCCGGGCGCCGCCCGCAACGCCCTCGATTGCGCCTTCTGGGACCTCGAAGCCAAGCTCTCGGGCATGCGGGTTGCAGAGCGCGCCGGCCTTGGCGCGCTTCACCCGCTGACCACCGCCTACACCTTGAGCCTCGATACGCCCGAGGCCATGGCGCAGGCCGCCGCCGCCGCAACGGCGGCCGGGCGCCCGCTGCTCAAGCTCAAGCTTGGTGCTCCCGGCGACCGTGCCCGGCTCCACGCCATCCGCGCGGCGGCGCCCGAGGCCCGCCTGATCGTGGATGCCAACGAAGGCTGGAGCCCGGCCGATTTGCCGGTGCTGCTGGATGCCTGCGCTATCGCCGGCGTCGAGCTGGTGGAACAGCCCCTGCCCGCCGCGGCCGACCACAGGCTGGCGCGCATGGAACGCCCGGTGCCGGTGTGCGCCGACGAGAGCGTCCACGACCGCGCGGGCCTCGCCGCCCTGCGCGAGCGCTATGACGCCGTGAACATCAAGCTGGACAAGGCCGGCGGCTTCACCGAGGCGCTGGCGCTGGCCGAGGCCGCCGAGGGGCTCGGCTTCCGCGTGATGGTGGGCTGCATGCTGGCCTCCTCCCTCGCCATGGCCCCTGCCCTGCTGGTGGCGCAGCGGGCGCAGGTGGTGGACCTCGACGGCCCGCTGCTGCTCGCCCGCGACCGCACGCCGGGGCTGAGATATGAGGGCGCCCTGGTCTATCCGCCGGAGCCGGAGCTGTGGGGCTGAAGCCGCGCCGCCACCAGCGCGGCCAGCGCCCCCGCCAGCCCGATGGCGCTGGAGACGAAGAAAGCCAGCGGCCCGAAGGCCGCCCACAGCGGGCCTGAGGCCACATTCGCCGACGACATCAGGATGCTGCCGATCCAGGCGGCGGCGGTCTGGCCGGTGCCGGAGCGGTGCTCGCTGACGCTGCGGCTCACCAGTTCCACCATGGCCAGGAAGGTGGCGGCGAAGGTGAAGGCGTGCAGCATCTGCAGCGGCACCAGCACGGCCAGCGGGGGGTCGAACGCCATGGCCGCGAAGCGCACCACCGCCGCCATCCCGCCCACGGCGATGAGCGCATGGGCCCCGAAGCGGACCACGAGGCGGGTGCCGAAGCGGAACAGCGCCATTTCCGCCGCCACGCCCACCGCCCACAGCACGCCGATGGTGGCGAGCGAATAGCCCTGCGCCTTCCAGCTCACCGACGCGAAGGCATAGAGGGTGGCGTGGCTCGCCTGCACCAGCGCCGCCGCCACGATGCCGGCGAGAACACCCAGTCGCGCCCGCCGCCCGGTGACCGGCGCGGGCCGGGGCTCCGGACGCGGCAGTTCCGGCAGGGCGAGGGTGGCGAGCACATAGGCGAGTTGCCCCGCCAGCATCATCAGCACCACGGAGCCGGCGCCCAGCATGCCGAGCAGCGCCCCGCCCACCAGATTGGCGACAAGGAAGGAGGCGGAGCCCCATTGCCGGGCCTTGCCATAGTCCGCCCGCCCCGCCCGCGCCTGCCGGGAGGCGTAGGAATCCAGCAGCGACAGGCTCGGCATCCAGGCCAGCGCGGTGCAGGCGAGGGTGACGAGAATGGCGAGGAAATCCACGCTGAGGGCGAGCACCGCCATGCCGCATGCCGCCGCCAGCGCCAGGGCCACCAGCATGGCCTTGGGGCGGCCAAACCGGTCGGAGAGCACGCCGAGCAGCGGCGTCGAGACGAGGCGCGCCAGCATGGGCACGGCCAGGGCCACGCCGATGGCTTCCGGCCCAAGGCCCCGGTCCTGCAGCCACAAGGGCAGGTAGGGCACCTGAATGCCCAGGGCGAGGAAGAAGGCGGCATAGGCGCCGCCAAGGCGCAGCCCCAGGGCCGGAGCTACACCCGGAGCCGGAGGCCGACCCGGCCGGCCGTCGCCCTCCCCCACCTGACGCGCCACCACCGGGCTCAGGCGGTGAGGCAGCGGATGAAGGTCTCGGGCTCCACATTGCCGCCGGAGAGCACGATGGCCACCGTGCCGCCGGAGACGCCGAGCCGGCCTTCCAGCAGGCAGGCCAGCGCCACCGCGCCGCCGGGCTCCACCACCAGCTTCAGCTCCAGGAAGGCGAAGGCCACCGCCCGCGCCACCTCGGCGTCGGTGACGGAGGCACCCTCGCCCACCAGCGGGCGGGTGATCTCGAAGGTCAGCGCGCCGGGGGTCGGCGCCAGCAGGGCGTCGCAGAACGAGCCCGAGGGCTCAGGATTGCGCTCGCGCACGCCGGAGCGGAACGAACGGGCATGGTCGTCGAAGCCGGCGGGCTCGCAGGCCACCACCCGGGCACCGGGCGCCCGCGCCTTCACCGCCAGGGCGATGCCGGCCACGAGGCCGCCGCCGGAGACGTTCGCCGCCACAAGATCGGGCACAAGGCCGAGCGCGGCGAGATCCTGCACGATCTCGAGGCCCACCGTGCCCTGCCCGGCGATGATGTGCGGATCGTCATAGGGCGGCACCAGGGTCGCGCCGCGCGCCTGCGCGATGGCACGGGCGATGGCGTCGCGGTCCTCGGTGCGGCGGTCATAGCCCACCACCTCGGCCCCCAGCGCCCGGGTGCGGTCGCGCTTCAGGGCCGGTGCGTCGCGGGGCATGACGATCACCGCCGGCATGCCCAGCAGCCTCGCGGAGGCAGCCACCCCCTGCGCGTGGTTGCCGGACGAGCAGGCGACCACGCCGGCGGGCCGGTCCGCCTCGGGGATCTGTACCATGCGGTTGTAGGCGCCGCGGAACTTGAAGGAGCCGGTGCGCTGGAGCGTCTCCGGCTTCAGGAACACGCGCGCGCCGGTGCGCTCGCTGAGGATCGGGGAAAAGACCAGCGGCGTGCGCACGGCGACGCCGGCGATCCGGCGGGCGGCGGCCTCCACGTCATCGGCGGAAGGAATCGGGACGGAACCGGGGATGGGTTGGGCGCTCATGCCCCGGACGCTATCCGACGCCGGCGGCGAAGGCGATAGCGGCGGGCGATGGGCCCGATGTCGTGGGCGATGAGCACGTTGTCGATGAACTGGCGGGCGCTCTCGCGCCACGTGTAGCGCAGCGCGAAGCGCCGCGCCGCCGCCGGCGACAGTTCCAGCGCCTTCAGGCAGGCGGTCCGCAGGTCGTTGTCGAGGATGCCCACCGGTTCGGTGGCATCCGCCAGCACGTCGGTGGGGCCGGTGACGGGATAGGCGGCCACCGGCAGGCCGCTCGCCAGCGCTTCCAGCAGCACGATGCCGAAGGTGTCGGTGCGCGAGGGGAAGCAGAACACGTCGCAGGCGGCATAGACCTGCGCCAGATCCTCGCCCTCCTTCGGCCCGAGGAAATGGGCCGCGGGGAACCGCTCCTTCAGGCTGTTCAGCGCCGGGCCGCCGCCCACCACCACCTTGGAGCCCGGCAGGTCCAGCTCCAGAAACGCCTCGATGTTCTTCTCCACCGCCACCCGGCCGACGAACAGATAGACCGGGCGGGGCAGGTTCAGCGTCGCCTCCGGGCGGGGGCGGAACAGCTCCGCATCCACCCCGCGCGACCAGCGCATCAGCCGCTTGAAGCCCCGCGCCTCAAGGTCGCGCTCCAGCGTCGCGGTGGAGACCATGACGCCGCCGCCCGCATTGTGGAACGAGCGCAGCCAGGCATAGGTCAGCCGCTCCGGCACCGGGGCCCGGGCGGAGAGATATTCGGGAAACTTGGTATGATAGGAAGTGGTGAAGGTCCGCCGCGAGGCGATGCAGGCCCGCCGCACCAGGATGCCGATGGGGCCTTCCGTTGCGATATGCACGAAATCCGGCTGCATGGCCTCGATCCGCCGCATGATCATGCGCGGCGTGGCCAGCGCCAGGCGGATCTCGTTGTAGCTGGGCATGGGAATGGACCGGAACCCCTGCGGGCTCAGGAATTCCAGTTCTGCACCGAGGGCGACCGCTTCATTTGCGGTGTACTCCAGGGAGCGCACCACACCATTGATCTGTGGATGCCACGCATCGGTGGCCACAAGAACCCGCATCAAGCCGCCGCGCGCGCCCCCTCGACCATGTCCTGCTGCTCCGCCGGGGCCTTCTGGAGGTTCCGCGTCCAGCAGATGATCTCCAGGTGGCCGTCCTCATATTCGGCGATGGCGGTGCAGCTTTCCACCCAGTCGCCGCAATTCACATAGCTGACGCCGAACTGGTCGTGAATGACGGCGTGGTGGATATGGCCGCAGATGACGCCGTCCACCCCGTGGCGCTTGGCCTCGTCGGCCACCGCCTCCTCGAACTTGCCGATGTAGTTGACGGCGTTCTTCACCTTGAGCTTGGCCCACTGGCTCAGGGACCAGTAGGTGAGGCCGAGCCGGCGACGCACCTTGTTCACGTAGGTGTTGGTGGTCAGCGCGGCGGAATAGGCCCAGTCGCCGAGAAAGGCGAGCCACTTGGCGTGGCGCACCACCACGTCGAACACGTCGCCGTGGATGACGAGGTAGCGCTTGCCGTCCGCCGCCTCGTGGATGGCGGTTTCCACCACCTCGATGCCGCCGAAATGGGTGCCGTAATAATCGCGCAGGAATTCATCGTGGTTGCCGGGCAGGTAGACCATGCGCGTGCCCTTGCGGCCCTTGCGCAGCAGCTTCTGCACCACGTCGTTGTGCTTCTGCGGCCAGTACCAGGAGGACTTCAGCCGCCAGCCGTCCACGATATCGCCCACCAGATAGATGGTGTCGGCGTCGTGATACTTCAGGAAGTCGATGAGGAGGTCCGCCTGGCACCCCTTGGTGCCCAGATGGACATCGGAAATGAAAAGGGCGCGGAAGCGGCGCGCTTGGGGACTGTCGCTCACGCAATCATCTCCCGCCTTGACCTGCCGCTAGGGAATTTCCCTTGGCGGACAGGCGACTTGCGACGGCCTTTCGACGTCGAAGTCTCTACAGCTGACCTTGCGCCGTCAAAGCGCAGCCCGGACTTAGCCGGAGTCGTGTTTCCCTTTTATGACGCCTGCGCGAAAAACGGAAGCACCAACGCTCATCGTTGCGTCATGATCAGAAAAACAGCAGTAATACGCTGGCCGCTACAGAGGCGGCTAAAAGTCCATTGACGCGGCGGCGCAGCTTTTCATCGGACAGCAGCTGCGACAACGCGACGCCGAACACCGCCCAAAGCGCCAGGGATGGCAGCGCCGTCGCCGAGAATACCAGCGCCACGGCCAGAACCTGCGGCAGGACATCTCGCGCAGGGTCGACGAAAGTCGGAATGACGCTGAGGGCCACCGTCCACGCCTTCGGATTGACCCACTGGAAGGCCGCGGTCCCGAGGAAGGAGGGCGCCGACTCAGTCCCATCCTCCCCGGCGTTCGGCGCATCGGCATGCAGCAGGCTCCAGGCAAGATAGAGCAGATAGGCGGCACCGGCGAGCTTGAGCGCCAGATGCAAGGCCGGCACCGCCACGAACACGCCGCCGAGCCCCATGCCGATGGCGATGACCAGCAGCGGAAACCCCGCCGCCACCCCCAGCATCTGCGGCACGGTCCGGCGGAAGCCGAAGCGCGAGCCCGACGCCGCGGCAATCAGATTGTTGGGGCCCGGCGTCACGCTGGCCGCAAACGAGAACAGGACGAGGGGCAGGATCTGGTCGGTCATCGGCAGGTTCGGGGCATGGCATGCATTTTCTTGGAGCCCCACCATTGACCAATGCCCGCGTCCGCGCCAGCGTGCGCGCCCGGCGAGCGACCGCGCGCCGCACGCGCTTGACATTCAATGATACCACTAGGGAGTTCGACCGATGAAGCTGGTCCGCTTCGGGGACAAAGGGCAGGAAAAGCCGGGTCTAATCGATTCAACCGGCAAGGTGCGCGACCTGTCCCCAGTCATCCCCGACCTCGCCGGCGAGGCGCTCTCGCCTGCCAGCCTGAACAAGATCGCGGCGGTCGATCCGGCCTCCCTGCCGCTGGCCCCCGAGGGCGTGCGGCTCGGCTCCTGCGTGGCACGGCCCGGCAATTTCATCGCCGTGGGCCTCAATTTCGCGGACCACGCGGCCGAGACCAACAACCCCATCCCCGAGGAGCCGGTGCTGTTCAACAAGGCACCGAACTGCGTGGTCGGCCCCGATGACGACGTGATGATCCCCAAGGGCTCGCTGAAGCTCGACTGGGAGGTGGAGCTGGCCTTCGTCATCGGCACCCGCGCCCGCTATGTGGAAGAGAAGGACGCCCTCGCCCACGTGGCCGGCTATTTCATCTGCAACGACGTGTCCGAGCGCCATTTCCAGATCGAGCGCTCCGGCCAGTGGGCCAAGGGCAAGGGCTGCGAGACCTTCGGCCCGCTCGGCCCCTGGCTCGTGACCACGGACGAGCTGACCGATACCTCGGACCTTGCCATGTGGCTGGAGGTGAACGGCGAGAAGGTGCAGAACGGCTCCACCAGAACCATGATCTTCCGGATTCCGTTCCTGGTGCACTACATCAGCCAGTTCATGGTGCTGGAGCCCGGCGACGTGATCACCACGGGCACCCCGCCCGGCGTCGGCCTCGGCTTCAAGCCGCCGCGCTTCCTGAAGGCCGGCGACGTGATGCGCGTGGGCATCGCCGGCCTCGGCGAGCAGCAGCAGACCGTGGTGCCGTTCAAGCTGTGAGGCCTGTCCTGCGGCAGCGGTCTTTGGCCGCTGCCGCAGGGACTCCGCTCATGGGCCCGTCCATCAGCCTTCCCTCACTGCAGCGTGGTGTGGGCCAGCCAGGTCTTCACCGCGTCGAGGGCATCGCCGCGCTTGCCGGTGCGGTGATGGGCTTCCTGGAAGACCGCCAACTGCACGTCGGCGCTGGTGCCCGCCTCGGCGATGGTGCGCACGTGCAGGAGGGCGTCGAGGCAGCCCAGCGCCTCCGCGTCCTCTCCCACCAGATGGACGAGGCCGTCCACCGCATCGCGCACCGAAACCGCGCGGCGCTGGGCCAGATCCACGAACGAGCCGTGGATGCCGTAGCGCTGGGCGCGCCACTTGTTCTCGTCGGCGATGGCCCGGTCCACCGTGCCCACATCCTTGTTGTGGTGGCGGTTGCGCACCAGGAAGCGCACCAGGGCGCGATACAGCGCCGCGATCGCCACCGTGTCCTCGATGCGGGTGCAGCTGTCGGGCGCGCGCAGCTCCAGCGTGGGCAGCTGGCGCGACGGGCGGATCGCCCACCACACATAGCTCGAATCGGTGATCGCCCGCGCCTCCACCATGGCATCCACATAGCGCTCGTAGGCGGCGGCGTTCTCGAACATCTCGGGCAGGCCGGTGCGCGGCAGCTCGTCATAGGCCGCCAGCCGGTAGCCCATGAGCCCGGTCTGCTTCGCCCCCCAGAACGGGGATGAGGTGGACAGGGCGATGAAATGGGGAATGTAGGGCACCATGCGGCGCATCACGTCCACCCGCTCGTCGGGGTCGGGCAGTTCCACATGCACGTGCAGGCCGCACACCATGTTGCGCTCGCCCAGCATCTTCAGGTCGTTCATGACGCCGTCGTAGCGGTTGGCCTTGGTGGCGCGCACGCCGTCCCAGGTGGCGGTGGGATGGGTGCCGGCGGCGATGAGCCCCAGCCCATGCTCCGCCGCCACGTCCGCCACGGTGCGGCGCAACCCCTTCAACTGGTCGAGGGCGCTGCCCGCCCCGGTGGAGGGCCGGGTCGCAAGTTCCAGCTGGGACTGGAGCATCTCCACCGAAACGCTGTCGCCCAGAATGTCCTTCAGCTCGTCGAAAAAGCCTGACGGCATGCGCCTTTGGACCGCCTTCGTCTCTGCGTTCACGACGAAGAACTCTTCTTCGATGCCGAAGCTGTAATCGTACGACACGCAAGCCTCCCGCAGAAAATGCCAAAAAATATGCGCCAATAACGCCCGACCAACGGCCAAGTTCCGGACAGACTGACGCCGAATCCGACAAAAATGCGGCACCACGATGATGGCTTGTAAGATCTACTCTTTCGATATTTTAGCAAAATGCGACATGCTACGAATCACTTGTTTGAAAGTGTTTCAGGATTCGCTGAAATTCTTATGGGTGGGACGGGAACAAAACCGCCGTTCGCGCGTTTCTGGCGTTCTGACCAACGGCCCCGGTCCTTGACCGGCGCCGAGTGGGTTGCGCTCAGCCGCCCCGCGCCGCTCCCACCAGGGCGAGGGCAGCCACCGCCGCCGTATCCGCCCGCAGGATGCGCGGGCCGAGGGACAGTGTCACCGCGCGCGGGGCGATAAGGGCGCGCTCGTCCGGGCTGAAGCCGCCTTCCGGCCCGATCAGCACGCTCACCGGCCCCTCGGGTGCCGTGCGCAGGGCGTGAATGGGATCATGGTCGGCGGCGGCTTCGTCGCAGAAGACGAGCACCCGCTCGGGGGGCAGCGCCTCCAGCCACTGGGCCAGCGGGCGCGGCTCGGCGACGCGCGGCAGGCTGAGGAGGCCGCATTGCTCCGCCGCTTCCACCGCATTGGCCGCCATGCGCTCCAGGTTGATGCGCGACACCTGGGTGTAGCGGGTGATGACGGGCGAGAGCACGCCGGCGCCCATCTCCACCGCCTTCTGCACCATGTAATCGAGGCGGGCGTGCTTCAGGGGCGCGAAGGCGTATTCCAGCGTCGGCGCCACCGGCTGGGGGCGAACCTTGGTCGTCACCTCCAGGCGCACCTCGCGCTTGCCGCCAGCGACGCGGGTGGCCCGCCACTCCCCGTCGCGCCCGTTGAACAGCAGCAGATCCTGTCCCACGGCGAGCCGGATCACGTTCGCAACGTAATGGGCCTGCTCGGGTGCGAGCAGAACGGCGGCGTCGGGGCCAAGCGCGGCGTCCACGCAAAGGCGCTGCGCACGGAAATCATGATCGGGCATGGGATGGTGCTCCTCCGGTCCGGGAGGGACACCACGAGACGCCGGTATTTGGCAAGTTCCACCGCGACCAGACGGATAAGCCGTGCCTGGTCCAACCCGGAGGCGCGATGCCGTCGGGAACAGGCGAGGTCCCAAGAAGACCCCGCCTGCCGCCCCCCAACCGAACGGGTGAGGGTGCTTGCCCTGACCGGCACAACCCTTGATGGCTGAAGCGTGGCCGGCCTTCATCCCCCAAATGCGGGATGAGGTATCACTGCACGTGCGATAGGGGCCCTTGGCCGGGCCGCGTCGCCGGCCTTACTTCTTGCTGCCGTCGGCGTTGAACTGGGCGAGGAAGGCGATGAGGTCCTTGCGCTCGTCCTCGTTCTTGATGCCGGCGAAGGCCATCTTGCCCTTGGGGGCGAGCGCCTTGGGGTTGGTGACGTAGGCGTCGAGGGTGGCCTCGTCCCACACCTTGCCGGCGGCACCGCCGTCCTTGATGTCGGCGGAATAGGCATAGCCGTCGAAATGCGCCCACTTGGCGCCGACGATGCCGTTGAGCGGCGGGCCCACCTTCGCCTTGGCGTCGGGGCCGACGGCGTGGCACGCCATGCACTTCTTGAAGGCGATCTCGCCCTTTGCCACATCGGGATCCGCAAGGGCCGAGCCGGTCGCGGCGAGCACGAGAACCGAAGCCAGAATGAGACGCATGAAGCTTTCCTCTCTCAACTGTCGCGACCGGTCATGTTCTTCACATACTCGAATATACGAAAAACACCCGCATCGCCCAAACCCTTGCTGCAGCGCACAAAACTCCTCCATTGGAGGCAGCGCCGCGCCTCCTTAGCATGACTCCAGCAAACCCACCGATGCGACCTTGAGACCGAGCGGGAGACCACGTGACCATCATCGTGAAGATCGGCGGCAGCCTGACGCGGGGCGCCGCGCCGCGCCGCCTGCTGGCGCGCCTTGCCGCTGGACAGGGGCTGGTGGTGGTCCCCGGCGGCGGAGCGCTGGCCGACCAGGTCCGCGCCGTTCAGCCGCAGTTGGGCCTGTCCGATGCCGCCGCCCACCGCATGGCCCTGCTCGCCATGGAGCAGATGGCCCATGCCATGCTGGACCTCGAACCCCGCCTGCAGCCCGCCCGCACCCCCGCCGAGCTGGCGGCGGCAGCGATGCGGGGCGCCGCCCTGTGGTTCCCGGCCGCCATGACGCTGGGCCACGCCGACATTCCCGAAAGCTGGGACATAACGTCTGACAGCCTGGCCCTGTGGCTCGCGGCCGAGATGGGGGCGGAACGGCTGGTGCTGGTGAAGGCGCCGGGCGCGCCAGTTCTCGCCCCCTCCGGCGCCCGCGCCGCCGACATGGCGGCCTGGACTGCGACCGGACTGGTGGATGCGGCCTTTGCGACCATGGCGGTCCGGTTTACAGGCGATATTCTCGCCGTCCCCGCCGACGATGGGGACCGGCTCGACGCCGCCCTGCGCACCAAGGCGGGCACAGCCGCAATAAACGAGGAAACCAGGGAAGGCCCGCGCCTGTCATGACCGCCAAAGCGCCCCGCGCGAAAACGCCCCGCTGGGCCTGGGCCCTCACCGGCTCCGGGCACTATTTCACGGAGAGCATCGAGATCATCCGCGCGCTCCAGGACGTGGACCTGTTCATCTCGGACGCGGCCGACGAAGTGCTGCGCATGTACAAGCAGGACAAGGAGCCGCTGCCGGAACAGACCCAGGTGTTCCGCGACAACAGCGCCTCCTCCGCCTCCATCGGCCGCTTCTATCACGGCGAGTACCACACCCTGGTGGTGTCGCCCGCCTCGTCCAACACGGTGGCGAAGGCGGTGCATGGCATCTCCGACACCCTCGTCACCAATTGCTTCGCCCAGGCCGGCAAGTGCCGGGTGCCTTGCATCGTCTTCGCCTGCGACAGCATGCCGGAGATGATCACCATGGCCCCCGAAGGCCCGGTGCCGGTCTATCCGCGCCGCATCGACCTGGAAAACACGCGCCTGCTCAAGGAGTTCGATGCCACCGTGGTGGCCGAGACGCTGGACGAGCTGCGCGCCGCCATCGCCCGCCGCCGGGCGGAACTCGCCCAGCTCTTCCCCGCGCCGGCGGCCTGAGATGGCCGAGCGCGTCGCCCTCGTCACCGGGTCGCTGGCCGAGCCGCGCATCCGCCGCATCGCACAGGAGATCGCGGATGACGCCCTCGACCCGGTGGTGGTGAATGTGGGCGTGAAGGTCGCCGCCCTGATGACGGCGGAGATCGTGGAACGGCGCCTGAAGCTGCCGGAGCGCATCGACCGCGTGCTCATGCCCGGCCGCTTCCGCGGCGACCTCGACCGCCTCGCCACCCGCTTCGGCCTGCCCTTCGCGCGCGGGCCGGAGGAGGCAGCGGATATCCCCGCCTATTTCGGCAGGGGCCGGGGCGGCGCCGTAAACCTCGACCGGCAGGACGTGCTGCTGTTCGCCGAGATCGTGGACGCCACCCGCTTGTCCATCGACGAACTTCTCACCCGCGCCCGCTTCCTGAAGGACGAGGGCGCGGACGTGATCGACCTCGGCGCCCTGCCCGACAATCCCTTCCCCCATCTGGAAGAGGCCATCGCCGCACTGAAGGCGGACGGCTTCAGGGTGAGCGTGGACAGCTTCGACCCGCAGGAGCTGGCACGCGGCACCCGCGCCGGGGCCGATTATCTCCTCAGCCTCAACGAGCACACCCTTGCCATCGCCGAGGAAGGCCCCGCCGTGCCGGTTCTGGTGCCGGCGCAGGCGGGGGACCTTGCCTCCCTCATCCGGGCGATCGAGATATGCGAGGCCAAAGGCCGGCCGTTCCTCGCCGATCCCATCCTCGATCCCATCCATCTGGGCTTCACCGCCTCGCTGCTGCGCTACGCCGAGCTGCGGCGGCTGAAGCCGGACATCCCCATCCTCATGGGCATCGGCAATGTCACCGAGCTGACCGATGCCGACACCACCGGCATGAACGCCTTGCTCATGGGCATCATCTCCGAGCTTCGCCTGAACGCGGTGCTGGCGGTGCAGGTGAGCCCCCATTGCCGCACCGCCATCCGCGAGTTCGACCGGGCGCGGCGGGAATTCTTCGCCGCGCGGGAGGCCGGCGCCCTGCCCCAGGGCTTCGGCGGCGGCCTCATGGCCCTGCGCGACCGGCGCCCCTTCACCACCACGCCCGAGGAGGTGGATCGCCTCGCCGGCACGGTGGCCGACCGCAACTTCCGCATCGAGGTGACGGAACAGGGCATCCACGCCTACAACCGCGACGGCCACCACGTGGCGCGCGACCCGTTCGACCTCTTCCCCCATCTCAAGGTGGAGGACGACGGCGCCCACGCCTTCTATCTCGGCGTGGAGACGGCGCGGGCCGAGATCGCCCTGAAGCTGGGCAAGCGCTACGCCCAGGACGAGCCGCTGAAATGGGGCGTGGCGGGCGAGACCGGCAGCAGCGCCGAGGACGCCCACCGGTTGACTTTCAAGGAAGCGGGCTCGACCCTTTCCGCAAAGAAGAAAGGCGACGCCACGTGATCCGGGAGACCATCGTCAGCACCCAATCGGCTGCGGGAGAGCCCCATGTGGCGCCCATGGGCGCGACCCTCGTGGAGGGCGGCTACCTGCTCCAGCCGTTCCGGCCGTCGCGGACCCTGGACAACATGGCGGCCCATGGGGTGGCGGTGGTGAATTTCACCGACGATGCCCGCGTGTTTGCCGGCTGCATCACCGGCCGGCACCGGTCCTGGCCCACCGTCCCCGCCACACGGCTCGACGGCGCGGTGCGCCTCGACCGGTGCCTCGCCCATGACGAGGTGGAAGTGACGCGGATGGAGGACGACCCCACCCGCCCGCGCTTCTTCTGCCGCATCGTCCACCGCGAGCAGCATGCCCCCTTCCTCGGCCTCAACCGGGCGGTGGCGGCGGTGCTGGAAGGCGCGGTGCTGGTCTCGCGCCTGCACATGATGGACCCCGAGCGGGTGGACCGGGAGATGAACTATCTCTCCATCGCCATCGAGAAGACCGCCGGCCCCGCCGAGCGCGAGGCCTGGGACTGGCTGTGCGAGACCATCGCCGACCATCGCGCGCGGGTGGCGTCATGACCGTGCATGTGACCCTGCCCGCGGCAACGCGCCCGGGCCTGCTCGCCTCCGTGGCCACGCTCGCCGAGATGGAGGTCGCGCTTGGCGCCGGCGCCGACATCGTCGACCTGAAGAACCCGGCTGAAGGGGCACTGGGCGCCTGGGCGGAGGCGCCGCTGCGGGCCGCCGTCGCCCGCTGGCGCGCGACGGGCTGCCTCACCGGCCTCAGCGCCACCGTGGGCGACCAGCCCCTTGATGCGGCCACCATCCTCGCCGCCGCCCGGCGCACCGCCGCCACCGGCGTGCCGCTGGTGAAGATCGGCTTTTCCCTGCCCGCCGACGGTGCCGGGGCGGCGCTGGCCCCGGTCCTCGAAGCCCTGCGGCCGCTGGCGCGGGAGACACGCCTCATCGCCGTGCTGTTCGCCGACCAGCATCCGGACCTCGCCACCCTTCCCCGCTTCGCCGAGGCCGGCTTCCACGGGGTGATGCTGGATACGGCGGACAAGGCGGCCGGCGGCCTTCTCGCCCATCTGGGGGTGGAACGCCTCGCCGGCTTCGTGGCAGAGGCCAAGGCGGCCGGCCTGCTCACCGGCCTTGCGGGCTCGCTGAAGCTTGAGGACATCGCGCCTCTGGCGGCGCTTCAGCCGCACTATCTCGGCTTCCGCGGCGCCCTGTGCGCCACCGGGCGTACCAGCACCCTCGATCCGGCGCGGCTCGCTCGGGTGCGCGACGAACTGAAGGGGCGGGTGGCGGCTTAAGCGTCGCCCACGGCCAAAGGTTTCACCGCGTTACCACGTCGCCCGGAAATTCCGGTAAAGCTGCTCCGCCGCCGTCCGGAACACCGGCATCTTCTCTTCCACCGCCTTCACCAGCAGCGCCCCGCCGCCGGGGCCGGTGATGGCCTCCAGCGCGCAGCGGTATTCGGTGATCTCGCCCCATTCGGGCACCGTGTCGTCGGTCAGTTCCACGTGATACTGGATGCCGAACGCCCGTTCCCCCACCTGTAGCGCCTGGATGGCGCAATGGTCGTTGTGCGCCAGCACCTTGGCCCCCTCCGGCAGCTTCAGCACGGCGGCGCCGTGCCACTGCAGGGTCGGGAAGGTGGGCGGCAGGCCGGTGAAGAACACCGACTCCTGCCCCGCCTGCGTCAAAGACACGTCGGTCACCCCCACCTCGGGGCGCGGCATGAGGCCGACCTTGCCGCCCAGCGCGTCGGCCAGCAGCTGGTGGCCGAGGCAGACGCCGAGATAAGGCTTGCCCGTGGCCGTCCACGCGCGGATCGCCGCCTTCTCGGCCACCAGCCAGGGGTGCTCCTCCTCCTGCCACACATCCATGGGGCCGCCGAACACCATGAGGGCGTCATAACCGTCGAGGGCGGGAATGGCCTCCCCCTCGTCCAGCTCCACGGCGTCCCAGGTCACGCCGTCGGCGCGCATGAAGTCGCGGAAGCTGCCGGGATGCTCGGCGGCCACATGCTGGAAAACGAGGACTCTCAAGGGATTCTCCCGAGGCGGGCGAGGCGGGCACCGGCCATACTGGCGCACCGCCTGCCGGGGCGGCAAGGGCGCCACCGGGTTGGGGATATCGCGAACCGGTATCATTATAAAGTATGATGCTAGGTTTGACCCGCCCGCCCCCTGCCGCCTCGGCCTCGCCATCCTCATCGCGCATCTGAGCGCCTGAGGCTATCCCAAGGCGGTCCCGAGGCCCTCTGGCGCCGGGCGGTGTCTCAGTTTGAAAAGAAGCGCCGGTGGGCCCCGCCCTCCATCCCGTGCCGGCCAACTCCCTCCCCCGCACGCGGGAGAGGGTTCCGGGGTGCACTTGGTCGAAGCCGCAGATGTTTAAGTTGAAATACCGCCTCGTGCCGGCAAACATTGACTCGGACACGGTTCGCGATTAAGAACCCGCCACCTTTCGGGCCGTCAGCGGCCCGTTCGGCGTTTCACGCACCCGTGGCATCGTTCGGCAGCGCGCTGGATGAGCCTGTCGGTGGAAGGGGTCCCGGCACTGCGCTGGAATCTCGTCCGCAGAGGAGGGGCGCGATCCCAATTCAACCAAGACCATCAAGGATCCGCGTTACATGAGCAAGCGCATTGCGGCCAAGCACAAGATCGATCGCCGTATGGGCGAGAACATCTGGGGCCGCTCCAAGAGCCCGGTGAATCGTCGTGAATACGGTCCCGGCCAGCACGGCCAGCGCCGCAAGGGCAAGCTGTCCGACTTCGGCGTGCAGCTGCGCGCCAAGCAGAAGCTGAAGGGCTATTACGGCTCCATCGGCGAGAAGCAGTTCCACAAGGTGTATGTCGAGGCCTCGCGCCTCAAGGGCGACACCGGTGCCAACCTGATCGGCCTGCTGGAGCGCCGGCTCGACGCGGTGGTGTACCGCGCCAAGTTTGTGCCCACCATCTTCGCCGCCCGCCAGTTCGTCTCCCACGGTCACGTGAAGGTGAACGGCCAGCGCGTGAACATCCCGTCCTACCTGGTGAAGGTCGGCGACGTGGTGGAGGTGAAGGAAGCCTCCCGCCAGATGACCCTGGTGCTGGAAGCCCAGCAGCTCGGCGAGCGTGACGTGCCCGACTACATCGAGCTCGACACCAACAAGCTGGCCGCCCGCTTCGCCCGCATCCCGGAGCTGAACGAGGTGCCCTACCCGGTCCAGATGGAACCGAACCTCGTGGTCGAGTTCTATTCGCGCTGACCTGATCGGCGCCCGCCAAACGAAAAGGCCGCCCTCCCGGGCGGCCTTTTTTGCTTTGAGGATCATCGGGGATCCCGGACAGGGCCGGCCGCCATGCGGACGACCCCAGCCCGGCAACGGGCGTTCAGCCCGCCTTCACCTCGGCCGCGGCCAGGGCAAGGAACTCGTCCATGTTGCGGCGGATCTGGTGGTCGGACACGTCCACGCCCTTGGCGTCGAAGTCGCCCCGCAGCTTGCGGAACACATCTTCGTCACCGGCCTCCTGGAGGTCAGCGACCACCACTTCCTTGGCATAGGCTTCAGCTGCCTCGCCGCTGAGGCCGAGGACCTGGGCGGCCCACAGGCCGAGCTTCTTGTTCCGACGGGCGACCGCCTTGAAGCGGGCTTCCTCGTCGAGGGCGAAGCGCTTCTCGAATCCTTCTTCGCGCTTGTCGAACGTGGTCATGGCATCCCTCTTCTGACGCTTTGGCGACCGACGGCCGGCCGGGATCGGATTGGCGGTCCCACGACCGCACGCGTGCCTTGAATATCTCTCACGTCACCCCAGATCAACGGCAGTCAAGCGCTGCCCCATGTCGCGTCCCGCCGCAGGCGGCGAAAACCGGGTGCTGCCGACGGCAGTGCAGTGTTGGAAACACAGGCGGCGCGCAAAGACCAGAGAGCAGGCATGCACAGGCGAACGTGGACGCGCGTTGTGTCGCGGCGCCTGATCGGCTAGTGTCCAAACGGGCCTGGTGTGAACTGGCAACATTCACCCCCCGGTCCCGCCGAGGAGCGTCACCAGAACGGAGCCTTGGCAAACCCATGGATTTCCTCAATCAGCGGTATATTCCCATGAGCCGCCGCCGCCGAATCTACGAAGGCAAGGCGAAAGTCCTTTATGAAGGACCCGAGCCCGGCACACTCATCCAGCACTTCAAAGACGATGCCACCGCCTTCAATGCGAAGAAGCACGATGTCATCGACGGCAAGGGTGTGCTGAACAACCGGATCTCGGAGTACATCTTCTCCCGGTTGAACGACATCGGAGTGCCGACTCACTTCATCCGCCGGCTGAACATGCGCGAGCAGCTCATCCGCGAAGTGGAGATCATTCCGCTCGAGATCGTGGTGCGCAACGTCGCCGCAGGCTCCATCTCGACCCGTCTCGGGATCGAGGAAGGCACGCCGCTGCCGCGCTCCATCATCGAGTTCTATTACAAGAACGACGCGCTCAACGACCCGATGGTGTCGGAAGAGCACATCACCGCCTTCGGCTGGGCCACCACCCAGGAGATCGACGACATCATCGCGCTTGCGATCCGCGTCAACGACTTCCTGTCCGGCCTGTTCCTCGGTGCCGGCATCCGTCTTGTGGATTTCAAGATGGAATGCGGGCGCCTGTGGGAAAACGACATGATGCGGATCGTGGTGGCCGACGAGATCAGCCCCGATTCGTGCCGGCTGTGGGACATGAAGTCCAACGACAAGATGGACAAGGACCGCTTCCGCCGCGACATGGGCGGCCTCGTGGAGGCCTACAGCGAAGTGGCGCGCCGGCTCGGCATCCTCATGGAGAACGACCCGACCCAGGGCAAGGGTCCGGTTCTGGTGAAGTGAGGCGTTGAGCCTTGCTGCCGAAAAATGCTAGGCGGGGGCCGCAATCGGCCCCGGGACATGGCGGGACGGGGGCCTGAAAGGCCCCCGTTTGCATTACGGCCCGGTCCAGATGCCCTGCGTCACGGGCCAAGCCGCGTCGCAGGCCAATACAGAGCAACAGGTGTCATGAAGGCAAAGGTGTCATGAAGGCCCGTGTGATCGTCACCCTGAAGTCGGCGGTGCTGGACCCGCAGGGCAAGGCCATCGAGGGCGCGCTGCGCTCGCTGGGCGTCGCGGGCGTGCAGAGCGTGCGGCAGGGCAAGGTCTTCGACGTGGAACTGGCCGGCAACGACCGCGCTTCCGCCGAGGGCGCCCTGAAGGATGCCTGCGACAAGCTTCTCGCCAATACCGTGATCGAGACCTACAAGGTCGAGTTCGCGGAGTGATGCGCCATGGGCGGCAGGCGCGCATGTGCGGTGCTGCGTCGCCCTTTCGAACGCCGGCTCGACCCAGCCTGTGCCATTGGCCCGTGCCACTGGCCTGCGCCCATTGAGAGATCATGAAACCAGCTGTCATCCTCTTCCCCGGCTCCAACCGTGAGCAGGACGCCGTGCGCGCGCTGCGCCTTGTCGCGGGCGCGAAGCCGCAGGTGGTCTGGCACGCCGAGCATGAACTGCCCCCCGGCACCGACCTCGTCGTGCTGCCCGGCGGCTTCTCCTACGGCGACTATCTGAGGTGCGGCGCCATCGCGGCGCGCGCCAACATCATGGAGGCCGTGCGCGCCCATGCCGCCAGGGGCGGCCTGGTGCTCGGCATCTGCAACGGCTTCCAGATCCTGTGCGAGGCCGGCCTGCTGCCCGGCGTGCTGGTGCGCAACGCCCGCCTGCGCTTCGTCTGCCGCGAGGTGCTGCTGCGGGTGGAGCGGGCCGATACCGCCTTCACCAAGGCCTATCGCAAGAGCGACCTCATCCGCATTCCCGTCGCCCATGGCGAGGGCAACTACACCGCGGACGAGGGCACCATCACCCGGCTGGAGCATGACGGCCGCATCGCCTTCCGCTACGCCCGCCGCGACGGCCAGATCGACCAGACCGACGGCCCCAACGGTGCCATCAACGGCATCGCCGGCATCTATTCCGAAAAGTTCAACGTGCTGGGAATGATGCCGCATCCCGAAAACTACATCGAGCCGGAAATCGGCCCCACCGACGGCCGCGGCCTGTTCGAGAGCCTTGCCGGAGCCCTGAAGGCGGCGTGACCACGCCCCTCAATTCGGATCGAACCGCTGTGAACTCCATCCCCAACACGTCCCGCATCACCCCGGAGCTGGTGGCCGAGCATGGCCTGAAGCCCGAGGAGTACGAGCACTTCGTGAAGCTGATCGGCCGCGAGCCGTCGATCACCGAGCTTGGCATCGTCTCCGCCATGTGGAACGAGCACTGCTCCTACAAGTCGTCCAAGGTCTGGTTGCGCACCCTGCCCACCAAGGGCAAGCGCGTGATCCAGGGGCCGGGCGAGAATGCCGGCGTGGTGGACATCGGCGACGGCCTCGCGGTCATCTTCAAGATGGAAAGCCACAACCACCCCTCCTTCATCGAGCCCTACCAGGGTGCGGGAACGGGCGTGGGCGGCATCCTGCGCGACGTGTTCACCATGGGCGCGCGGCCCATCGCAGCGCTCAACTTCCTGCGCTTCGGCGACTGCCACAATGTGAAGACCCGCCGGCTGCTGGCGGGCGTGGTGGCCGGCATCGGCGGCTATGGCAATTCCTTCGGCGTGCCCACGGTGGGCGGCTCGGTGGGCTTCCACAAGCGCTACAATGGCAACATCCTGGTCAACGCCATGGCGGTGGGCCTCGCCAGGACCGACGAGATCTTCTACGCGGCCGCCACCGGCGTGGGCCGCGCCATCGTCTATCTCGGCTCCAAGACCGGCCGCGACGGCATCCACGGCGCCACCATGGCCTCGGCCGAGTTCGGCGCCGACGCCGAGGAGAAGCGCCCGACCGTGCAGGTGGGCGACCCCTTCGCCGAGAAGCTGCTGCTGGAAGCCTGCCTTGAAATCATGAAGGCGGGCTGCGTGGTGGCGATCCAGGACATGGGCGCCGCCGGCCTCACCAGTTCCGCGGTGGAGATGGGCGCCAAGGGCGGCCTCGGCGTGGAGCTGAACCTCGACGCCGTGCCCTGCCGCGAGACCGGCATGAGCGCCTATGAGATGATGCTGTCCGAGAGCCAGGAGCGCATGCTCATGGTAATCGCCGACGGCAAGGAAGACGAGGCCGAGGCCATCTTCCGCAAGTGGGGGCTGGACTTCGCCATCGTCGGCCGCACCACCGACACCCTGCGCTTCGTGGTGACGCACAACGGCGTGGTGGAAGCGGACCTGCCCATCAAGGACCTGGGCGACCAGGCCCCCGAATACCGCCGCCCCTATGAGGAGCCGCTGCCGCGTCCGGTGGTGGCCCCCGAGGACGTGCGCACCAACGCCTCCGTGGCCGATGCCCTGGAGCGGCTCATCGCCTCGCCGGACCTGTGCTCCAAGCGCTGGGTGTGGGAGCAGTACGACCACCTCATCCTCGGCAACACGGTGCAGCGGCCCGGCGGCGACGCGGCCGTGGTGCGCATCGAAGACGGCCCCAAGGCCCTGGCCCTGACCACCGACGTGACGCCGCGCTATTGCGAGGCCGATCCCTTCGAGGGCGGCAAGCAGGCGGTGGCGGAAGCCTGGCGCAACCTGACCGCCGTGGGCGCGACCCCCATCGCCGTCACCGACAACCTCAATTTCGGCAATCCCGAGAAGCCGGAGATCATGGGCCAGTTCGTGGCCTGCGTGAAAGGCATCGGCGCGGCCTGCGAGGCGCTGGACTTCCCGGTCGTGTCCGGCAACGTCAGCCTCTACAACGAGACCAACGGCAAGGGCATCCTGCCCACCCCCGCCATCGGCGGCGTCGGCCTGATCGAGGACCTCCACACCTCCATGACCCTGGCCTTCAAGGCCGCCGGCGAGCCGGTGCTGCTGGTGGGCAAGACCCAGGGCTGGCTCGGGGCTTCGGCCTTCCTCGCCACCGTCTGCGAGCGCGAGGATGGAGCGCCGCCCCCGGTGGACCTCATCGCCGAGAAGCGCAACGGCGACTTCGTGCGCGGCCTGATCCGCGACGGCCTCGCCACCGCCGTGCATGACATTTCCGACGGCGGCCTCCTCATCGCCATCGCCGAGATGGCCATGGCCGGGCGCGTGGGCACCTCGCTGGAAGACCCGCCGGCCGGCATGGACCCCTACGCCTGGTGGTTCGGCGAGGACCAGGCCCGTTATGTGGTGACTGTTCCCGCCGGCCAGGGCGCCGAGGTGATCCACAAGGCGGAAATGGCGGGCGTGCCCATGGTCAAGATCGGCAAGACCGGCGGAGATCGCTTGATCCTCCCCGACGACCGCTCGATAGTTGTGGAATCGCTTCGCGACCGGCACGAGACGTGGCTGCCCATCTACATGGGTGCCTCGTCCTGAACCGCTCCGCCGTTTTGAGGACCCTGCGACCATGCCCATGAATGCCCGCGAGATCGAGCAGCTCATCAAGGACGCGCTGCCCGACGCGACGGTGGTGATCGAGGATCTGGCCGGCGACGGCGACCACTACGCCGCCCGTATCGTGTCCGCGGCGTTCCGCGGCAAGAGCCGGGTGCAGCAGCACCAGATGGTCTATGCCGCGCTCAAGGGGAACATGGGCGGCGTGCTCCACGCCCTCGCCCTCCAGACCGCCGCGCCGGACTAGATCCGGGGACCTGCGCCCCCGCGCGCCGGCGGTGCGCTCACGCGGCAGTGCACAATGCCCCGGACGCGCCCCCATGGACCCCCCTTGCGCTTTGCCACGCGAGGGCCGATCTTGAAGAATGCTGGCCCTCATTCGGCCGATCAGAATGGATTTGAGACCATGGGTATTCGTGAAGACATCGACGCCATCGTGAAGTCTGGTGACGTGGTCCTGTTCATGAAGGGCACGCCCCAGTTTCCGCAGTGCGGCTTTTCCGGGCAGGTGGTGCAGATCCTCGACCACGTGGGCGTCCCCTTCAAGGGCGTGAACGTGCTCGAAAACGACGCCGTCCGGCAGGGCATCAAGGACTACGCCAGCTGGCCGACCATCCCGCAGCTCTACATCAAGGGCGAGTTCGTGGGTGGCTGCGACATCGTGCGCGAGATGTTCCAGGCCGGCGAACTGGCGACCTTCCTTGAGGAAAAGGGTGTCGCCATCCGCGATCGCGCCGTCGGCTGAGTATTCGAGCGACGTGACCACGCCTGATCAGGCTGCCGCCGCGCCGCTCGCCCTCAAGCTCGCCATCAGCCTGGGGCTGCTGGCGAACGCTGGCCTTGCGATCCTGCTCATCGCCATTTCCGGATTCGTCTTCGGCGCCCAGGAGGGCGCCAACGGCGAAGCCTCTGCGGTGGCTGGCTGGGGCTCGACCCTCGCCATCAGCGTGCTGGCCCCTGCCCTCGGCCTGATGATGTGGCGCCGCGGCCGGCATCAACTGGCCCTCGCCATGGTCTGGCTGCCACCTCTGGCGTTGCTGGTCGGCGCTCTGGTCGTTCTCTGAAGTGGCAGCTCTCTGAGGGGGCAGCCCCAGGGCTTGTCGCCGTCTGGTTCCAAGGCCCGGTGAGCCACGCTCACCAGGCCTTGTCTCATTCCAGCCCGGCCTGCCGCTTGGCAGCGGTGAGGGTGTTCTGGAGCAGGCAGGCGATGGTCATGGGGCCGACCCCGCCCGGCACCGGGGTGATCAGGCCGGCGATGCCCTGCGCTTCCTGATAGGCCACGTCGCCCACGAGGCGCGTCTTGCCGTCGGGCTTGGGAATGCGGTTGATGCCCACGTCGATCACGGTCGCACCGGGCTTGATCCAGTCGCCGCGGACCATCTCCGGCCGGCCCACGGCGGCCACGAGGATGTCAGCGGTGCGGCACTCGCCCGGCAGGTCGCGGGTGCGCGAATGGGCGATGGTGACGGTGCAATCCTCCTTCAGCAGCAGTTGCGCCGCCGGCTTGCCGACGATGTTGGAGCGCCCCAGCACCACCGCCCTGAGGCCCGAAAGGTTGCCCAGATGGTGCTTCAGCAGCATCACGCAGCCGAGCGGCGTGCACGGCACCAGGGCGTCGAGGCCCACCGCGAGGCGGCCGGCATTCACCACATGGAAGCCGTCCACGTCCTTGGCGGGATCGATGGTGGAGAGCACCTTCATGGCATCGATCTGCCCCGGAAGCGGCAGCTGAACCAGAATGCCGTTCACCGCCGGATCGGCGTTGAGCCTGGCGATCAGCGCCAGCAGGTCCGCCTCGGGCGTGTCCACCGCGAGCTTGTGCTCGAAGGAGGTCATGCCGGCCTCCAGGGTCTGGGCCGCCTTGTTGCGCACATAGACCTGGCTGGCCGGGTCCTCGCCCACGAGGACCACCGCGAGCCCTGGCTTGAGACCGTGGGCCGCGCCAAGGCGCGCCACCTCCTGTGCGATGCGGGCCCGCAGCCCGGCTGCGAACGCCTTTCCGTCGATGGGCTTGGTCTCGATCACCACATCCCCCAAATGCTTTGCCCCGCCAGCCGTGGTGCGCCTCGTCCAGCGGAAGGCGGCGCCGCTCGCGGGCCTGATGTTCACCGACCTTGTGTCCACCGCGTCGCGCAAAGGCAAGGCCAGAACGGCGCCTCATCGCCGCAGCGCAGGCAACGCCGCGGCACGCCGCAGATGCCCCAAGGTCGGAGCAATGCCTCTTATAGAGATAATTATTTTCTTGAAAAGAAAATTATCATCCTAGCCCGGTGCGCGCCGCGTGGTCGACGCAACCGACCCCTCGGGCGCATGCTCCCCCACACGGCCGACGGAGGACGCAGGCTCGCCGGAGGCGGCAGCGTCATCCGACGCGACACCGGCATCCGCCACGTGCTGCCGCTCCAGCATGGCGGCCGCGGCCACGAGGGGCAGCGGCGGCGCGAACAGATAGCCCTGCGCCTGCTGGGCGCCGAAGGCCCTGAGGAAGCGCAACTGCTCGCGCGTCTCCACCCCTTCCGCGGTCAGGGTAATGCCGAGGGAGCGGCCGAGCCGGATCACGTATTCCACGATGGCCGACGCATCCCGGTCGGTACCCATGTTGAGGATGAAGGACTTGTCGATCTTGATCTTGGTGATGGGAAAGCGCCGCACATGCACCAGCGAGGCATGGCCGGTGCCGAAATCGTCGAGGGCGAGCCTCACCCCCATGTCCCGCAGCTTCTGGAGCGCCTCCTGGCCCTCGCTGGAGGCGTCGAGGATGGCGCTTTCGGTGATCTCGATCTCCAGCCGGGCCGGATCGAACCCGGTTTCGGCGAGCGCCGCGACCACCATGCCGGCGATGGCGCCCTGGCGCAGGTTGAGCGCCGACATGTTCACCGACAGCGTCACCTCCGGCAGCGCCCGCGCGTCCAGCAGGGCGGCGCGCAGCACATAGGCGTCGAACCGGCCCATGAGGCGGGAGGTCTCGGCCACGGCCAGGAAGGCGCCCGGCAGGAGCCGTCCCTGGGTGGGATGGTCCCAGCGCGCCAGCGCCTCGAAGCCGATGATGCGCTCGCTCTCCACATCCACCTGGGGCTGGTAGACCAGCGTGATCTCGCCCTTGTCCAGCGCCGCCGCGAGTTCCAGCTCGATGCGCCGGTGCTCGATCCGCGCCGCGTCGAACCCCGGCTCGAACAGGCGGTAGAGGCCGGTGCCGTCGGCCTTGGCCTGGTAGAGGGCGACATCGGCGAGCCGCAGCAGGTCCGCGCCGTTGGCGGCGTCCTGGGGCAGGCGCGCGGCGCCCACGCAGGCGCTCAGGCACATCTCGCCGCCCCGCTCCAGCAGGACCGGAGGCGCCAGCGCCTTGAACAGCCGTTGGACCATGCGATCGAGGTCGCCGTCCTCCCGGCAGTGGACCACGGCCACGAATTCATCGCCGCCGAACCGTGCAACCACGCCGCCTTCCCCCAGCGCCTCCTCCGTCCGCCGGGCGAAGGCGCGCAGCAGGTCGTCGCCGGCAGCGTGGCCGGCGCTGTCGTTGATCTCCTTGAAGTCGTCGAGATCCACGAACAGCAGCGCCAGCGTCTCGCCGTTCCGGCGCCGGGCAATGGCGGCGTCCAGCGCCTCGATGAAGGCGCCGCGATTGAGCAGGCCGGTCAGGTAATCCCGCGCGGCCAGCTCCCGCGCCCTGGCCTCGCTGGTGACGAGGTCGGCCGCCATCCGGCGCGCCCGGACCATGAGCACCAGAAACAGCACGGCGAGAAGGGAGGTGAGCACGGCGGCGGCCGGCAGCAGCCCCCACAGCATCTTGCTGCCGGGATGCGCGCCCCGCCACACCAGCTCCGCCTCCGAGCCGTCATAGAGATTGGGGATGAAAACGCCGGTATGCAGCCCGCCACGACCCGGCTGATGGATCAGCTCCACCTCCTCCAGGCTGGCGGGGGCACCCACCATCCGCAGGAATTCAGGGTCGATGACATCCACCGTGATGGCCACCAGCGGCTGCGCCACATCGAGCCCCTCGACCTTTACGTCGAACGGTCGGGCCACCAAAAGGCCCGCGGCATCCTCGGTGGCGACCACGCCTGAGAGCGCCGCCTTCTGCCCGTCGGCGAGAGCCCGCACGACGGCGGGGCGGATCCAGCCGAACGCCCGCAGCTCGTTCTGCTCTCCCCGCTCGGAGGAATAGATGACGCGCCCCCTGGCGTCGGTGATGTAGACGAACTCGAAGCCGAAGCCGCTATTGAGCTTCATGCCGAAACGGCGATGCAGGGGGGTCATGTCCCCGAGCGCCAGATGGTGGAGCGTTTCCTGCTCGTCGGTGGTGGCGACCAGCGCCTGCTCCATCACCGTTTCGCGGGCGTGCAGGGAGGCGAGCAGCGCGGCGCGCTCTCGGGTGCGCGCCTTGTCGTCCTGGCGCAGGCCGGCCAGCACGAAGACCGTGACGAGGCCCGCCACCAGAAGCGCCAGCGCCACCAGGCCCGCCAGAAGGGAACGATAACCAGGGCTGCCCTGTCGGCGGGGAATGGCAGTGCCCTCCTTCATGGGCGGCGTTCAGGCTGGCCGGGGGTCGCGTCACAACGCGCGCGCGGGGCGCGGCAGAGGGCTGATTTGTCCGACAGATTCCCCAGCGGCGCAAGGGGCAGCGGCTTCCCTGCACACACCGCATCCGACGCCAAAAGCCATGCAGCTAGAAGAGGGCCTTGCACCGCTCAGGTTGAAATGCCTGGCGTGAAGGCACCTCTAGGCGCCGAACCACCAGGTGGCGAGGCCGAGGAAGGCGAAGAAGCCCACCGTGTCCGTCACCGTGGTCACGAACACGCCCGACGCCACGGCCGGGTCGAGCTTCAGCCACGAGATGGCGAGCGGAATGAGGATGCCGAACAGGCCCGCCGCCATCATGTTCAAAACCAGCGCGCTGGCGATGACCGCCCCGAGCTGCGCGTTGGCAAACCACGCGCCGGCGATGAGGCCGAGCAGGCACGCCAGCGCCAGCCCGTTGAACAGCCCCACCAGCACCTCGCGCGAGACGATGCGGCGGGCATTGTGGCTGGACAGGTCCTTGGTGGCGAGCGCGCGCACCGCCACGGTCATGGTCTGGGTGGCGGCATTGCCCCCCATGGAGGCGACGATGGGCATGAGCACCGCCAGCGCCACCATCTTCTCGATGGTGGCCTCGAACAGGCCGATGATGGAGGCGGAGATGAAGGCGGTGCCGAGATTGACCACCAGCCAGGGCAGGCGGCTCCTGGCCGTGTAGGCGACGCTGTCGGAAAGCTCCTCGTCGCTGCCCACGCCGGCGAGGGCGCGCAGGTCCTCGTCCGCCTCCTCCTGGATCACGTCCACCACGTCGTCGATGGTCATGACGCCCACGAGCCGGCCGGCATCGTCCACCACCGGGGCCGAGACCAGGTTGTAGCGCTCGAACAGGCGCGCCACGTCCTCCTGGTCGTCGGTGGCCTTCACCCCCTTCAGCTGCTCGGTCTTCACCTGGGTCACCAGCATGGTGCGCCGGGTGCGCAGCAGCCGGTCGAGGGAGACCGAGCCCACCAGCCGGTAGGCCGGGTCCACCACGAACACCTCGTAGAAGGTCTCCGGCAGGTCCGGCGTCTCGCGCATGTAGTCGATGGTGCGGCCCACGGTCCAGAACGGCGGCACGGCGATGAACTCGGTCTGCATGCGCCGGCCGGCGCTGTCCTCGGGATAGTCGAGGGAGCGCCGCAGGGCCACGCGCTCGGGCGCCGGAAGGTGCTGCAGCACCGCGCCCATCTCTTCCTCGTCGAGATCTTCGAGGATGTAGACGGCATCGTCCGAATCGATGTCGCGCATGCCGCGCGCGATGGTGAGCGGCGACAGCCCGCGCAGGATGCCGAGGCGCACCGTCTCGTCCAGCTCGGTCAGCGCGGTGAAGTCGAAGGCGGGACCCAGCAGCTCGATGAGCCGGCGGCGCTCATCGCCGTCCAGCTCCTCGATGAGATCGCCCATGTCGGCTTCGTGGAGGTCGCCGGTGAGCGCCGTCAGCCGGTCCACGTCGCGCGCGGCGATGGCCTCGCGGATGGCCTGCCGGAACCCGTCGGCCAGGGTGCCGTCGGAGTCGCGGACTTCGGGCGCGGCATCCGCACCTTCAGCGACAGGCGCGTCGGCATCCTCGCGCATGGGGTCCTCCCGGTCTTCGAGGCGGGGGTCGGGTGCCCGCTCGGTCGGAGCTTGGGCACGGGTCGGGGATCTGGGGCAGGAAGTCCCGCCAAGCAACGGTGACGGATCGACACCCGTCCGTCGCTCTAGAGGGAAGGCAGTCGTTTGTGAAGCCTTATCCGGCAGATACCGCAGCCCAATGCCCGGGTGGCAGCCCCGCCCGCAGCGCCGGACTTCTGATCCGCCCTTTGGGCGGCCGTGCGCGATCAGCGAAGTGCGGGGCGCACGGCGAGGTCGAGGTTCCTGACCCGATCGAAGCCGATGGCTTCGTCGAGGCCGCGCAGGTCCCAAAGGCGTGCCGAGTTCACGTCCGCACCGGTGAAGGTGGCGCCGGCGACCGTCGCGCCGGTGAGGTTCGCGCCGCCGAGTTCCGCTCCCGTGAGAGTCGCGCGGGACAGGTTCGCGCCGGACAGATCGGCATATTCGAGCATGGTTCGTCCGAGATTGGCGCCGGTGAGGTCGGCCCCGGCAAGATTCGCCGAGGTGAGGTCCCCGCGCATCAGGCCCATGGACTGGTTGCGCATGTCGGCGGAAAGGTCTGCCCCCGCCAGCCGGGCACCCGCCAGGCTGGCGCCGGTGAGATTGGCGGTGATGCGGGCGCCGGCGAGATCCGCCCGATCGAGGCGCGCGCCGATCATCTGGGTACCGAAGAGGCTGGCGCCGGCCAGATGCGCATCGCTGAGGTCCGCGCCCATGAGCCACGCCTGATCCAGCACCACGCCGTCCAGGCGCGCGCCCCTGAGCCGGGCCTTGTTGAGGCGTGCGGTGCGCAACCGCGCGTGGCGCAAGTCGAGACCCGAAAGATCCAGGCCGTTGAGCTGCTTGCCCGTGAGATCGGCGGGATGCTCGGGCGTGGCGGCGGCGAGAAGGGCGACCACCTCGTCCCGTGTCATCTCGGCCTGCGTCATCGCCGGGCCCTGCATGTCGGTATGGCTCAGAAGGCCCTGTGTCCGGGCGCCGGAGGCGGGCAGCACCGCCAGCGTGGCCGATACGACGATCCGGGCGAGAGGGTTGGCATGGCGCACGGCATCCTCCACATGTTCGTTGGGCTGTTATTCGCCACAAAGGCGTGGAAATTACACTCGCCCGGCATCACGGCTGTGTGTGCCGGCCCGTGGCGCGACAGGGACGGCCCTGCCCCGCCACGGCTGGCGCCAAGCATCCGGGAGCGGGCATGACCCAGTCCGGGCCGAACGCGAGCGTAACGCCCCTTGCCCCCGCAGGGTGAACGAAAGGACCACGCGGAAAACGCCATGCCAGCCTCCCTGCGGCGCGCCGCAACGCTTGGTCTCTTCCTTCTTGCGGCCGCCGGCGCAAGCGCCCCCTCCGCGAACGCCGCCGAGACGTGCCCCGGCCGTCCCGACGCCCTCGGCACCGCGCGCGTGCTGGAGATCGAGCCCAAGGGCGTGCGGGTGGGGACGAAGTCGTTTCCCGCCACCCTGCCGCTGGCGCCCAGGGAGGTGGTGCTCACCTTCGACGACGGCCCATGGCCCAAGACCACCGCTGCCGTCCTCGACGCCCTGAAGGCGGAATGCGTCCACGCCACCTTCTTCCTCATCGGCGAGAACGCCAGGGCGCGGCCCGAGCTGGTGCGCCGCGCCCTGGCGGAGGGCCACACCATCGCCCACCACACCCTGACCCATCCCGCCGCGACCCTGGCCAGGATGCCGTTCGAGGCGGCGGTGAAGGAAATCGAGCGCGGCATCGCCGCCGACGAAAAGGCCGCCTATGGCGCGAGCGGGCCGGCGGCCCGGGTGCCCTTCTTCCGCTTCCCCGGCTTCGCCGCGACGCCCGAACTGCTCACCTTTCTGGACGGCAAGGGCATCGCCGTGTTCGGCGCCGATTTCTGGGCCAGCGACTGGAACGTGATGACGCCCGAGGCGGAGCTGGACCTGGTGCTGAAGCGGCTCGATGCGGCGGGCGGGGGCATCGTGCTGTTCCACGACACCAAGACCTACACCGCCGCCATGATTCCCGCCTTCCTGCGCGCCCTCGCCGAGCGCGGTTACACGGTGGTGCACATGGTGCCGAAGCAACCGGGCTGAAGCCCGCGGACGCGAAAGGCCGCCGCGCCGGACTGATACGAAACGGGGCCGGAAACGAAAACGGCGGCCCGAAGGCCGCCGTTTTCGTGGCTTGCGCGCCGTGCGCTGCAAGCTCACCAATCCACTGGTGCGGACGAGAGGACTCGAACCTCCACGGGTCTCCCCACTAGCACCTCAAGCTAGCGCGTCTACCAATTCCGCCACGACCGCAGTCAGGGATGGCTCCGTCCGGGGGTTCCTGTAAGGACCGCTCCCAGCCGGGGGCCATCGTCTAACAGATCGGATTGGCGGCTACAAGTGTCTCCCGTACCGCCCCGCCCGATCCGCGCCCAGCCTGTGGATGACGCATCCCGGCGGGCGGGCGGCACCCGATCCGGTTGACGCCGCCGACCGGGAACGTCCGCTCAGCCATCCCCGGCCGGACGACGGCCGCGTGCTCCGGGGACTGGACCGCGCGGCACGACGGATTATACCAACGGCCGATGAACGGCCTCACCGGCCGTTGGTATCGAGCCGGGCGGCGATCGGTTCTGGCTGTTGCCGAAACCGGCCTTGCTCGGCATCGGTCGAAGCCCCAGCGGCGACTGAGCCTTCTGCCGGATGAATTCCGGCGCAAAGGTATGTAAGCATCTGTCCATGACCGCCTCTGCCCCCCGCGCCAGCCTCGAAACCCAGTTCCAGCCGACCGGCGCCGACGCCCCGGCCGTGGAATGGGCCATCAGCGACGGCCCCATCCCCTACCCCGCCGCGCTTGCCGCCATGGAAGCACGGGTCGCCGCCATCGCCGAGGGCACCGCGCGAGAGTGCGTGTGGCTCTTGGAGCACCCGCCGCTCTACACCGCCGGCACCAGCGCCCGCCCCGAGGACCTCGTGGACGCGCGCTTTCCCGTCTACGAAACCGGGCGCGGCGGGCAGTTCACCTATCACGGCCCGGGCCAGCGCGTGGCCTATGTGATGCTCGACCTGAAGCGCCGCTCACCGGACGTGCGGCGCTATGTGAGCGCGCTGGAGGCCTGGATCATCGCAACCCTGTCGGCATTCAACGTGACCGGCGAGCGGCGGGAAGACCGGGTCGGCGTCTGGGTCCGCCGGCGCGGCGGCGGCGAGGACAAGATCGCCGCCATCGGCATTCGGGTGCGCCGCTGGGTGACGTTCCACGGCATCTCTGTGAACGTGGAGCCGGACCTGTCCCATTTCGGCGGCATCGTGCCCTGCGGCGTGCGCGAGCATGGGGTGACGAGCCTTGCCGACCTCGGCCTGCCGGTGAGCATGGGCGAGGTCGATGCGGTGCTGCGCGTGGCCTTCGAGGCCGTCTTCGGCCCGACCATGCCAGCCGCGGCGCCGACCGCTGTGGCGGCGACGGAAGGCTAGAGCACGCGCCGATCAGCTTGCATCGCAAGCTGATCGGCGAACGCGTTCTCAATCCTAGAGTTAGAGGGCGATTCACCGATCAGGTTGAGTCAATCTGACCGGATCGCGCGAGAGCGCCCAGACGCGGGATGACGCCGGGCGCCCTCCCCTGCGCACGCAGGAGGACGGGCCCCAGTTCCTGGCCGGGATCTAGAGCGTTTTCAAGCGAAGTGGATACCGGTTCGCGTAAAGAAAACGCGTCAAAACAAGATTCTAGAGCATTTCCCGTGAGCCGATGCGAACGGAAAACGCTCTAGCCGGCCAGCGCCGCCGCAATGGCGTCGAGGGCGGCTTCCGCCTTGGCGCCGTCCGGACCGCCGGCCTGTGCCAGGTCGGGACGGCCACCGCCGCCTTTCCCGCCCAGGGCTTCCGAGCCCAGACGCACCAACGCGACCGCGTCGAAGCGGGCGGTGAGATCGGCGGTGACGCCGACCACGATGCCGGCCTTGCCGTCGGAGGTGACGCCGACGATGGCCACCACGCCGGACCCGATCTGCTTCTTGCCCTCGTCCACCAGGCCCTTGAGATCCTTGATCTCGATGCCCTCCACCCGCCGCGCGAGGAGCTTGATGTCGCCTGCGGTGCGCACCGCGTCGCCGGATGCCTCGCCACCGCCGCCCATGGCCAGCTTCTTGCGGGCCTCCGCCAGTTCGCGCTCGAGCCGGCGGCGCTCCTCCACCAGGGTCGCCACCCGCGCCTCCACCTCAGCCACCGGCGCCTTGAGCACCGCCGCAGTCCCCGCCAAAGCGGCGGAGGCAGCGTTGAGGTGCCGGCGCGCGGCGTCGGCGGTCAGCGCCTCGATGCGCCGGACGCCCGACCCCACGGCGCCTTCCGACACCACCGAGATGAGGCCGATGTCACCGGTGCGCTTCACATGGGTGCCACCGCACAGCTCCACTGAATAGGGCGCGCCGTTGCCGTCATCGGTCCCCATGGAGACCACGCGCACCTCGTCACCGTATTTCTCGCCGAACAATGCCCGCGCGCCCGAGGTGATGGCGTCGTCCACGGCCATGACGCGGGTTTCCACCGGCTCGTTGCGCAGCACGAAGCGGTTGGCGATGGTCTCCACCTCGGCGAGTTCCCCGTCGCTGAGGGGCTTGGAATGGGAGAAATCGAACCGCAAGCGGTCCGGTGCCACCAGCGAGCCCTTCTGGGCCACGTGGTCGCCGAGCACCCGCCGCAACGCCTCGTGCAGCAGGTGGGTGGCGGAATGGTTGGCGCGCACGGCGGCCCGGCGGGTGTGGTCCACCTCCAGCACCAGCGCGATGCCGCGCTTCAGGGTGCCGGCCTCGACCTTCACCTCATGGACGAAGAGATCGCCGAGCTTCTTCTGGGTGGCCACCACTTGCGCGGTGACGCCGCCCTCCCCGCTCACCCGCCCGACATCACCCACCTGGCCGCCCGATTCGGCATAGAACGGGGTCTGGTTGAGGATGATCAGGCCCTTCTCGCCAGCAGCAAGGCTGTCCACCACGGCGCCGTCACGCACCAGGGCCGCAACGACGCCCTCCGCCTTCTCCGTCTCATAGCCAAGAAACTCGGTGGCCCCTACCTCGTCGCGCACGGAGAACCACAGCGTATCAGTGGCCGCCTCGCCCGAGCCGGCCCAGCTCGCCCGGGCCTCCGCCTTCTGCCGCGCCATGGCGGCATCGAACGCCGTGGTGTCCACCGAAATGCCGCGGGCGCGCAGGGCATCCTGGGTCAGATCGAGGGGGAAACCGTAGGTGTCATAGAGCTTGAACGCCACCTCCCCGGGGAACTGCCCGCCGGACGTCAGCCCCGTGCTCTCCTCCTCCAGGATGGAGAGGCCGCGCTCGAGGGTGCGGCGGAAGCGCGTCTCCTCCAGCAGCAAGGTCTCTTCGGCGAGGGATTCGGCGCGCACGATCTCGGGGTAGGCCCGGCCCATCTCCCGCACCAGGATCGGCACCAGGCGATGCATCAGGGGATCCTTGGCGCCCAGCAGCTGCGCGTGGCGCATGGCCCGGCGCATGATCCGGCGCAGCACGTAGCCGCGCCCCTCGTTGGAGGGCAGCACCCCATCCGCCGTCAGGAAGACCGACGCCCGCAGGTGGTCGGCGATGACCCGGTGGCTCGCCTTCTGCGGACCGTCCGGGTCCACCGAGGTCAGTTCGGCCACCTCGGCGATGAGGGCGCGCATGAGGTCGGTGTCATAATTGTCGTGCACGCCCTGGAGCACGGCCGAGACCCGTTCAAGCCCCATGCCGGTGTCGATGGACGGCCGCGGCAGCGCCAGGCGCTCGCCCCCCGGCAGCTGCTCGAACTGCATGAAGACGAGGTTCCAGATCTCGATGAAGCGGTCGCCGTCCTGGTCTGCCGAGCCGGGGGGACCGCCGGGCACGTGCGGGCCGTGGTCAAAAAAGATCTCCGAGCAGGGGCCGCACGGGCCGGTGTCGCCCATGGACCAGAAATTGTCGGAGGTGGGGATGCGGATGATCTTGTCGTCGCTCAGGCCGGCGATCTTCTTCCACAGGCCGTAGGCTTCCTCGTCCTCGCTGAAGACGGTGACCACGAGGCGATCGCGCGGCAGGTCGAAGGTGCGGGTGACGAGATTCCAGGCCAACTCGATGGCCCGATCCTTGAAATAGTCCCCGAACGAGAAATTGCCGAGCATCTCGAAGAAGGTGTGGTGCCGCGCGGTATAGCCCACATTGTCGAGGTCGTTGTGCTTGCCGCCGGCGCGCACGCACTTCTGGGAGGTCGCAGCACGGGAATAGGGCCGCTTCTCGACGCCGGTGAAGACGTTCTTGAACTGCACCATGCCCGCATTGGTGAACATGAGCGTCGGGTCGTTCTGCGGCACGAGGGGCGAGGAGGCGACCGCCTCGTGGCCCTCTTTGACGAAGTAGTCGATGAAGCTCGACCGGATCTCGTTGACGCCGCTCATGTGCCGGCCACAATCCTTAGGTGCCGGTCCCAGCGTGGAAGCCGGCTCTGGTGATCGCTTCGCGCCAGCGCCGCCCGAAGGCCCGCCGCGCGGTTCCCGCGAAGGCGAAATGACGCCCGCCGGAACCGGGTTCGTTTAGCGATGGGTGCGCCGCTTGTCCAGAAACGCCTCGGCGAGCCCTGCTCAGGCGTCGGCCGGGTCGCCGTCGGCATCCTCCTCCGGCGTTCCGGCAAGGATCTTTTCGGCGATGAGGCCCGCATTCTGGCGGATCGCCGCCTCGATGCGGCCGGCCACCTCCTGGTTCTGCTTCAGGAAGGTCTTGGCGTTCTCGCGGCCCTGGCCCAGGCGCTGGCTGTCGTGGGAAAACCAGGCGCCGGACTTCTCCACCACGCCGGCCTTGACGCCGAGATCGAGCAGTTCGCCGGTCTTGGAGATCCCCTCGCCGTACATGATGTCGAACTCCACCTGCTTGAAGGGCGGCGCGAGCTTGTTCTTCACCACCTTCACGCGGGTCTGGTTGCCCACCACTTCGTCGCGCTCCTTGATCATGCCGATGCGACGGATGTCGAGCCGCACCGAGGCATAGAATTTGAGCGCGTTGCCGCCGGTGGTGGTCTCCGGCGAACCGTACATGACGCCGATCTTCATCCGGATCTGGTTGATGAAGATGACCATGGTGTTGGACTTGGAGATGGATGCCGTAAGCTTGCGGAGCGCCTGGCTCATGAGGCGCGCCTGCATGCCGGGCTGGCTGTCGCCCATCTCGCCGTCGAGTTCGGCGCGCGGGGTGAGCGCCGCCACCGAATCAACCACCAGCACGTCGATGGCGCCCGAGCGCACCAGCGTGTCGGCGATTTCCAGCGCCTGCTCTCCCGCGTCGGGCTGGGAGATGAGCAGCTCATCGAGATTGACGCCGAGCTTGCGCGCATAGATCGGGTCGAGGGCATGCTCGGCATCGATGAAGGCGCAGGTGCCGCCGCGCTTCTGCGCTTCCGCCACCGTGTGGAGCGCCAGGGTGGTCTTGCCGGACGATTCCGGTCCGAAGATCTCGACGACGCGCCCCTTGGGCAGGCCGCCGATGCCGATGGCAATGTCGAGCCCGAGCGAGCCGGTGGGAATGCTCTCGATTTCCAAGGCTTTGCCGCCCTTGCCGAGCCGCATGATCGAGCCCTTGCCGAAATGCCGCTCAATCTGGGAGAGAGCGGCATCCAGCGCCTTGGTCTTATCCATGGAAGAACCTTCGACGAGTCTGAGTGTCGACTGAGTCATCGCCGCGCTCCGGTGCTGGTGCAAGGGGAAATGAGAACGCAGCACATGTACATGCTTTGTTCTCAGTTCGCAATATGTTCTCATTTCCCGCGCCCTCGCATTTTCGCCCGCTCGCCGCCGAAGCCCGACCTGCACCCTCCGCCTCCCCGCTTGACAGCCGCATTTCTTGATCAATAATCAGATTGTCGGACAAACAGAATAACGACGCTCAAAGAGGCGCCGAAGGTGTCCGCGGGGAGGAAAGCATGGCAATGAAACGGATTTGCGCGGGCCTCGTCGGCGCGGCGCTGCTGGCGGCCGCCGGCACGGCGGCGGCCCAGGTGCCGGCGCGGGGCATCAAGGTCGGCGTGCTCACCGATCTCAGCGGTGTCTACACCGACCTCGTGGGGCAAGGCTCCATCGAGGCCGCCAGGATGGCGGTGGAGGATTTCGGCGGCACCATCGACGGCAAGCCCATCACCATCGTCTCCGCCGACGGGCAGAACAAGGCGGACGTGGGCGCCTCCATCGCCCGGCGCTGGATCGACGAAGAGAATGTGGACGTGATCGTGGACGTGCCGAACACGGCCATCGCCCTCGCGGTGCAGGAGATCACCCGCGCCAAGAACAAGGTGCTGCTGAACACCGGCGCCGGCTCCACGGTCTTCACCAACAAGGCCTGCTCGCCCACCTCGTTCCACTGGGTCTATGATTCCTACGCCATGGCCAATGGCACCGCCCGCTCGGTGGTCGCCGAGGGCGGCGACAGCTGGTACTTCCTGACGGCGGACTACGCCTTCGGCCAGTCGCTGGAGCGGGACGCGTCCGAGGTCATCCGCGCCAATGGCGGCAAGGTGCTGGGCTCGGTGCGCCACCCGCTGAGCAATGCGGATTTCTCCTCCTTCCTGCTGCAGGCACAGGCCTCCGGCGCCAAGGTGATCGCATTCGCCAACGGCGGGGCGGACCTGATCACTTCCCTCAAGCAGGCCCATGAATTCGGCATCGGCGGCGACAAGCAGCGCCTCGCGGCCATGGTCATCTTCATCACCGACATCCACGCCCTTGGCCTCACCCGGGCGCAGGGCCTGCTGCTGACCACCGGCTTCTATTGGGACATGGATGCGCAGAACCGCGCCTGGTCCGAACGCTGGGCCAGGCGCATGGGCGGCCGCAAGCCCACCATGCTGCATGCGGGGGTCTATTCGGCGGTGCTGCACTTCCTGCGCTCCGCCAAGGCCGCCAATTCGGTGGAGGGCAATGTGGTGGCCGACAAGATGCGCGAACTGCCCATCGACGACTTCTTCGCCCGCAACGGCTCCATCCGCCCCGACGGCCGGATGATCCACGACATGTATCTGGCCCAGGTGAAGACCCCGGCCGAATCCAAGGGGCCGTGGGACTATCTGAAGATCGTCCGCACCATTCCCGCGGCGGATGCCTTCCAGCCCCTGTCGCGCAGCGAATGCCCGCTGGTGAAGAAATGACCCTTCAGCGGGGGTGGGGCCGCGCGCCCCGGCTCCCGCGCACGCAACAGGACCGCCTTCCCGATCCGCATGGGACGCGCTCCCGGCCGCTTTTGACGCGAGGATCCATGCCTGTCGCACCTCCCCCTGTCGCACCCACGCCTGTCGCAGCCCCACCGGCACCGGCCGCCGCAGGTTTCGATGCCGAAGCGCTGGCGCGCCATCTCGCCGCGCGCGTGCCGGGCTTCTGCGGGCCGGTGGGGGTAGAACCGATCTCCGGTGGGCAGTCCAATCCCACCTTCTTCGTGGACAGTCCCAGCCACCGGCTGGTGCTGCGCAAGCAGCCGGGCGGGCCGGTTTTGCCCTCGGCCCACGCGGTGGACCGCGAGCACCGCATCCAGCACGCCCTGCGCGACAGCGCGGTGCCGGTGCCGCGCATGGTGCACTTCTGCGCTGACCCGGCGGTGATCGGCACGCCCTTCTATGTGATGGAGCGGCTGGACGGCCGGGTGTTCGGCGATTGCGGCCTTGCCGCCGCGCCGGTGGGCGAGCGCAAGGCCATGTACCGCAGCGCCGCCGACATGCTGGCGCGGCTCCATGGGGTGGATTGGCGCGCTGCGGGGCTCGGCGATTATGGCCGGCCCGACGGCTATTTCGAGCGGCAGGTGGCGCGCTGGACCCGGCAGTGGCAGCAATCGCGCACCCGCGAGCTGGCGGAGGTGGACGCGCTCATCGACTGGCTGCCGCGCCACTTCCCCGCCTCCGGCGCACCCGCCATCGCCCATGGGGATTTTCGCATCGGCAACCTCATGTTCCACCCCGTGGAGCCGCGGGTGATCGGCGTGCTGGACTGGGAACTGTCCACCATCGGCGATCCCATGGCGGATGTGGCCCATTTCGGCGTCACCTGGGACACAAGGCCGGAGGAATACGGCGGCCTCAGGGGCACCGATCTGGCCGCGCAGGGCCTGCCGGAGCGGGAGGATTTCCTTAGCTGGTATGGCGCCGCCGGCGGCCGGGCGGAGGATTTTGCACCGTTCCACCGGGTGTTCGCCCTGTTCCGTTTCGCCGTGATCTTCGAGGGCATCGCCGCCCGCGCCAGGAACGGCAACGCCGCCGCCGAAGGCGCCGAACGCGTCGGCCGCCTGTCCGAGAATTACGCGCGCCGCGCCGTCGAACTCATCACCACGGGCGCCGCCTGAGGGCCGCCTGCGGGAACAAGGAAGACAAGAGATGGATTTTGCCTATTCCGACAAGGTCGAGGGGCTGCGCGCGCGTGTCAGCGACTTCATGGCGGCGCACGTGCTGCCGGCCAACACCCAGTGGCACCGCGAGGTGGAGGCGGGCCGCTATCCCCTCGACCTGATCGAGCGGCTGAAGGCGAAGGCCTATTCGGAGGGCCTGTGGAACCTCTTCCTGCCCGCCCTGAAGGACGACGAGCCGGGCATGCGCCTCACCAATCTGGAATATGCCCCGCTGGCGGAGATCATGGGCCGCATTCCCTGGGCAGCGGAAGTGTTCAACTGCAACGCGCCGGACACCGGGAACATGGAGATCCTCCACATGTTCGCCACGCCGGCGCAGCGCGAACAATGGCTTTTGCCGCTGCTGGAGGGGCGCATCCGCTCCTGCGTCGGCATCACCGAACCGGACACCGCCTCCTCCGACCCTACCAATTTGCAGACCACCATCCTGCGTGACGGCGACGACTACGTCATCAACGGCCGCAAGTGGTTCACCACCGGCGCCAAGCACCCCAACAACCGCTTCGTGATCGTGATGGGCCTGTCCGATCCACGGCCGGAGGCCGATCCCCACGCCCGCCATTCCATGGTCATCGTGCCGTTCGATACGCCAGGCGTGCGGCTGGTGCGGGATGTGCCCATCATGCACCACCATGCGCCGGAGGGGCATTGCGAGGTGCTGCTGCGCGACGTGCGGGTGCCCGCGGAGAACCTCCTCGGGCAGGAGGGACAGGGCTTTGCGCTGGCCCAGGCACGGCTCGGGCCGGGGCGGGTGCATCACTGCATGCGCACCATCGGCCAGTGCGAATTGGCGCTGGAGCTGCTGATGGAGCGCGCGCTGGAGCGGCGCACCTTCGGGCGCCACCTCGCCGACTATGCCAACATCCAGGACTGGATCGCCCAGTCCCGTATCGAGATCGACCAGCTGCGCCTGCACGTGCTGCGCGCCGCATGGCTCATGGACCGGGCCGGCAACCAGGCCGCCCGCATCGAGGTCTCCGCCATCAAGGTGGCGGCGGCGCGGGTGCAGACGCAGGTGGTGGACCGGGCCATCCAGGTGTTCGGCGCCATGGGCCTCACCCCCGACACGCCGCTGTCCTACCTGTGGACCTGGGGCCGGGCCATGCGCTTCATCGACGGGCCGGACGAGGTGCACCTGCGCACCATCGCCCGCGACGAGCTGAAGAAGGCCAAGGCCCGGCGCGGCAGCACCGCCGCCTATCTCATCCCCCCCAGCGCCCATCAGGCGTGATCGCAGAAAGGGGTCCGCCATGCGTGGCTGGCGCGTGCATGAGATTACCGAAGACGGCGCCATGGTGTTCGGCGACTGCCCGGACCCGCGCGCCACCGGCGACGGCTGCGTGGTGAAGGTGGCGGCGGCGGGGGTCAACTTCCTCGATACGCTGATGATCCGCGGCCGCTACCAGGTGAAGCCGCCCCTGCCCTTCACCCCCGGCATCGAGGTGGCGGGCACGGTGGTGGAGGCCGGGCCGGACAGCCGGTTCCGCCCCGGCGACCGGCTGTGCGCGCTCATGGACCACGGCGGCTTCGCCGATCATGCAGCGGTGCCGGCGCTGGGCGCGCAGAAGCTGCCCGACGACTTCCCCCTGCGCGAGGCCGTGGCCCTGCCGGTGATCTATCCCACCGCCCATCTCGCCCTGCGCCACCGCGCCGGCCTGAAGGCGGGCGAGACGGTGCTGGTGCATGCGGGGGCGGGCGGCGTCGGGTCCGCGGCGATCCAGCTGGCGCGTCACTGGGGGGCACGGGTGATCGCAACCGCCGGCGGGCCGCAGAAAACGGCCCTGTGCCGTGACCTCGGCGCCGACGAGATCATCGACTATGCCGCCGAGCCGCTGGTGGAGCGGGTGAAGGAGATCACCCACGGCCGGGGCGTGGATGTCATCGTCGATCCGGTGGGCGGCAAGGTCGCGGTGGACAGCCTGAGGTGCCTCGCCTGGGGCGGGCGGCTCGTCATCGTGGGCTTTGCCGGCGGGGCGGTGGCGGACCTGCCCTCCAACCGGCTGCTGCTGAAGAACGCCGCCGCCATGGGTGTCTATTGGGGCGCCTACCGCCAGCATCGTCCCGAGCTGGTGGGCGTCCTGTTCGACGAATTGTTCGCGCTGCGCCGGACCGGGGCCATTGTCCCGCTCATCCGCGACGTGTTCCCGCTCGCGCAGGCGCCGGCGGCGCTGGAGGCGCTGGCGGGCCGGCGCACCGTGGGCAAGGTGGTGCTGGAGCCGTGAGCGGGGGACGGGCCTCGCATAAAGTGATTTGAACGCCAGCGGACGGGTCCCGCGAAGCGGCCGCAAGTGCCGCGCGGGGGCGCTCCGGGAGGAAGCCATGATCAGACACGAAGTCCATTTCGGCCGGGTCGTGCCGTGCTTCATCGACCGCCCGCCCAGCGTCGATGCCCTGTTCCGGTCCTGGGCGGCGCGCACGCCGGATGCCCTCGCCGTGGTGGATGGCGGGCGGCGCGTCACCTATGGCGCGCTGGACGCGGCGGTGGAGCGGCTGGCGGACGGGCTCTTCGCCCATGGGGTGCGCAAGGGCGCGCGCGTCGCCACGCTGGTGGGCAACCATCTGGCGGTGGTGGAGCTGTCGCTGGCCTGCGCGCGCATCGGCGCCATCCATGTCACCCTCGACATCCGCCAGCGGCGGCCGGAGATCGCCTATATCCTCGCCCAGAGCGGGGCCATGCTGCTGGTCCACGACGCCGCCTGCGCCGCCGAGCTGCCGGAGGCCGCCGAGGTGCCCGAGCTGCGCTACCGCTTCGTCGCCGGCGGCGTTGCGGCGGGCTCCGTGCCCTACGAGGAACTGTTCACGCCGCTGGCGCCCGACCGCGCCGCGCAAGTCCTGGCAGCCGAGGTCTTTGAAGAAGATCCCTTCTGCATCCTCTACACCTCCGGCACCACCGGAAAGCCGAAGGGCGCGGTGCTGACCCATCTGGGCGTCATCCATTCCTGCCTGCATTACCGTTACGCGCTGGGGCTGGAGCCCGGCGACCGCACCGTGCTCGCAGTGCCGAACGCCCACATGACCGGGCTGGTGGGCGTCATCCACGGCACGCTGGCGGCGGGGGCGTGCCTCATCCTCATGGGCCAGTTCAAGGCCCGGCTGTTCCTGGAGCTGGCGGCGCGGGAGAAGCTGACCGCCGCGCTCATGGTGCCGGCCATGTACAACCTCTGCCTGCTCGATCCGCAGTTCGAGCAGTTGGACCTGTCCAGCTGGCGCATCGCGGCCTTCGGCGGCGCCCCCATGCCGGAGGCTAGCGCCCGCCGGCTGAAGGAGAAGAGCCCGAAGCTCACCTTGTTCAACGTCTATGGCGCCACCGAGACCAGTTCGCCCGTCGCCATCCTGCCCCGCGATGCCCCGCCCGAGCGGCTCGACAGCGTCGGCCGGCTGATGCCCTGCATCGACCTCAAGGTCATGGACGAGGACGGCCGCGAGGTGCCCCCCGGCACTCCGGGCGAATTGTGGATCGCCGGCGCCTCCATCGTGCCCGGCTACTGGCGCAATCCCGAGGCCGACGCCACCGCCTTCGTCGGCGGCTACTGGCGCTCGGGCGATGTGGGTTCCATGGACGCCGAGGGCTACCTCAAGGTGTTCGACCGCAAGAAGGACATGATCAACCGCGCCGGCTACAAGGTCTATTCGGCCGAGGTGGAGAGCGTGCTGGTGTTCCACCCGGACGTGAGCGAAGCCGCCGTGGTGGGCTATCCCGATCCGGTGCTGGGCGAGCGGGTGGAGGCCTTCGTGGTGGCCGGTGCCGACCTCAGCGTGGACGAACTGCGCCGCTTCTGCGCCGCGCGGCTCTCCGACTACAAGGTGCCGGACCGCGTCACCATCCTGCCGGACGGCCTGCCGCGCAATCCCAACGGCAAGGTGATGAAGAGCGTGCTGCGCGAACGCGCGGCGGGCTGACCGGCGCCTCGACAGGATTTGCCAGTCAGCCTATGTCAGGATGTGGCCCCGATGGCCGCCAATGCGGGACGAGAGCGAGGACAGATGGCGCAGACCAAGGAGGCGCGCGAGGCCGGGACGGCGGAACCGTCTTCCGTGTTCGCGCCCATCACGCCCGCACCGGCCTACAAGCTGGTGGCGGATGCCATCGAGCGGCAGATCGTCTCCGGCCGGGTGCGGGCCGGCGATGCCCTGGGCACCGAAGCGGAGCTGGTGCGCCAGTTCGGCGTCAACCGCTCCACCGTGCGCGAGGGCATCCGGCTTTTGGAGCAGAGCGGCCTGATCCGGCGCGATTCCAGCCGCCGGCTGTTTGCCGCCGTGCCCCATTACGACCGGTTCGCGGGCGGTATCAGCCGCGCCTTCGTGCTCAACGAGATCACCTTCCGCGAGCTGTGGGAATCCACCCTGGCCATCGAGACCGCGGTGGCGGAGCTGGCGGCGGAGCGCATCACGGACGAAATTCTCGCCGAGCTGGAAGACAACATGAAGAAATCGGAGAAGGCGCTGAAGAAGCCCTCCGAACTGGCGCTGCTCGACATCGAGTTCCACGACATCCTCGCCCGCGCCTCCGGCAACCGCGTGCTGCAGTTCGCCCGCGAGCCGGAGAACAAGCTGTTCTTCCCCACCACCGAGATGCTGTTCCGGCGCAACGCCCGCGCCGCCGAGCGGAACAAAGAGGCCCACGCCGCCATCATCGCGGCCCTGCGCGCCCGCGACAAGGCGCAGGCGGTGCTCTGGATGCGGCGGCACATCAACGACTGGAAGCGCGGCTTCGAGCTGATCGGCAAGTCCATCGACCAGGCCATCGACCGCACCTACGCCGAAGACTGAGACCTGCCACGCCCCGATGCGGGCCGCTGCATTGCCTTGACCATAAAGTTACTCATGAGTAACATCCATTCCGACAGGTCGGATGGCATCCTCGCATGCTGCATTCACCCTCCCAGCCGGACCTTAGCGATGGCGCCGCCGAAACCCACCGATACCGCGCTGGCGGACCCCTCGCCCTGGCGCTCTCCCGCCCAGCGCGGGCGCGACCGGGCGCTGAAGCGCGAGGCGGTGCTGAAGGCGGCGGCACGGCTGTTCAACGAGAAGGGGTTCCACGCCACCTCGCTGGACGACGTGGCGCGGCAACTGAACGTCACCAAGCCGACCCTCTACCATTACTTCCGCAGCAAGGACGATGTGCTGTTCGAATGCTGCCGCATGGGGCTGGAGATGATCGAGGCGGCGGCGGCGCCGGGTCCCGGCTCGAGCGCCAGCGGGCTCGAACGGCTGCGGGCGCTGATGGAGCAATATGCGCAGGCCATGACCATGGATTTCGGCATGAGCATCACCCGCACCCCGGACACCGCCCTGTCGCCCGAGAACCGCGCCGAGCTGCGGCGCCTGAAATCGCAGATCGACCGGGCCCTGCGCGGCGTGATCCAAAGCGGCATCGAGGATGGTTCCATCGCCCCCTGCGATGTGCGCACCGCCGCCTTCGCCATCGCCGGGGCGCTGAACGCCATCGCCCACTGGTACCGGCCCGGCGGCCCCCTCGCGCCGGCCGAGATCGCCCGGCAGACCGCCGATTTTCTCATCCAGGGGCTCGCGCCGCGCGCCCCCAAACGACGCCAGCCCCGGCGCTGAGCCTCGCCCCACAACGGAGGACACCCCATGGCCCTGCCTGCCGCGTTCCGCGATCTTGCCATCCCGGCCATCGCCTCGCCCATGTTCCTCGCCTCCGGCCCCGACCTGGTGGTGGAGGTGTGCCGCAGCGGCCTGGTGGGCACCTTCCCGGCCCTCAATGCGCGCACCGGCGAAGCCTATGCGGCCTGGCTCGGCGAGATCGAGGATCGGCTTGCCGCAGCGGCGCAGGCCGGCCCGCGCCCGGCGCCCTATGGGGTCAACCTCATCGTCCACAAGTCCAACCCGCGCCTTGCCGCCGACATCGAGCTGACGGTGAAGCACAAGGTGCCCCTCGTCATCACCTCCCTCGGCGCGGTGCCCGAGGTGGTGGATGCGGTGCACAGCTATGGCGGCGCCATCTTCCACGACGTGGTCAACATGCGCCACGCCCGCAAGGCGGCGGAAGCCGGCGTGGACGGCATCATCGCCGTGTGCGCGGGGGCCGGCGGACATGCGGGCACCCTGAGCCCGTTCGCCCTCATTCCCGAGATCGCCAGCTTCTTCACCGGCACCATCATCTTGTCCGGGGCCATGAGCACCGGCCGCCACATTGCCGCCGCCCGCATGCTCGGCGCCGACATGGCGTATCTCGGCACCCGCTTCCTCGCCACGCGGGAGTGCATGGTGCCCGATGCGCAGAAGGAGATGGTGGTCGGGGCCAGCGCCGACGACATCGTCTATACCCCGAAGGTCAGCGGCGTACCGGCGAATTTCCTGCGCCAGAGCCTTGCCGCCGCCGGCATCGACCTCGACCAGCCGAAGCATGAGGGCGGGCTGGACATGGCCAGCGAGGCCAAGGCCTGGAAGACCGTGTGGTCGGCCGGACAGGGCGTCGGCTCGGTGCGCGAGGTGCTGCCCGCCGCCGAGCTGTGCCGCCAGTTGATCGCGGAGTACCACGCTGCCCGCCGCGAGGTGGCGCAGGAGGAAGCCGCCGCCCTCACCCCCGCCGCCTGACGCGAAACGCCCGGGCCAGCCGCACCGCCGGCCCGGTTCATCATCCGACGTGTTGACAAGGCCGGGGCCGGCTGGAATAGTTTGTCGGACAAACCGATAAACCACTCAACGATGGACAGCCTCCGGCGCAGTCACCCTGCCGGCGCGTGTGACCATCGGCACAACCAAATTCAGGGGAAACGCATGGCACAGGTGGTGGTGGGCGGGGTGGGCATGACGTGCTTCGTGAAGCCGAGCGAAAGCCCGAGCTACGTGGCGCTGGCCGGCGAGGCGGTGCGCAGCGCGCTGGCGGATGCAGGCATCGACTATGCCAAGGTCCAGCAAGCCTATGTGGGCTATGTCTACGGCGATTCCACCAGCGGCCAGAAGGCGCTCTACGGCGTGGGCCTCACCGGCATCCCGGTGGTGAACGTGAACAACAATTGCGCCACCGGCTCCACCGCCCTGTGGCTGGCCCGCAATGCGGTGCTGTCGGGACAGGCCGAGTGCGTGCTGGCGCTGGGCTTCGAGCAGATGCAGCCGGGCGCCCTGGTGGAGCACTGGAAGGACCGGCCGGGTCCGCTGGAAGACTTCATCAAGGTCACCACCGATGTGGCCTATGACGGCGACGTGCCCATGGCGCCGAAGATGTTCGGCGGCGCCGGCATCGCCCATCAGAACAAGTACGGCACCAAGGACACCACCTTCGCCGCCATCCGCGCCAAGGCGAGCCGCCATGCGGTCCACAATGCCCGCGCCATCTTCCGCAAGGAGGTGAGCGTGGAGGAGGTGATGGCCTCACCTCCGGTGACGCGCCTGCTCACCCGCCTGCAATGCTGCCCGCCCACCTGCGGCGCGGCCGCCGCCATCCTGTGCACGCCGGAGTTCGCGCGGCGCCACGGCATCGACGCCACCGTGACCATCGCCGCCCAGGCCATGACCACGGATTTTCCCTCCAGCTTCGAGCCGGACCTGATGCGGGTGGTCGGCTACGACATGACCGCCGCGGCGGCGGCCTCGGTCTGGGCGCAGGCGGGCCTCGGCCCCGACGAGGTGGACGTGGCCGAGCTGCACGACTGCTTCACCGCCAACGAGCTGATCACCTATGAGGGCCTCGGCTTCTGCCCCGAGGGCGGGGCGGAGAAGTTCATCCTCGACGGCGACAACACCTATGGCGGCAAGGTGGTCACCAATCCCTCGGGCGGGCTGCTCTCCAAGGGCCATCCGCTGGGGGCCACCGGGCTTGCCCAGTGCTTCGAGCTGACCGGCCAGCTGCGCGGCACCATGGAGGCGCGGCAGGTGGAGGGGGCGCGGGTGGCGCTCCAGCACAATCTCGGCCTCGGCGGCGCCTGCGTGGTCACGCTCTACACGGCGGACCGGGGCGCACGATGATCGACCGCAGCTTCATCGGCCACGTGTTCGATCCGTTCACGGTGGAGGTGGAGAAGGGGCGCATCCGCTTCTTCGCCCGCACCATCGGCGAGACCAATCCCGTCTTCACCGACGAAGAGGCGGCCCACGCGGCGGGCTATGCCTCCCTGCCCCTCCCGCCGACGCAGCTCTTCTGCCTGGAGATGGACGGGCCGGACCCGTTCCTGTTCTTCAACCGCCTCGGCCTGGACTTCGCGCGGCTGCTGCACGGCGAGCAGTCCTTCGCCTATAAGCGGGTGGTGTGCGCCGGCGAGCGGCTGACCTTCACCCAGAAGGTAGCCGACATCTACGACAAGAAGAACGGCGCTCTGGAATTCGTGCTGCGCGAGACCGCCGTGGACGATGAGGCCGGCCGGCGCGTCGCCGATCTGAAATCCACCCTCGTGATCCGCAACAGCTAGGGGCTCGCAACCATGACGCACGCCCCTGCCCTCGCGGTCGGCGACATCTTCGCCACGCTGGAGCTTGCCCCCGTCACCCGCACCCAGCTGGCGCTCTATGCCGGCGCGTCGGGGGACCACAACCCGATCCATATCGACATGGATTTCGCCCACGCCGCCGGGGAAAAGGACGTGTTCGCCCAGGGCATGTTCGTGATGGCCTCCCTCAGCCGCCTGCTGACGGCCAATGTGCCGCTCACCGCCCTGCGCTCCTTCGGAACGCGGTTCCTGGCCATGACCCACCTCGGCGACCGCCTCACCCTCACCGCGACCGTGGCGGAGCTGTTCGAGGCGGAGGGGGAGCAACGCATGCGCCTCGACCTCGCCGTCCGCGACCAGAACGGCGAACAGAAACTTGCGGGCGCGGCAATCCTCGCGCTCACGTCCCAGAACAGCTGAAGGTCGCAGTCATGAAGAAGCTTTCGGGCAAGGTCGCCTATGTGACCGGGGCCGGCCGCGGCATCGGCCGCGCCATCGCCCTGAAACTGGCGGGCGAAGGGGCGCGCCTCGTCCTCAACGATCTGGATGCCGAGCCGATGGAGGCCGTCCGCGCCGAGATCCTGGCGCTGGGCGGCGAGGCCATCACCGTGCCCGGATCGGTGACCGCCGAGGGCTTCGCCCAGAGCTTCATCGATCGCGGCATCGCGGCGTTCGACGGCGTGGACATCATCGTCAACAATGCCGGCTACACGTGGGACAGCCTGATCGGCAAGATGAGCGACGCGCAGTTCGACGCCATCCTCGACGTGCACCTGAAGGCGCCGTTCCAGATCCTGCGGGCCGCCGCCGAGCCGATCCGCATCCGCGCGGCGCAGGAGGCCGCCGAGGGGCGCGAGGTGTTCCGCAAGGTGGTGAACATCTCCTCCATCGCCGGCACCGGCGGCAACATGGGCCAGGCCAATTATGCCTCCGCCAAGGCCGGAATCATCGGCCTCACCAAGACGCTGTCGAAGGAGTGGGGGCGCTTCAAGGTGAATGTGAACTGCGTCGCCTTCGGCCTCATCGAGACCCGGATGACGGCCGCCTCCGAGACCAAGGCGTCCATTACTGTGGAGGGCAACGCGGTTTCCATCGGCCTGCCGCCCAAGGTGCTGGACGGCTTCCGCAGCCTTATCCCGCTGGGCCGCGCCGGCACGCCGGAGGAGGCAGCCGACGGCGTCTATCTCTTCTGCGCGCCGGAATCCAACTATGTCAGCGGGCAGGTGCTGGTGGTCGGCGGCGGCATCTCTTTCTAGTACCATCGGCCTCGGTCTTCGACCGATGCCAAGTGGGTACGCTCCATAACTCGGGTATTCCCGAGTTATGGCTTTTTAAGACCGGTTCCGGCAATGGCCGGAGCCGGGTGCCGCGCGGGCTTGACCAATGCCCCATGAGCAAAGCTCACGGGCATTGGCGCGCCGCACACCACCGCACCTGCGGGAAGTTGGCCCCAACCTTGCGTGTTCTCCTTCACCAGCGTTCCGCGCGGATGAAGAGGTCAGCAATGTCGGACGAAGCCCTGCAGTCGGTGGTCGTGGCCAGGAAGACGGTCGAGGCCGAAAACATGGTCTCCTTCGAACTCGTCCCCGCCGAGGGCGGCGAATTGGCGCCCTTCACGGCGGGCGCGCATGTGGATGTGACCATTCCCGGCGGCCTCATGCGCCAGTATTCCCTGTGCAACAGCGCCAGCGAGCGGCACCGCTACGTGATCGGCGTGTGGCAGGATGCCAACAGCCGCGGCGGCTCCAAGGCCTTGTTCCAGCAGGTGAACGAGGGTGACCGCCTGCAGGTGGGCGAGCCGCGCAACCGCTTCGAGGTGCCGCGCGACGTGAAGCGCGCCCTGCTGTTCGCCCGCGGCATCGGCGCCACGCCGGTGCTCTCCATCGCCGATCACCTGAAGGCGAAGAACATCCCGTTCGAGTTCCACTATCTGTTCGCCGGCGGCTCGCCGGGCTCGTTCCGCGCCACCATCGAGGCCTCGGCCTTCGCCGAGAACACCACCTTCTATTTCGAGGCCGCCGAGCCGCGCCTCAACCCGGCGGCCCTGCTCGCCGACCGGCCGGACGACACCCACCTGTTCCTGTGCGGCGTGGACTGGTGGCTCGACCCGGTCATCGCCAACGCCCAGCAGAAGGGCTACGGCGTGAACCGCATCCATGTGGAGCGCTTCACCGCCAAGGCGCCCCCGCCGCTGCTGGACAAGGTGTTCGAGGTGAAGATCGCCAGCTCCGGCAAGGTCATCAAGATCCCCGGCGACCGCTCCGTCACCGCGGCGCTGGAGGAAGCCGGCGTGAAGGTGCCCACCTCCTGCGAGCAAGGCGCCTGCGGCACCTGCAAGGTGAAGGTGCTGGAAGGCGAGATCGACCATCGCGACAAGCGCCTGAAGCCCGATGAGAAGGAAAAGGGCTATTTCCTGGCCTGCGTGTCGCGTGCCAAAGGCGACCTGCTGGTGTTGGATTTGTGACAATTCCACTTCGGGCGGCTTCGCGTTTCATGGACCCGCGAAGCCGCTCTCGAAGTCGAGTTCGTGCCGAGTTCGTGCGTTGTCTTCAAGCCAGACGGTATCCATTTCGCTTGAAGATGCTCCAGGCCCCGTTGCGGTCACAGCGCAAGGAATGAACCCCATGGTTTCCGAAGAAGACGTCTGGCGGACCGCCTTCATCATCGCCGACCAATACGGCCCCGAAGGCGTGGACTTCGCCGCGCGCATGGCCCAGAGCTTCGAGATCGGCGGCAAGATGGAGGAGCACCGCGCGTGGGCCTCCATCACGGCCAAGGTGGCGACGCTCACGGCCGAAGATACCAGCTTCGCGCGCCCCAACTGACGGCGCCCGCACCGTCAGTCGCCCTCCGGCACCCTGCGGCTCTGGCGCGCAGGGCGTTCCGGCATGGGCGAAGGTCCAGCAGCGGGGCGGAAAATCCCCTGTGATTTGCGCGCATGCGGCCCCTTGAAATTGCCGGGTCGTGCGCGTAGGTTCCGCGCTCTCTGCCGGTGCCCCAGGCATCGTCGGCATGCAGGTGTAGCTCAGTTGGTTAGAGCGCCGGTCTGTGGAACCGGAGGTCGGTGGTTCGAGCCCACCCACCTGTACCACATCAAACCCTTCCAAAATCAGCGGAATTTGCTCAAGCACGGCGGCTTTTGCCGGGCCTCTGGAGCGCACGAGGCACCACCCGATTGAAGGTCGAGCCGCGCGGTCTTTCGCGGCCGGCGCCGAGACAGGCCGTTCTGAGCCTCATTTTCCCTGACAAGCGGAACGGAATGCGCCCACCAAGCCACCTCCCGCACCCGGTTGAAGATCAGGCTTGACGCCTTGGGCGCAGCTCGCCGCATCGTTGGACCAATGGGCATTGTTCGTGGCCCTTCTGGCGGTGATGATGGTCGTGGTAGCCGGGTTGGTGCCATGGGCGCGTTCGCGCGTGTGAGGCCAACCGTCCTCACGGGGAGCAAGACATGCGGGCGACCAGATTCCATATGGTGGTGATCTTCCTGCTCTTTGCAGTCACCGTGGTGAACTACATCGACCGGGCCGCCATCTCCTATGCCATCCCCTTGATGGAACAGGAGCTTGGACTCTCGAAGGGCGATGCGGGGATCATCCTCGGCGCCTTCGGCCTCGGCTACGCGGTGACGACCCTGCTCGGCGGCTTCGCGGTGGATCGCTACGGCGCGCGGCTGGTGCTCACCGCCGCGGCGCTGTTGTGGAGCTTCTCCATCGGCCTGACCGGGGCCGCCACGGGCTTCCTCACCCTGTATCTGGCGCGCACCCTGCTCGGCGTATCGGAAGGGCCCAACTTCCCGGCGCTCGCGGGCGCCGTAAGCCGCTGGCTGCCGCCCCAGGAACAGGCCACCGCGCTCGGCTATGCGCTGGTTTCGGTGCCGCTGGCGCTCGCCATCGGCGGCCCCATCGTCACCCAGCTCCTGTCGGTGCTGGACTGGCGCTGGACCTTCGGCGTGCTGTTCGTCGTCTCCATTGCGTGGGTGCCGCTCTGGTTTGTCCTGTTCCGCGACGATCCCGCCCAATCACGCCATGTGAATGCGGCGGAGCTGGACCATATCCGGGCCGGGCGGGTGGAGGCCGAGCAACACGCGGCGCGTGAATGGCCCGCGGCTGCGGAAATCCGTGCGCTGTTCACCAACCGCACGCTGCTGGTGAACTATTGGGCCTTCTTCGTCTTCGGCTATTTCCTGTTCTTCTTCATGACCTGGCTGCCCAGCTACCTGCATCAGGCCTATGGGCTCAACCTGGCGCAGGTGGGTGTCTTCACCGTCCTGCCCTGGCTTGCGGCCGCCGCCGCGCTGTGGACGCTCGGGCGGTGGTCGGACCATCTGCTGAAGGTCACGGGCCGGCTGCGGGTGGCGCGCTCCTATCTCATCGCCGGCACGCAGTTCGTCGCGGCGCTGGCGGTGGTGCCGGTGGCCCTGAGCGACAATCTCGCCGTGGCCATTGCCGGCATCACGGTGGCGGTGGCGGCCTCCATGGGCGCCAACGCGGCCTATTATGCGGTGAACGTGGATGTGGCGCCCAAGCGCGCGGCCACGGCGCTGGGGATCATGGATTTCGGCTTCGCCCTGTCCGGCTTCGCGGCACCGGTGATCACCGGATGGGTGCTCGGGCTGCGCGGATCGTTCGCCGACGGCTTCCTGCTGATGACGGGGCTGGCCCTGTCCTCCGTGGTGCTGGTGCTCGCCTTCCACCACCCCGACGCCGATCGCAAGCAGGCCTGACATCGACGGCGAGCCCCGCGCCCGTGGATATCGGGCGGCCGGCGGAATTCGACCTGGATCTTCAGGCCAAGGTTTCGTCGAGCCAGTTGAACACGCGAAGATCCCTCAATCCGTACCCCTTCGGCTCGCAGTGCAGGTCCGCACCATCGGATGCCGAGAAGGGGACCAAGGTCTTCGGACACGTCAGGAGATCGTAGAGCCGGCGCGACTGCCCCGGCCAGAATGCTTCATTGGCCGGTGCGGTGATCAGCATCGGGCATTCGATCCTGTCGATCACGTCCGTGAGGTCGTAGTCCATGGTCGCCCTGAAGGCATCGAAATAGGAGGTCACGCCATAGGGCCTCATGCGGAACACCAGTGCGTTCCGGGTGGCCGGATCCAGCGTCTTGGCCAAGAAGGCGTCGAATTCCTGCTTTCGGCCGGCCTTCAGCAGCTGGATCATCGGCGGCGGCAGGGCTGCGGTCCACGAGGTCGACACGTCGATGACGCCGGGGTCGGCAATGGCGGCGGCGATCCGCTTCTCGAACGCAACAGCGCGGGGAACCCAGTATCCACCCTGGCTGATGCCCTGAATGGCGATCCGCTTCGGATCCACGCCGTCGCGGCCGAGGGCGAAGTCGACGACGGGCGTGATCACCTTCTCCCAGTCCGGCCGGAAATAAAGGCCCTGCTTCCACAAGGCGTAGCCTTGCCCCGGCCCGTCGAAGGTGAGGCAGTCATAGCCGCGGACCCCGGCTCCCGCCGCGCCCATCATCCACATGTCGAGGGCCGAGCCGTCGCTGCCGTTGCACAGGATCAGCAGGGGACGCTTCTCCTTGGTGCTTCTGCCGCGAAAATAGAAGCCCCGCAGCGCGGTGCCCTCATATGGGATGCTGACCTGCTCGATGGGCGGGTCGAACAGGGCGATGGATTTCAGCCAGCAGTCGTCCATCAGCTGCCAGGCAGCTGCAACCCGCGCTGGATCCCCGGTACCGTCTGAGAAGTAGATGGCACTGTCATAGAAATTCTGCGCCCAGAGATAGGCCTGGCGCGCGCTTTCGGCGTGACCTTTGCCCGCCGAGTCCTCGGCCATGGCGCGGGCTTCATGTCCCGCCGCGATCAGGGCCTGATAAGCGCTCTCGAAGTTGCCGTCCTCGATCTGCCGGATGACATGGAGGACCTTGCCGACATTTCCGCCCTGGTGATAGGCGCGCCCGAGGCTCGTCATGAGCACGAACTCGAAGGCCGAGTTCTTGAAGAAATAGGTCGCCTGATTGGCCGCCGAGGGGGTTGTGGCAAGGCTCGTCGCCTGCTGGGCGGCGCCCGGGGTTTGGGCGCCGGCCGGCCTGCCAGTCATCCCCGTCCCGAGCCCGGCAGCGAGCATGCCGAGGCTGAACTGCTTCCTGGTTAATTCCAAGGGTCAACTCCTTGGCGTTTCTTTGTTGAGTTCAGTGCGCGTGGCCCAGATAGGCCGCACGCACCGCCGGGTCGTTCTTCAGCATGGCGGCCGGGCCGTGGGCGGCGAGGCGACCGTTCTCCATCACATAGCCGAAGTCGGCCACCTCCAGCGCGGCGGCGGCGAACTGCTCCACCAGCAGCATGGTGGTCTTCTGCTCCTTCAGCCGGGCGATGGTGGCGAACACCTCCGCCACCAGGCGCGGGGCAAGGCCCATGGAGGGCTCGTCCAAGAGCAGCACGCGCGGGTTCAGCATCAGCGCGCGGGCCATGGCCAGCATCTGCTGCTCGCCGCCGGAGAGGGTGCCGGCGAGCTGGGTGCGCCGCTCGGCGAGGCGCGGGAACAGGGCGAACATGCGGTCGAGATCGGCCTCCACGTCGCCGCGCGGCCGCGCCCCGGTGAGGCGCGGGAAGGCGCCCAGCAGCAAATTGTCGAGCACGCTCTGGGTGGGGAACACCCGCCGGCCCTCGGGCGAATGGGCAAGGCCCTTCTTGGTGATCTTGAACGCCGGCAGGCCGGTAAGGTCCTCACCATCCAGCCGCACCGAGCCGGATTCCGGCACGATCATGCCGGAGACGGCGCGCAGCGTCGTGGTCTTGCCGGCGCCGTTGGAGCCGATGAGGGTGACGAGCTGGCCTTCCTGAACCGTGAGGCTGAGGCCGTGCAGCACCTTCACCTTGCCATAGCCGGCGACGAGATCGGTGACTTCCAGCATGGCGCCCTCCTATTCGGCCGCGACGGCGGCGCCGCCGAGATAGGCCTCGATCACCCGCGGGTCAGCCTGCACCGCCGCCGGCTTGCCCTCCGCGATCTTCTGGCCGAAATCCAGCACCGTGACCGTGTCGCACAGGCCCATGACCACATCCATGTGGTGCTCGATGAGCACCAAAGTGACGCCGGCGTGGCGCACCTTGCGGATGATCTCCACCAGATGCTTGATGTCCGGCGCGGTGAGGCCCGCCGCCGGCTCGTCGAGCAGCAGCAGGTCCGGGTCCAGCGCCAGCGCGCGGGCGATCTCCAAGAGGCGCTGCTTGCCGTAGGGCAGGTTGCGCGCCTCCTCGTTGGCAAGGTCGGCAAGGCCCACGAAGGCGAGCAGGCTCATGGCCCGCTCGCGCGCCGCCTTCTCCTCCCGCCTTATGCGCGGCAGGCCCAGCGCCACCTCGGCGAAGGTGGCGCGATAGGTGTGGTGGAGGCCCACCAGCACGTTCTCGATCAGCGTCAGCTCAGCGAAGAGCTGCACGTTCTGGAAGGTGCGCGCGATGCCCTGCGCCGCGATGTCGGAGGAGGTGCGCCCGGCGATGTCCTGGTCCTTGAAGCGGATGGACCCCGCGGTGGGCACATAGATGCCGGTGAGCACGTTCATCATGGTGCTCTTGCCGGACCCGTTGGGTCCGATGAGGCCATGGATGGTGCCCGGCTTCACCTCGATGCTCACGGTGTCGAGGGCTTTCAGGCCGCCGAACTGCATCACCACCCCGTCCACGTGGAGCAGCACGCCGTCATGGCCGGTGGCGGTGGCGGTGACCGGCTTGGCCGTGGCCTCCGCCTCGATGACCGCATGGGTCTTCACCAGGTTCGGCCAGAGTTGCGCGGCGGCCTTCTTGAGGAAGCCGACGATGCCGTCCGGCAGGTAATAAACCACAAACAGGATCATCACGCCGAAGATGGCGAGCTTGTAGTCGGTGATCTTCTCCAGCAGCAGCGAGAAGGCGAAGAAGGCGAGGCACAAAACCACCGGAATTGCGGTCTGCACCCGGTGCTCCGGATTGCGGATGAAGCTGCGCACGCCCGCCACCACCGCGATGGCGGCAATGGCGCCGGCGATGTAGCGGAACAGCACGATGTCGGAGAGCAGGTTCGGCAGGAAGACGATGATCACCGCCCCGAGTATTGGCCCCAGCCGCGACTTGCGCCCGCCCACGGTGACCGCCAGCAGGAACTGCACCGACAGCTCGAAGCCGAAGTTGTTCGGCGCGATATATTGCTCCGAATAGGCGAACAACGCCCCCGCGAGCCCGGCAAAGCCCGCCGACACCACGAAGGCGATCACCTTGTGCTTGTAGACGCTCACGCCCATGCAGTCGGAGGCGATGGGGCTGTCGCGCAGCGCCTCGAAGGCCCGCCCGAGATGGGAGGCGAGGATGCGGTTGATCACCAGCAGGGTGAGCACCAGAGCCACCGCGGCGATGTAGAAATACTCCACCTCCTTCATGCGCTTGAGCGACATGTCGAACAGCGGGATGGTGTCGCCGAGCCACCTGAGATCCAGGAACAGGGGCGTGGTCAGCTTGATGCCGAGGGGACCGTTGGTGAGGTCCGTCATCTCGTTGATGAGGATCTGCACGATGGTGCCGAAGGCCAATGTCACCATGGCGAGATACGGCCCGGTGACCCGCAGCGCCGGCAGCGCCAGCACGATGCCGAACAGGGCCGTGACGATGATCGCCAGCGGCAGCGCCGGCCAGAAGCCGATGCCGAAATGCATGGCCAGGCACCCGGCCGTATAGGCGCCGATGCCGAACAACGCGGCATGGCCGATGGAGACCTCGCCCGTGTAGCCGAACACCACGTCCAGCCCGAGCAGCAGGATGGCGTAGATGGCGATGGTGATGACGAGATGCAGGTAATAGGGGCTCGTCACCACGAACGGCAGCACCGCCAGCGCGGCGAGACCGAGGATCGGGAACGCGGAAGACAGGATGCGTCGCGCCAGCATGGCCTCACACCTTCTTGATGGTGGCGCGGCCGAACAGGCCCGAGGGTTTCAGCGACAGCACGAGCAGCAGGAGCACGAGGCCCGGCACGTCCTTGTAGCCGGTGGAGATGTAGTAGCCGGTGAGGGTCTCGGTGATGCCGAGGATGAGCCCGCCCACGATCACGCCCATGCCGCTCGACAGGCCGCCGATGATGGCCACCGCGAAGGCCTTCAGCCCCAGCACCGCGCCCATGGTGGCGCCGGTGAGGGTGACCGGGGCGATGAGCACGCCGGCAAACGCCGCCGTCATGGAGGAGAGCGCATAGGAGAAGGTGATGACGCGCCGCGTGTCGATGCCCATCAGGCCGGCGGCGTCGCGGTCGTTGGCGGTGGCCACCACCGCCTTGCCGAAGATGGAGCGGCGGTTGAACACTTCCACCGCCAGCATGATCAGCAACGCGCCCACCACGATGGCGATCTCCATGGGCTGGATGCGCACCCCGAAGATGTTGAGAGAGGCTTCGGGCAAAGGCGAGGGAAAGCGCAGGGCGTCGCGGCCCCAGATGTTCTCCGCCAGATTGCGGAAGATGATGCCGAGGGCGATGGTGGCCATGATCCAGCCGGCCTCGGAATTGGCCTTCACCGCCGGGCGCACGCCGAGCCATTCCACCACCGCCCCCTGGGCGAGGCCGAAGGCGAACACGACGGGCAGCATGAGCAAATAGGCGAGCGGGGTGCCCAGCGCCTGGCCGATAAGGAAGTTCACCGTGGTGAGCCCCACCAGCGCGCCCAGCATCAGGGCTTCGCCCTGGCCGAAATTCAGCGTCTTGGAGGTGGCGAAGGTGAGCTGGTAGCTGAAGGCGATGACGCCGTAGATCATGCCGACGGCGATGCCGCTGACGATGAGCTGCGAGAGGATGTTCATCAAGGGTCTCCGAAGCGCAAGGCCCCGCGCGCCGCGCGGGAGGGCCCCTTCGGGGCGGGAAGGGCCGCCGCCCGGCACGCGGGAGCGCACCGGGCGGCCTTCTTGTGACGCGCGAGCCGTCAGGCCCCGCCGCGGCGGCGACCTGAGCCGGGTCGACCACTCAGCGAAGCATTCAGCTCTTGGGCTTCACCCGCACCGCCTTCTCGCCGGCGATATCTTCCGGATGGGCGATGACGACGCGGCCGCCCTTCACCTGGCCGAACACCGGAATGTTGGGGGTGATGGCCTCGTGGTCGACGGCGCTGAACGGACGGTCGTAGATGGTGACCACGCCTTCCACCTTGGCGTTCAGGTTCTCCAGCGCTTCGCGGATCTTGCGCCCGTCGGTGGAGCCGGCCTGGGTGATGGCGGCGGCGAGCAGGAGCACGGAATCATAGCCCTGAGCGGCCGACACCGGGGACGGCATGCGGTCGATCTTGTAGGCCGCCTGATAGGCCTCGATGAAGGCCTTGCGCTTGGGGGTGTCGGGCAGCTGGATGAAGGTCTGGGGCATCATGGCGCCGTCGCCGTTGGCGCCGGCGGTGTCGATGAAGCTGGCCATGGACAGGGTCCAGGAGCCGATCATGGGCACCTTCCAGCCGAGCTTGGCCATGCCGTTGGCGATCTGCGCCAGCTCGGGACCGATGGCGTAGGTGAGGATCACGTCGGCGCCGGCCTCCTTGGCGCGCAGCAGCTGCGCGGTCATGTCGGTGTCGCCGATGTTGAACTTCTCGGTGGCCACCGGCTTCACGCTGAGGCCGGCCAGCGCCTTTTCGAGGTCGGCCCGGCCGAGCTGGCCGTAATTGGTCGAGTCCGCGAGGATGGCCGGCTTCTTGAAGCCCTGCCGCTTGACCGCCTCGTCGGCGATCATGCCGCTCTGGATCGCGTCATTGGCCGAGGTGCGGAAGATGTAGTTGGACTTGTTGTCCGGCGGCAGGAACTGCTTGGAGATGACCGTGCCGGTGGCCACGTTGTTGATCACCGGAATTTCCGCTTCCTGGTAGAAGCGCTGCGAGGCCAGGGCCACGCCGGTATTGATATAGCCGAGGGTGGCGACCACCCCTTCCTTGTTGATGAGTTCCTGGGCGATCTGCACGCCCACCTCGTTCTTGGCCTCGTCGTCGCGCTCCACCAGCACCAGCTGGCGGCCGAGCACGCCACCGGACTTGTTGATCTCCGTGACCGCGAGCTTCACGCCGTCACGCATGCTCACGCCCATGGAGGACGAACCGCCGGTGAAGGGCCCGCTCAGGCCGATCTTGATGGGTTCCGCTGCCACGGCGACGCCTGCGATGGAGACACCGGCCATGGCGATGCTTGCGGCGACCGCCGCAATCATTCCGCTCACTCGCATGTTTCACTCCCTGATTGCCTGGTTTTACGGCTTTATTGGTTCGATCCGACTTTTCGTCGGTTAGGTCTGAAACGTTTAAGCCAATTGACGCCGATGCACCAGTGCAACCTAAGGCGATTTCCGTAACGGCGCGGCCGGTATCTTCGTCCGGCGCGCCTGCACGCCCAAAAATGCGCGCCCGCCGCCCCCTGCCCGCCCGGCGGTTCTCCGCCGGCG
>NZ_JAIVFO010000090.1 GCF_029991245.1 Xanthobacter autotrophicus
CGACGACGGTGCTCGCACCGCACCTGCCGGCGCCCCCACCCGCCGCCGCTCCGGACCTGCCGCCCGTCACCATTCCGTCCGTGGTGCCGACGCCAAACATTCCGGCGCCGAACGCACCGACGGCCATTGCCATCCCTGGCGTGCCGAGCGTGCCCCAGCCCGGCGGATCGCCGGCGTTCTCGCTGCCAGGCCTCGCCGCGCCGTTCGACTTCAACCCGGTGCCTTCCAGCCTCGGCAGCGTCGTCTCCCTCGATGCGCGGCGCCCGCCGGAATCGCCCGCGCTGCCCGCTCACGGTGTCGGAACCGAGGAAGACGGCTTCTATTTCCTGCGCGAGGCGCAAGCTCACGCGCCCGGCCGCGCCCCGGCGGGTGCCCCGCCCCAACCGGCCCCGCCTGATCCGTCGTTCGGCGGCACGGCGCCGGCCGTCGCCCGGCCGCTCGACTTCGGCACCCTCGCATCGGGCCTCAAGCCGGAACTCGTCCCCGACCTCGGCTCGGCGGCCCGGCCGTTCGACGCCTATTCCATCAAGCGGGATTTTCCCATCCTGCAGCAGACGGTTCACGGCAAGCCGCTGATTTGGCTAGATAATGCAGCCACGACCCAGAAGCCGCAGGCGGTGATCGACCGGCTCGCGCACTTCTACGAGCACGAGAATTCCAACATCCACCGCGCCGCCCACACCCTCGCCGCGCGGGCGACCGACGCCTATGAGGCGGCCCGCGAGAAAGTGCGGCGCTTCCTCAATGCCGGCTCGGTCAAGGACATCATCTTTGTGCGCGGGGCCACCGAGGGAATCAATTTCGTGGCCCAGACCTACGGCCGGCGCCACGTGAAGGAGGGCGACGAGATCGTCGTCACCCATCTGGAGCACCACGCCAATATCGTGCCCTGGCAGCAGCTCGCGGCCGAGAAGGGTGCCCGCCTCAGGGTCGCGCCGGTGGACGACACCGGGCAGGTGATCCTTGAGGAGTACGAGAAGCTGCTCGGCCCGCGCACCCGCATCGTCGCCCTGGCCCAGGTTTCCAACGCCCTGGGGACCGTGGTTCCGGTTCAGGAAATGGTCGCCATCGCCCACCGTCACGGCGCCTGCGCGCTGGTGGACGGGGCACAGTCGGTCTCCCACATGGCGGTGGACGTGCAGGCGCTCGACGCCGACTTCTTCGTCTTCTCGGGCCACAAGGTGTTCGGCCCCACGGGCATCGGCGTGGTCTACGGCAAAGCGGACGTGCTCGCCCATCTGCCCCCGTGGCAGGGCGGCGGCAACATGATCGCCGACGTCACCTTCGAGAAGACCATCTACAACGGCCCGCCGGAGCGGTTCGAGGCGGGCACCGGCAACATCGCCGACGCGGTCGGGCTCGGCGCCGCCATCGACTATGTCGAGGCCATCGGCATGGAGGTGATCGCCCGCTACGAGCACGATCTGCTCGTCTACGCCACCGAGCGCCTGCTGACCGTGCCCGGGCTGAAGCTGGTCGGGACCGCGCAGCACAAGGCGAGCGTGCTGTCCTTCGTGCTCGACGGCTGCCGCACCCAGGACGTGGGTACCGCCCTCGACCGGGAAGGCATCGCGGTGCGGGCCGGGCATCACTGCGCCCAGCCGATCCTGCGCCGCTTCGGGCTGGAGAGCACGGTGCGCCCCTCGCTCGCCTTCTACAATACGAAGGACGACGTGGACGCTTTGGAGAATGCCCTCAAGCGCATTCAGAGCAGCCGACAGCACAGGGGCTGAGCGGGCGGCGCACGTGGTCCGATCCTCCCGATCCGATCCTCCCGACCTGATCGGAAGAGATCCCGGCAAGAAGAGCCGGACAAGAAGAAGAGTTGGACAAGAGAAGCTGGCGCCGCGGCCCCTGCCCGAGGCGCCAGCTTGAACGCACCGGTCTCAGTGGGACAGTGCCGCCCACGCGCAAGCCTCTGCGCCCGCGGAACGTCCCCACCGAGGCGCACACGCCTTGTTCCGTGACTTCGCCTTCCTCCTGATGCCTCACTCTTCGCCATCGGGCGTACGGCCACCGGGCTTGCCATGGGTGCGCCGCTCCCAGCCGTTCAGTCTCCCGCCTGCGCCGGGCGTTCCCGGCCGCGTCACCCGACGGCGAGGCGGACCATGCCCGAAAGTGAGGCGAATCGATTGCCGGTGGCGCTTGGCGGGCGCAGACTTCGCCGGGATATGCAGGGAGACGCCTTTGGCCAGTTCTCGGATGATCTCGGTTGCCATGCACGCACGGCGCTCGCGCCTGCCCGGTGCCAGGAGGCGGGGGCGGGCGCCGGGTGTGGCCGCTGTGCTCGCCTTCCTGCTTGGCACAGCGGCGCCATTGCTGGCCCAGCAGAGCGCGGCGACCGTGCCGGAAGCCCGCGTCATCCGCGATCTCGTCCTCAAGGGCGATCTCGGCACAGGCAAGGAGAAACGCAGCCTCAGCGGCATCGCCTGCGCGCCGCCGCCCGGCCCCGGTCCGCGCGCCTGCATCCTGGTGGGCGACGAGAAGGATCTCATGTGGAGCGCGACGCTTGCGGGCGAAACCATCCGCCTCGATGCGCGCCTCCATCCGGCGCAGGCGGGCGCGGGCGAACTCGATCTGGAAGGCGCCACCTTTGCCGCCGCGCCGGAGGGCGGTGCTTATTACGTCACCGGCTCGCACGGGGCGTCGCGCTCCGAAGGTCAATACGAGGCCCGGCGCTTCCAGGTGTTCCGCATCCCGACCGATCCGACCACCGGCGCGATCGCCCCCGGCGGCATCACCTCCACGCGGGCCTTGGAAAATGTCATCGCCGCCATCCCCGGTCTTGCCCGGCTGGCGTGCCGGGAGGGCACGACCTGTGCTCGCCTCGACGCGGACGGCCTCAACATTGAGGGGATCGCCGCCCGCGACGGCGCGCTCTATTTCGGCCTGCGCAACCCCGCCACAGCGGGGGCGACCATCCTCAAGGTGCCGGCCAACGCCCTGTTCGCCGGGCCGGCGCCGAAGGCCGAAGTCCTGCGGGTGCAACTCGATGCCGGGATCGGCGTGCGCGACCTCGCGCCGGTGGCCGGCGGCTTCCTCATTCTCGCCGGCCTCGGCCGATCGGACGACCACCTTGCTGCGCGGCGCAGCGTGATCCATTTCTGGGACGGGCGGTCGGAGACAGCGAAACCCCTGGCGCAGATCACCTCCGCCGACGATGGCAAGCCGGAGGCGCTGCAGCTCATCACCGACAGCATCGCCGGCAAGCCCTATGAGGTGCTGGTGCTCATGGATGGCGTGAAGGACGGAGCGCCCAGGGTCTATGAGGTCCCGGCGCCCTGATGCCCCGATCCTCAACCGGGGGCGGGAGGCGGCGTGAGCATCCTTTGCCCGGCGCGTTGGCGCAGTCTGGCTTGCCGATCTCGCTGATGGCCCGCTGACAACCGAGGTGATGGAGGCATCACCCAACCGAGCGCAGGGGCCGAAAAGCCGTTTATTGTCTTGGAGTTGGGTGGCGCGCCGGCCGAAGTGCGGACCGCCGAGGGCAGTTAGGTTCCGCTCGCGATTTGAAGAGTGCCACCAACACACGCGCAGGCTCCGATCTGGGTGTCGCCCCGCGGTCGGAGCAGATGTCACCGAGCCAGCATTCTTAATCCGGCATCGAGCCGGAATACCGAGCCGTTCACCATCGGGTTGGCGACAATGCTGAGGACCATCTGGGCAAACTCGTCAGGCCGGCCGGGGCGCTTCGGGAATGGGATGGCATCGAAAACGCGGTCCTGCACCTCCTGCGTCATGGCCTCCACCATGGGTGTGCCGAACAGGCCGGGAGCGATGGCGGCGACGCGGATGCCGTGGCGCGCCAACTCCCGCGCGGCCGGCAGGGTGAGGGAGGCGACCCCGCCCTTGGAAGCGGCATAGGCGGCCTGGCCGATCTGCCCTTCATAGGCGGCGATGGAGGCCGTGTTGATGATGACGCCACGCTGGCCTTCGGCGTCCGGCGCGTTGCCTGTCATGGCGGCCGCAGCGAGGCGCAGCCAGTTGTAGGTGCCGATCAGGTTGATGCGCACGATGCGCTCAAATTCCACGAGAGAGCCGGGCCCGCCTCGATCAACGATACGCGCTCCGGGGGCGATGCCGGCGCAATTGACCAGCAGCCTCGGCACGCCGCAAACCGCGACAATGCGGTCGAACGCCGCTTCGGATGCCGCTGCGTCGGCGACATCGCAGGAGAGGGAAAGCGCCCCGGTCTCCCGGGCGAGATCCGCCATGCCCTCAGGCTGAAGGTCGATCAAGGCGAGCTGGGCGCCCCTTTCCGCCAGCAGGCGGGCGGTGGCTTTGCCGAGGCCGGAAGCGGCGCCGGTGACGATGGCGAGCGTGCCGGTGAGATCCATGTGGGACATGTCCTGTTTGGGGTTGGGACGTGCGCCATCCTTCGCACCGCCGGGGCGGTGCGTGCGGCGGTGGCGAGAGGTAGGGCCGTGGACCCGTCGTTCAGGCGAGCGTGTCGATGAAGCGCACGAAGCCTTCCAGGGGCTCGCGCTCGGTGTCGAAGCGGTTCTCCGGGGCGGCGGCGTCCGCGTATCCGAGCGCCATGCCGCACACCACCATCTGCGTGTCCGGAATGGCGAGGCGCCGGGCCATCACCGCCCCATAGGCGTTGAAGGCGGCCTGCGGGCAGGTATCGAGGCCGAAGCCGCGGGCGGCGATCATGATGTTCTGAAGAAACATGCCGTAGTCGAGCCAGGAACCGCGCTCCATGTCCCGGTCGATGGTGAAGGCGAGCCCCACCGGCGCATCGAAGAACAGGAAATTGCGGGCGTGCTGGCGGCGCATGCGCTCGCTGTCACCCTTGGCGATGCCCAGGGTGCCGTAGAGGTCCCAGCCCACCTTGCGGCGGCGGGCGAGATAGGGCTCGCGCCATTGGCGGGGATAGTAGGCGTATTCCTCCCGGCCCGGATCCCCGGCCAGCGACAGGGCGTGAAGCTCCCGCGTGAGGGCGGCGAGGGGCTCGCCCCGCAGCACGATCACCTGCCACGGTTGGATGTTCGAGCCCGACGGCGCGCGGGCACCGAGTTCCAGGATGCTGGCCAAGGTTTCGTCGGGCACCGGCGTCGGCAGGAAGGCGCGCACCGAGCGGCGCGAGCGGATGGCCTCTTCGGCGGTGGGCGCGATGCGGTCCGGAGCAGAGGGCGAGGAAAGGGGGGCGTTCATTTTCCGGGCATGTCCACGGGGGTTGCCATGTCGAGATTGGCGAGCTCGTAGCCGCGCTTGAAATCGAGGATATGCTTCTCCATCCACTCCCGCGCACGCTTTTCGTCATGGTCGCGGATGGCGGCGTAGATGGCCTCGTGGGCCACCAGCAGGCGCTCGCCGGCATTGAGGCGCGACATCACCTTCAGGAAGGGCGGGTAGAACAGCTCGGAGATCGGCATGCGCGCCATCTGGATGGCGCGGTTGCGGGTGGCGCGGGCGACCAGATCGTGGAACGCGATGTCCAGTTCGGTGAGGCTGGTGGAATCTTTCAGCGCCTTGCGCGTGGCTTCCAGGTTCCGCTCCAGATCCTGGACATCCTCCGCATCGCTGCGGTGGGCGGCGGAGGCGGCCGCGGCCGGCTCGAGGGCATACATGGCCTCCCACAATTCCTCGAATGTCACCTGGTGCAGCACCATGGCGGCGGTGAGGCGCTTGGAGATGTCGCCGGAATGGGGGATGGAGGCGTAGAGCTTCTTGCGCCCCGCCTCGCGCTTGACGAAGCCGTTCTGCTCCAGCACGCGGATGGCCTCGCGGATGGTGGAGCGGTTGACGCCCAGCTTCTCCGCGAGCCCCGCCTCGGAAGGCAGCAGGTCCCCCGGCGCGATCTCGCCCGACAGGATCTTGTCCTCGATGGTGCGGGCCACGAGGCGGAAGGCGGGCTCCACCAGCACCGGGTCAAGCGCGAGCGACATCTGGGACCGTCCTCTCGGCCGCGCGGGCCTTCTCCAAATCGCGCAGCACCTTGCGTTGCACCTTCCCGGTCATGGTCTTCGGCAGTTCGTCGATGAAGGCGATGGCGCGGGGATATTTGTAGGGAGCGGTGACACGCTTCACGTGATCCTGCAAGGCGGCCACCAGGGCGGCGTCCCCGACGAAGCCGGCGCGCAGCACCACGAAAGCCTTCACGATCTCGCCCCGCTCGTCGTGGGGGGCCGCGACCGCCGCGCATTCCTGCACCGCCGGATGGTCGAGCAGCGCATTCTCCACCTCCGAGGGGCCGATGCGGTAGCCGGCCGAGTTGATCACGTCGTCATTGCGGCCGCGATGGTAGAAATAGCCGTCCGCGTCCACCGTGCCGAGGTCGCCGGTGACGAACCAGCGGCCCTCCGGCCCCTCCACATGGGCGCTCGCAGTGCGCTCGGGTTCGTCGAGATAGCCCAGCATCATCTGCGGGTTCGGGGTGAGAATGGCGATGTCCCCCTCTGCCCCCGGCGGCAGGCGGCGGCCCGTGTCGTCGATGATGGCGAGGTCGAGCCCCGGCAGCGGCTTGCCCATGGAGCCCTCCCGCGTCGGCACGCAGGGATAGTTGAGCAGCGTCATCAACGTCTCGGTCTGGCCGTAGGCTTCCAGGATGGGGATGCCGGTGGCCTTTTGCCAGCGCGCCGCCACCGCCGGGTTCAGCGTCTCGCCGGAAGAGACGGTGTGGCGCAGGCGCGAGAGGTCGTGCTCGGCGACGCCCGCATCCACCACGCGGAACAGCTCGGTGCCCGGCGCGCAATAGACGGTGACACCGTATTTCTCCAGCAAGCGCAGGCGCTCTTTCGGGTCGAACGGGCCGTCATAGAAGAAGCTCGCGGCGCCGCAGCTCCACGGGCCGAACAGGATGGAGGTGCCGGCCTTGCTCCAGCCGGTGTCGGCGGTGCACCAGATGGTATCGCCGCGCCGCAGGTCCAGCCAATGGATGGCCGAGCCGCGCCACGCATAGAGGCCTCTGGCGGCATGGAGCACGCCCTTCGGCTGCCCTGTGGAGCCGGAGGTGTAATAGAGGACGGCTGGATCGTCCGCCGCCACTTCGACCGGCACGAAGGCCTCGTCTCCCGCCGCCAGCGCCTCCGCCAGCGCCTCGAAGCCCGGCGCGTCGCCAAGGGCAAGGCGCACCGGCACCTCGCCCATCACGTCCGCGAACTTCTCCGCATGCTCGGCGCGGGCGATGATGGCGCGCACCCCCGCGTGGCGCACGCGATAGACGATGTCCTTGGCGGTGAGCATCTCGATGGAGGGGATAGGCACCGCCCCGAGCTTCAGGCAGCCGACCATGGCCACCTGCCATTCGGGGATGCGCGGCAGCATCACCAGCACCCGGTCGCCCTTCCTCACCCCTCGCGCCGCCAGCGCCGAGGCGAAGCGGGCGGTGAGGCGCGCCATGTCGGAGAAGGAGAAGCGCCGCTCCTCCCCCGCCGCATTGGCCCAGATGAGGGCGGTGCCATCCGCCGTGTGGGCGAAATGGTCCACCACGTCGGCGCCGAAGTTGAAGGTCTCCGGCACCTGCCAGCGGAAGGTGCGGGCCGTCGCGGCATAGTCGGTCATGTTGGGGGCCATGGTTTCCTCCCGGAGCATTGCGCTCTCTTGCTTGCAGATCACCTGCTCAAGTCACTTGGCTCAAATCACCTTGCCGGCCTTCAGCGCGGCGATGTCGTCTTCGCCGTAGCCGAGGCCCGCAAGCACAGCGCCCGTGTGCTCGCCGAGCAGCGGCGGCGGCGAACGCAGGGTGCAGGGCGTGCCGGAATATTTCACTGGAAAGCCGATCTGCGGAATGGTGCCTTCCACCGCATGCTCCATGGAGAGCAGCATCTGCCGGTGCTGCGCATGGGGATCGGCGAACGCCTCTTCCATAGACAACACCGGGCCGAAGGGAATATCGGCGGGTTCCAGCTCCGCCACCCATGCATCGCGCGGTTTCTGCGCGAAGAGGTCGGCGAGGATCTGCTTCTGCGCGACCTCCCGCTCGTCCTGCGGCCATTGCTCGTCCTTCAGGTCGGGCAGGCCGACGGCATCGCAGAAGCGATGCCAGAAATGCGGCTCGATGAGGCCCAGCGCCACGTATTTCCCATCCGCGCAGGCATAGACGTTGTAGCAGGGCGCCTGGCCGATGAAGGGGCGCTCGCCCCCCTTCGGCTCGATGCCGGCGAACAGGTGGTCCGCGCCGTGGAGCGCCAGCCAGGAGATGGCGCCGTCGTGCATGGACACGTCCACGAACTGGCCCCGGCCCGTGGTGGCCCGCGACAGCAGCGCGGCCAGGATGCCGGTGGAGGCCATGAGCGAGCCGCCGCCCACATCGGCAATGGACAGGCCCGGCACGATGGGGCCTTCCCCGGCCTTGCCGAACAATTGCAGCGCGCCGGCCTCGGCGAGGTAGTTGAGGTCGTGGCCCGGCTTCAGCCGGCTCGGCCCGTCCTGCCCGTAGCCGGAGATGGCGCAATAGACGAGCCGCGGGTTGAGGGCGGACAGGTTCTCGTAGCCGAGGCCGAGGCGGTCCATGACGCCCGGCCGGAAGCCTTCCAGCAACACGTCGGCCTCTTCCACCAGCTTCAGGAGGATGGCGCGGCCTTCCTCGGCCTTCAGGTTCAGCGTCAGGCTTTTCTTGTTGCGGTTGAGCAGCAGGAAGGAGCCCGATTCCGCCCGGTTCAGCGGCGGGAAGGTGCGGTTGTAGTCGCCTCCTTCGGGCTGCTCGATCTTGAGCACGTCGGCGCCGAGGTCCGCCAGCATCAGCGAGCAGAAGGCGCCGGGCAGGAGGCGGGTGAGGTCCAGCACCTTCAGGCCGGCGAGGGCGAGGGGGGCTGCGGTGGGGGTCAGGGCGTTCATGGGATATCCGGGATCAGGCGGCAGTCCAGCCGCCATCCACCGCCAGCGAGGCGCCGGTGATGTAGGAGGCTGCAGGCGAGGCGAGGAACAGGCAGGCGCCAACCAGCTCCTGCGGGTGCCCGAAGCGCCCCATGGGGGTGCGGGCGGTGACGCGCTCGGCGAGCTTGGGGTTGTGGCGCAGGCCCTCGGTGAGGTCGGTTTCGAAATAGCCGGGGCCGACGGCATTCACCCGCACACCCTTCTTCGCCCATTCGAGGGCGAGCTGGCGAGTCATCACCTCCACCCCGCCCTTGGCGGCGCAATAGGCGGTGGTCCGCGCAAGGCCCACCCGCCCGGCGACGGACGTGACGTTGACGATGGCACCCTCGCCCTGCGCCAGCATCACCCGGCCGGCGGCGCGGGCGGCGAGGAAGACGCCGGTGAGGTTGGTGTCCACCACCGCGCGCCATTCATCGAGGCTGGTGTCTTCGGCGGCCTTGTACCAGGGATTGATGCCGGCATTGTTGACGAGAGCATCGATGCGACCGTGGCGCTCCACCACCGCGCGGCACAGCGCGTCCACGTCGTCCTCGCGGGATACATCGGCGGCGCAGCCTTCCGCCGCGCCGCCCTGCGCGGCGATGGCGACGGCGGCCTCCTCCACGGTGGCGGCGGTGCGGCCGGTGAGCACCACACGGGCGCCGGCGGCGGCGAAGCCCTCCGAGATGGCGCGGCCGAGGCCCCTCCCCCCGCCAGTGACGATGACGATCTTGCCCTGAAGGCCGGCGACGGGCGGCGCAGCGCCGGGCATGGCGATAGCGATGCTCATCACGCCGCCCTTCCGGCCGGCACGGCGGCTGCGGTCGCGGTTCGCGCGAGGCGCCGGGCGATGTTCCAGCGATGCACCTCGGACGGGCCGTCATAGATGCGGAAGCCGCGCACGTCGCGGAAGATGCGCTCCACCTCCGTGTCCCGGGTCATGCCGAGCCCGCCGAGCACCTGGAGGGCGCGGTCCACCACGCGGAAGATGGCCTCCGAGGCGAACACCTTCACCATGGAGCTTTCGACGTTCGCCTTCTGGCCCTGGTCCAGCAACCAGGCGGCGTGGCGGATGGCGAGGCGGGTGGTGTGGAGGTCGATCTCGTTGTCGGCGAGCATGAAGCCCACGCCCTCGTGGGACAGCAGCGTGCCGCCGAACGCCTCGCGACGCGACGCATAGTCGGTGGCGATATCGTGGGCGCGCCGCGCCGCGCCGAGCCAGCGCATGCAATGGGTGAGGCGCGCCGGCACGAGCCGCGCCTGGGCATAACGGAAGCCCTCGCCCACCGCGCCCAGAACGTCCGTGGCGGGAATACGCAAATTCTCCAGAGCCACCTCCGCATGGCCGCCGGTGAAGGAACTGTCGAGGGTGTCGAGGGCGCGGGTGATGCGGAAGCCCGCCGCCGGCAGACCGGTGAGGAACATGGTGGCACCCACGTCCCGGCCGTCAATGAGCGTGCGCGCCATGACGATGGCGAAAGCGGCGCCCTCGGCACCGGTGATGAGCCACTTCAAGCCGTTGACGACGAAGTGGTCGCCCTCCTTCACCGCTGTGGTCTTCATGAGGGAGGGGTCGGCGCCGGCGCCCGGATGGGGCTCGGTCATCAGGAAGCAGGAGCGGTTCTCCCCCGCCGCCATGGGCGCGAGGAAGCGCGCGTTCTGCGCCGGGCTCGCCACCTCGGCGAGGAGGTGCATGTTGCCTTCGTCCGGCGCGGCGATGTTGAGCGCCACGGGACCGAGCATGGAATAGCCAGCGGCCTCGAACACCACCGCCTTGCCGAGATGCGAGAGGCCGAGCCCGCCCCATTCGCGCGGCACGTGTGGGCTCAGCAATCCGGCGGCGCGGGCCTTCTCGACAAGGTCGAGGCGCAGGTCGTCGGTGGGGCCGTGGGCGGTGCGGCGGGGGTCGGCCTCGAAGGGCAGGAGCTCCTCCCGCACGAAGGCTGCCGTCCGGACCTCCAGCGTCGCGAGCTCTTGGGGAAGTGCAAAATCCATGGGGCGTCGCCTCAGAATGTCTTGTCGTTGACGATATCGAGGGTGAAGTCGAACAGCGCTTCGGCGAGCTGGCCGAAGCCGGCATAGCGCGGGTCCGCCGTCTCGCCGGCCAGATGCCGGGCGTGGAGCTGGTGGAACACCACGCCGAGCTTCAGCATGGTGAGCACCCGGTAGGGCTTGAGCTGCCTGAGGTCCCGCCCCGTGGCGCGAGCGTAGGCCTGCGCCGCCTCCGCGCGGGTCAGGAAACCGGGATGAGCCGTGGGCATCTGCGCCAGCTGGTGCATGCACGGCGGATCGCCCGGCTCGGTCCAGTAGCTGAGCAGGGTCGCGAGGTCGAACAGCGGATCACCGCGCGTGCCCATGTCCCAGTCCACCACGGCGACGGGCGCGCGGGTCGAAGGATCAAGCAGCACGTTGTCGAGCTTGAAGTCGTTGTGCAGCAATGTCGGCGCCGCTGCATCCGCCACCTCGGCGGCGGCGAGCCATGCGGCCACGGCGCGAGCGGCAGGCGAGAGCGCGCCCTGCGCCACCCGCTCGGCGCGGCCGATCCAGCCTGCGGCAGTGCGGGCGAAGAAGCCGGCGGGCCGGCCGAGATCGCCGAGGCCCACGCGGCTCGGGTCCACCGCATGGATGGCCGCGAGCGTCTCCACCAGCAGGCGCGAGACGGCGGCGCCGGTCTCCGCCGTGGCGGGGAAGGGGGCGAGGCTGTCGCCGCGCAGGGCAATGCCATTGCGGAATTCGAGGAGCTGGAACGGCGCGCCGGCGACCCCGGCATCGGCGCACAGATGCAGGCTGCGGGGCGCCAGCGGCAGCTCCCGCCAGAGGCTGGAGAGGATGCGGTGCTCGCGCGCCATGTCGTGGGCGCCGGGGGGGAGCGGGCCGTCTGGAGGGCGCCGAAGCACCGCCCAGCCGTCCGCCACACGGACGAGGAAGTTGAGGTTGGCCAGCCCGCCCGCGAACTGGCGCGGCGCGAAGGCGTGATCCAGCGCGATGCCGTGGTCCACAAGATGGATGGCCACCGCATCCCAGTCGAGCACCCGGCTCTCCGCACGGCTGCGCAGGGCAACGCCCGGCGGTGGCAACAAGGCCTGCCGCCCAAGGGCCACGGCCGACGCGTCGCCCTCTTCCTGAGACGACGACGTGAGACCAGGAGGCATGCGTTCGGCTTCGACCATGAGGCACCGGTGTTCGGACGTTTTGTCGGACCAAAATTGTCCGACTGAAATTCTGCGGTCAAGGGAAAAATCGTCGCTGCATCGCAGCGCGGATGACGCCATATCTCGTGAAAATATAGCTATAATAACGACTTTGTTCGAGATTCAGCAGTTGGCGACGATCTATTGACGATTCCTCGTCCTTCGATTTATGGTCCGATCATCATATCAAAAATGCCGGACCAAATACCGGCCTCGGGAGGAAACGCCAATGTCTCGAAGCCCTGGCACGCGCCGCGTGCCGACCCTTGCGTTCGCCTGCGCCCTCGGCGTCGCGGCCTTCACCGCCGCTGTATCCCTGCCTGTCTCCGCCCAGTCGCCTGCCCCCGGGGCGGGCAAGCCGATGGAGCAGTTCGTGCCCATCGCCATCTACCGCACCGGCCCCTACGCGCCGGGCGGCTCCGGCATCTACGGCGCCTATGCGGACTATCTCGCGCTGGTGAACGCCCGCGACGGTGGGGTGAACGGCGTGAAGCTCGTCTACGAGGAGTGCGAGACCGGCTATCAGCCCGACCGCATGATCGAGTGCTACGAGCGCCAGAAGGGGAAGGGCCCCACCGGCGCCGCCGCCTTCACGCCCTCCGGTACGGGCGGCGTCTACGCCCTCATCGACCGCATGACGGCGGACAAGATCCCCTCGGTCACCATCGGCTACGGGCGCACGGATTCCTCCGACGGGCGGGTGTTCCCCTATTTCTTCCCGCTCATCTCCAATTACTGGAGCGAGAACACCGCCACCATCCGCTACATCGCCGAGCGCGAGGGCGGGCTCGAGAAGCTGAAGGGCAAGCGCATCGCCAACGTGGTGATGGATTTCGCCGCCGGCCGCGAGACCCAGGCCATCCTCGATGCCCAGGCCAAGCGCTACGGATTCGAGGTGACCACCTTCCCCATCACCCCGCCGGGGCTGGACCAGCGGGCCGTGTGGCTGCAGGTGCGCCAGTATCGCCCGGACTGGGTGCTGTTCCGTGGCTGGGGTGCCGCCACTCCCACCGGCATCAAGGAAGCCGCCCGCGCCGGCATCGCCCGCGACCGCATCATCGGCTGGTGGTGGTCGGGCTCGGAGGAAGACGTGACGCCCGCGGGCGATGCGGCAAAGGGCTTCATCACCGCCCAGTTCCACGCCACCGGGCCGAACTATCCGGTGTTCGAGGACATCAAGAAATACGTCTATGCCAAGGGCGCCGGCAACGTGGAGGAGAACCGCATCGGCTCGGTCTACTACGTCCGCGGCGTGCTCCACGGCGTCGCCGTGACCGAGGCCATGCGCACCGCCATGGCGAAGTTCGGCAACCGCCCGCTCACCGGCGACGAGGTGCGCTGGGGCCTCGAGCATCTGGTGATGACGGCCGACCGCATCAAGGAACTGGGCCTCGAAGGCCTGATGCCGGAAATCAAGGTCACCTGCGCCGACCACGAGGGCGACGGCGCCATCCGCTTCCAGCAATGGGACGGCGCCAAATGGGTGATGATCTCCGACTGGATCAAGTCGGACCAGTCCATGGTGCGCCCGCTGATCGAGGCCTCGGCGGCCCAGTTCGCCAAGGAAAAGGGCATCACGGCGCGCGACTGCGCCAGCGAGACCAACTGAGCCCGTCCGCTCCACCCACGACCCCATCACAAACCGACGCGCCGGAGCGCGGGCTTTGCCCGCCCCGGTGCCGGAACCATCCCAGGGAGAGGCGCGCCATGAACGAGCAAGGCCCCTTGCTGTCCATCGCCGGCATCGAGGTGATGTATTCCCGTCTCGCGCTGGTCCTGCGCGGCCTGTCGCTCAGCGTGCCGAGGGGCGGCATCGTCGCCCTGCTGGGCGCCAATGGGGCGGGCAAGACCACCACCATGAAGGCGGTGGCCAACCTCCTGCGCTCCGAGCGGGGCGAGGTGACGCGTGGCGCCATCCATTATGACGGCGCGCGCATCGACGGGCTCGACGCTTCCGACCTTGCCCGGCGCGGCCTCTCCCTGGTGATGGAGGGGCGGCACGCCTTCGGCACCCTGTCGGTGGAGGACAATCTGAAGGTCGGCGCCTTCTCCCGCCGCGACCGCGCCGTGGGCGACAGCCTCGACATGGTCTACCGCTATTTCCCCCGCCTGAAGGACCGCCGGCACCAGGCCGCCGGCCTCCTCTCCGGCGGCGAGCAGCAGATGTGCGTCATCGGCCGCGCCCTCATGGCCCGCCCGCGCATGATCCTGCTCGACGAGCCCTCCATGGGCCTCGCGCCACTGCTGGTGGAGGAGATCTTTTCCATCATGCGGCAGCTCAACGCGGAGGAAGGCATGACCTTCCTCCTCGCCGAGCAGAACGCCTCCGTCGCCCTGCGCTATGCCACCTACGGCTATCTCGTGGAGAGCGGCCGCGTGGTGCGCGAAGGCCCCGCAGCGGCGCTCGCCGCCGATCCCGAAATCCGCGCCTCCTATCTCGGGCTTGATGCCTCCGCCGAGCCGGGCGGCGCGACCCTTGCCGCCCGTCGGCGCCCGCGCTGGCTCTCCTGACCTCCATGGCCGAAGGGACCCTTCCTCCCATGAACCATGCCCTCGACCATGCCGCGTTCGGCACCCGGCTGACGGACGCGCCCCCCGGCGAAACCCTGCCCGGCGCCCTCCTCGCAGCCGCCCGCCGCCATGCCATGCGCCCGGCCTTGCGCCACAAGACGGGCGGCATCTGGCGCACGTGGACGTTCGCGGATTATCTCGCCCGCACCGCCGCCATGGCCCGCCTGCTCGACGGCGCGGGCTTCACCGGCGCGGGCCTGCTGGTGAGCGTGGGCGAGAACCGGCCGGAGCTCTATGCCGCCGCCCTCGGAGCCCAAGGCCTCGGCGCCGCCGTGATGCCGCTCGGGCCGGAATTCCTGCGCCGGTTCGGGGCGCCGGAGGGCGAGCCCGCCCTGGTCCTGTGCGAGAACGAGGAGGCCGCCCGCGCGTGGCGCGCCGTAAGCCGCGCCAGCGTGCCGGTACTGCGCCTCGACGAGCTGGGACCATCACCGGAAGAGGCCCGCGAGGATGGCATCGCCTGGTTCGCCTGGCGCGCCGCCACCGTCGACGGCGACCAGACCGCGCTCATCCTGCACACGGACGGCGCGGACGGGCCGCCCCGCCCCGTGGCGCACTCCCACCGGCGCCTCCTTGCCGCCGGCAAGGCTGCGGTGTCGCGGCTGGAGCTTGTGTCATCCGACCGGCTCATGGCCTTCCTGCCCGCCTCCGGCATCACGGACGCGGCCGGCAGCCTCGTGCAGCCGCTCCTGTCGGGCTGCTGCGTGCATTGCGTGGAAGGGCCGGCGAGCTTCCCCATCGACCTCAGGGAGGTGGCGCCCACCGTGCTGCCCGCGCCCGCCCGCGTGTTCGAGCTGATCGACCGCGATGCCGGTCGCCGGCTTGCGGGCGGCGGGCCGCTGGTGCGGGCACTCGCCCGTGCGGCGGAGATGGGCGCTCCCGGCGCCGGCATCGCCTTCGCGGCGCCGCTGCGCAACACCCTCGGAATCAGCGCCTGCCGCCTCGCCTTCGTCACCTCCGGCGAACTGGAGCCGGCCGCCGTCACCCGCCTCATGGCTTTCGGCCTGCCGCTGGACACCGACCTCGGCCTTTCCGAGGACGGCAGCCCGTTTTCCCGCACCGGCATGCCGACCGACGCGGCAAGCCTGCTGCGGCGCGTGGAAGCCCTGCTGCGCAGCGAGCCTGGCATCGACCGCACCCGCATCACCCGCGATGCCACGGGTCTGCGGGCGCGCATCGCGCCCGCCCCCATTGCCGGCGACACGGAGGATGGCGCCGCCGCCCGCGCCCGCGCCGCTACGGCGGTGGAGCGGGTGAATGCCCGCCTCGTTGCGGAGAGCCACGGGGCGCCTGTCTCCATCACCGCGCTGGAGCTGGCGCCAGACGGCTTCGGCCCGCACGAGCTGACGCTGGAGGGCGACGTGCGCCGTGCCATGCCCGCCGCCGTTGTCCTAGCGGCCGACGACGCCCGGATCGAGCGCGCCTCCCGCGCACCGGGAAAGGTGCTCATGGCGGTGAGCGGCGTGGCGGTGGCGTTCGGCGGCGTGAAGGCTCTCACGGACGTTTCGCTCGCCATCCATGAGGGAGAGATCCTCTCCATCATCGGGCCGAACGGGGCGGGCAAGACTTCGCTGCTCAACGTCATCAACGGCGTCTACCACCCGCGCGCCGGCTCCATCACCTTCGCCGGCAAGGTGCGCGCCCGCATGCGCCCGGCCTTCGCCGCGCGCTCCGGCATCGGCCGCACCTTCCAGCACGTCTCCCTGTTCAAGGGCATGAACGTGATCGACAACGTGCTGGTGGGCCGCGCCGCCCGCTTCAGGGGCACGCTTCTCGGCAAGCTGCTGCGCCTGCCTTCCACCGCCGCGGAGGAGCGCCGCGAGCGGGAGGCGGCGGAGCGCATCCTCGCCTTCCTGGAGCTGGAGCACCTGCGCAAGGCGCCGGTGGCGAGCCTGCCCTACGGCGTCCAGAAGCGCGTTGAGCTCGCCCGCGCGCTCGCCACCGAGCCGCGCCTGCTGCTGCTGGACGAGCCCATGGCCGGCATGACCCACGAGGAGAAGCGCGACATGTGCGGCTTCATCCGCCGGGTCAACGAGAGTTTCGGCACCACCATCCTCATCATCGAGCACGACATCGGCGTGGTGATGGGCCTGTCCGACCGCGTCGTGGTCCTCAACTACGGCCGCAAGATCGCCGACGGCACGCCGGCCGAGGTGCGCGCCGACCGCGAAGTCATCGCCGCCTATCTCGGCTCCGCCGCCGTGGGCGCGGCCGCCTGAAGGAACAGCAGATGAGCGATTTCTCCTTCTTTCTCGAAGTGGTGGTGGGCGGCCTGCTCTCCGGCGTCATGTACACGCTGGTGGCGCTGGGCTTCGTGCTCATCTTCAAGGCCTCGGGCGTGTTCAACTTCGCCCAGGGCGCCATGGTGCTGTTCGCGGCGCTGACCTTCGTGGGCTTCCTGGAATTCGGCCTGCCCATGTGGGCCGCCTTCCTCCTGGCGCTGGCCGCCATGCTGGTGCTGGCGGTGGCCATCGAGCGCACGGTGCTGCGCCCGCTTGTCGGGCAGGATCACATGATCCTGTTCATGGCCACCATCGGCCTGTCCATCTTCCTGGAGGGCTTCGCCCAGCTCATCTGGGGCACGCGGGTGCGCGGGCTGGACCTCGGCATCTCCGACGAACCCGTGGAGATCGCCGGCATCCTGGTGTCCCAGTTCGATCTCTCCGCCGCGGTCATGGCCGCGGTGCTGGTGGCGGTGCTCTCGGCCTTCTTCTCCTACACCAAGATCGGCCGCGCGCTGCGCGCAGTGGCCGACGACACCCAGGCGGCGCAGGTGGCGGGCGTGCCGCTCGGCTTCATCTGGGCGGTGGTGTGGGGCGCGGCGGGCTTCATCGCGCTGGTCGCAGGCCTCGTCTGGGGCGCCCGGCTCGGGGTGCAGTTCGCGCTCACCCTGGTGGCGCTCAAGGCGTTGCCGGTGATGATCCTCGGCGGCTTCAACTCCATCGCCGGCGCCATCGTGGCGGGGCTCGTCATCGGCGTCTCGGAGAAGCTCGCCGAAATCTATCTCGGCCCGTTCGTGGGCGGCGGCATCGAGAACTGGTTTCCCTATGCGCTTGCCATCGCTGTCCTCCTCATTCGCCCGGCCGGCCTGTTCGGCGCTGCCCGCATCGCGAGGGTCTGACCCATGTTCTACCGTGACGCCGGGGAGCTGAAGACCTCGTACGCCCAGGAACAGGCCATCTTCCCCGTGGCCCTCGACCGCCGGGCGGTTATCGGCGTCGTCTGCGCGGGCGCGCTGATGCCGCTGGTGGCGGGGCCCTATTGGCTCGGCTCCATCCTGCTGCCGTTCCTGATCCTGTCGCTCGCCGCCATTGGGCTCAACATCCTCACCGGCTATGCCGGCCAGCTCTCCCTCGGCTCCGGCGCCTTCATGGCGGTGGGGGCCTATGCGGCGGTGAACCTCGTCATCCGCCTGCCCATGCTGCCCTTCCCGGTCTCCTTCGCGCTGGCGGGGCTGGTGGCGGGCGCCGTGGGGCTCGCCTTCGGGCTGCTGTCGCTGCGCATCCGCGGCTTCTACGTGGCGGTGGCAACGCTTGCCGCGCAATTCTTCATCGAATGGATCTGCACCCACATTCCGTGGCTGGTGCTGAACACCCCCTCTGGCGTCGTTTCCACCCCGACGCTCTTTTTATTCGGCTTCGCCTTTTCGTCGGTGCCGTCGCGCTACCTCGTGGCATTCGTGGCGGTGGTGGTCCTCGCACTGCTTGCCAAGAACCTCGTCCGCTCCTCCGCCGGCCGCGCGCTGATGGCGGTGCGCGACCACGAGACGGCGGCGGAGCTGACCGGCGTCGACACCGCCCGCGCCAAGCTCACCGCCTTCGCCGTGTCGGGCTTCTATTGCGGGGTGGCGGGGGCGCTCTGGAGCTTCCTCTATCTCGGCACCGTGGAGATCGAGGCCTTCTCGCTCCACCGCTCGTTCCAGATCCTGTTCATGATCATCATCGGCGGTCTCGGCTCCATCCTCGGTTCGTTCCTCGGCGCGGCCTTCATCGTGCTGCTGCCGGTGGCCATCGCCAACGCGGCCGTGCTGTTCGGCGGGGCGCTGAAGCCCGACGTGCTCGCCAATCTCGAACTGATGATCTTCGGCGCCCTCATCGTGTCCTTCCTGATCATCGAGCCGAACGGCCTTGCCCGCCTCGCGGTGAAGGCAAAGGAACGCCTGCGCCGCTGGCCGCTGGCCTATTGAGACTTGGCTCATGGTGCCCCGCACATCAGGCGAATGACGCGCATCAAGGCGCGCAAAACAGGAGGAAACGCCCATGAAGAAAGACTTCGGCCGCCTCGCGGTGGCGGCGATGATGACACTCGCACCCATCGTTGCCGCTCCGGCGCCCGCGGCAGCAGAAGAGCTGCGGCTCGTCTTCGACATCCCGCTCAACCATCCGCGCGTTCCCTATTTCACGGCCATGGCCGATGCTGTGGCGAAGTCGACCTCGGGTCGGTTGACGCTGGCCACGAACCCGGGCGGCACCATCTATCCAGGCTTTGCCTCCATCGAGGCGCTGAAGGATGGGAAGGCCGAACTCACCTTCGTCAACGCCGCGAACCTTGAGCGTGTTGATTTCCACTGAGAGTTGACCCGGTAGGCACGGATTTTTCCATCGAGAAGTGACCCATGTTTTCACCACGTCTCACGCGGCATCGCGGGGGACAGCGGAGTGATCGACATGGAGTTATTGAGC
>NZ_JAIVFO010000091.1 GCF_029991245.1 Xanthobacter autotrophicus
TCGCGCCGCCCGTCTCCGCAAGGATCTTCGTGATCGCCGCCGTCAGCGACGTCTTGCCGTGATCCACGTGACCGATCGTGCCGATGTTGCAGTGCGGCTTCGAGCGGTTGAACTTCTCTTTGGCCATCGTTCTCTCTCAGTCGGTCAAGCGCCCCGCACGGGCCGCGAAAAAAGCCGCCGTGGGATAGGGGGTTTCTCCTACTTCTGCAAGAGCCACCCGCGATAGGCCTCGGCGAACTTGCGCACGAGGCCGGCTCCCGGATCGTTGCCCGACGACGCCTCCACCGCCGAGGCGACCGGGCTCGAAAGCCCGCCCAGCAAGGGAATGGCAACGCGCAGGTCCGGAGAATCGAGCAGGGTCGCGCCGTGCTGGTCCACCAGCAGCACCCGCCCGGACAGGGTCGCCACCTGATCGGTGAAGATGCGCCGCGCCACCGAGGGCACGTCGAAGCGCTGGAGGTCCACCACCAGCCGCACCGGCTTCTGCCCGGTGAAGACGGTCGCCGTCGCGGACGTCATCTCCTGCTGGAACAGGTTTGACGCGCGCGCGAGCGCGAAGGCCGCCATGGCCGGCTCCTCGCGGATGGGGCGCGTCTTGATCCGGTTGATGGTGTCCTGGTCGAGGGCGTGGGCCGCCAGATAGGCTTCCTCCTCGGCCGGCCACGAGCCGAACGCCTGCGCGCCCTTCACCTCGACGCCGGCGAGGCGGAACTGGCCGAGGTCAGCCAGCGGGATGGAGGGCGCGGGCAGCGACGCGCACGCGGACAGGATCACGAGCAGGATCGGCCAGATCAGGAATTGCGGTCGCACGGACTTCCCCCGGAGGTAGGCGGGCGGGAAGCTGCCTCAAACGAACCACAAGCGGAAGTGGAAACTTGCCGCAGGGATATGTGCCGCAGGTGGAGTGGAGCGGGTGAAGGGAATCGAACCCTCGTATTCAGCTTGGAAGGCTGCTGCTCTACCATTGAGCTACACCCGCGCGTCGCGAGGCTTAACACAGGCCTCCGGCGGGCGGAAGACGGTGCCGGCGGGGCTGGGGACAAGTCCGGGGGCGATGGCTGTCCGCCCGTGCAGCACCGCGCACGCGGCGCGCCGGAGCCCGCCGAAGGGCTTTTCTCCCCACAAGCCGGGCGCAGGCGCGGGGCCACGACGGCCGCTCACGCTTTCAAGGCAAAGTAGTAAAACCGGAAAAGCCGGAGGCCGGGCTTTCGCCCGTCTCGTCTCGGTCCGCGCGACGGGTGGTGGAGGGGGTTGGATTTGAACCAACGTAGGCAGAGCCAACGGATTTACAGTCCGTCCCCTTTAACCACTCGGGCACCCCTCCATCGACGCCCGTCGCACCGGTTCCCTCCAGCATGAGGCTGGAAAGGCTTCTGGCCAAGCTGGTGATCGAGAGAATTCCCAGCAGCCCGAAGCCGGCGACGAGCAAGCTCAAATCACCGTCCGAGGATCGGGTTTATGTGAAAGCTGTGCGCTGAAGTCAACCGGAAATGATGTCCGTCGGCGCCGCCTGTGGACGGCGCGCCGCCGGTCCCCGGCAACGGGAGCCGCTCCAGGCAGCCCGCATTCCCCGCGCGAGGCCCCTTGCCCCCACGCGAGGCCCCTTGCGCCGGGCGGCGCCGTCTGACAAAGCCTCCCCATGTCCGACCGTCCGCCCCGCGCTGGGCCAAAGGCGGCAGCGGCGGCGGCAGCAAGGGCGGTGGAAAGCCGCCGTCCTGGGCGGGGGAAGACGATGTCGCCCTGCTCTATGGCTGGCACACGGTGGCGGAAGCCATCGGCAATCCCAGGCGGCGCTTCCGGCGCCTGCGCGCCACCGAGAATGCGATCCACCGCCTCGCCGAGGAAGGCCTCACCCCGCCCATTGCGCCCGAGATCGTGCGGCCGGGGGACATCGACAAGCTGCTGGGCGCGGACGCGGTGCACCAGGGCCTGCTCGCCGAGGTGGACCACCTGCCCTCCCCGCACCTGAAGGACATCGCCAAGACCGACCTGGTGCTGGTGCTGGACCAGATCACCGACCCGCACAATGTGGGCGCCATCGTGCGCTCGGCTGCGGCGTTCGCGGTCAGCGCCATCGTCACCACCGCCCGCCACAGCCCGGCCGCCACCGGCGTCCTTGCCAAGAGCGCGTCGGGCGGGCTGGAGCATGTCCCCTTCTGTCTGGTGACGAATCTTGCGCGCGCGCTCACGGAGCTGAAGGACAACGGCATGCTGGTGGTGGGCCTCGACAGCGAGGGCCCCGCCGACCTGGAGGACACGCCCATGCGCGCGCCCCTCGCTTTGGTGCTGGGCGCCGAAGGCAAGGGCCTGCGCCAGCTCACCCGCGAGACCTGCGACGTGCTCGCGCGCATCGACCTGCCGGGGGCCATCAAGAGCCTCAACGTGTCCAACGCCGCCGCCCTCTCCCTGGGCATGGCGCGGCGGGTGATGAAGCGCGGCTGACCACCGGGCCCGCGCAGGCGCATCTTGCGGTGCCGCAAAAGTCTTCGCGGTTGCACCTAAGACCAATGACCAATCGTAAGTCCGCCGGACCTTCGTCATGGTATCGCCATGGCGCACAGTGCGCCGAGAGCACGCGCCGATCAGATCGTTTCAATCTGCTCGGAACCGGCTCCAGAGCACGCGCTGGCCGACTCGCACCGTATCCCGGCCAGACCACGCGTTCTCTTGGTTCAAGTAAAAGCCTGCCGGAACATATCCGCACGCCAGAGGCGGAAGCGGCGGGCCGACGGAGGAACGCCAAGGGACACCGCCGCATCTCCTGCGCGCGGATGCCTTGCGTTGTGCCGGCCCGGCCCGCCTTCCGACAGATCGTGTTCAGTTCGACATCCGCCCCAGGCGGAGCCCTGATGCGACGGGAGGGACTTTTCCATGAGCGTGACGACTGCAGGGGCGGCCGCCAAGCCGCGTCCCATGACCCGGGAGGAGAAGAAGGTCATCTTCGCTTCCTCCCTCGGCACCGTATTCGAGTGGTACGATTTCTATCTGTACGGCTCGCTGGCGGCCATCATCGGCGCCCAGTTCTTCAGCGCCTATCCGCCGGCGACCCGCGATATCTTCGCCCTGCTGGCTTTCGCCGCCGGCTTCCTGGTGCGCCCGTTCGGCGCCATCGTGTTCGGTCGTATCGGTGACCTCGTCGGCCGCAAATACACCTTTCTCGTCACCATCCTGATCATGGGCCTGTCGACCTTCATCGTCGGCATCCTGCCCAATGCCGCCTCCATCGGCATTGCCGCGCCCATCATCCTCATCGCCCTGCGCCTGCTGCAGGGCCTCGCGCTCGGCGGTGAATATGGCGGCGCCGCCACCTACGTGGCCGAGCACGCCCCCCACGGCCGCCGCGGCTTCTACACCTCGTGGATCCAGACCACGGCGACACTGGGCCTGTTCCTGTCGCTCATCATCATTCTCTTCACCCGGACCCTCACCGGCGAAGAGGCCTTCCGCGACTGGGGCTGGCGCATTCCCTTCCTCGTCTCCATCGTCCTGCTCGGCGTTTCGGTCTGGATTCGCCTCCAGCTCTCCGAATCCCCGACCTTCAAGAAGATGAAGGAAGACGGCACCACCTCCAAGGCGCCGCTGACGGAAGCATTCGGCCGGTGGTCGAACCTGAAGATCGTGCTGCTCGCCCTGTTTGGCCTGGTCGCCGGCCAGGGCGTGGTCTGGTACACGGGCCAGTTCTATGCCCTGTTCTTCCTGCAATCGATCCTGAAGGTGGACGGCTACACCTCCAACCTGCTGATCGCGTGGTCGCTGGTGTTCGGCACGGGCTTCTTCGTGTTCTTCGGCTGGCTCTCCGACAAGATCGGCCGCAAGCCCATCATCCTGGCGGGCTGCCTGATCGCCGCGGCGAGCTATTTCCCGCTGTTCAACATGATCACCTCCTACGCTAACCCCGCACTGGAAAAGGCGATCCAGAACGTGCGGGTCACGGTGGTGTCCGATCCGGCCAATTGCGGCAGCCTGTTCAACCCCGTTGGTACCCGGATCTATTCCGCGCCGTGCGACATCGCCCGCGACTTCCTTGCGAAGTCCTCGGTGAAGTACACGACGGAAGCAGGTGCCGCCGGCACGCCGGTGCAGTTGAAGGTGAACGACGCCGTGGTGCCCTATACCGCCGACTTCTCGAAGACCGCCATCGCGGCGCTTCAGGCGGCCGGCTACCCCAACGCCGCGACGAACAAGGACATCGTCAAGATGTCCCATCCGTTCGACATCTTCCAGCCGCGGGTCGCGGCGGTGATCGGGCTCCTGTTCATCCTCGTCCTGTTCGTGACGATGGTGTACGGCCCCATCGCGGCGGCGCTGGTGGAGCTGTTCCCGGCCAGCATCCGCTACACCTCCATGTCGCTGCCCTACCACATCGGCAACGGCTGGTTCGGCGGCCTGCTGCCGGCCACCGCCTTTGCCATGGTGGCGGCCACCGGCGACATCTATTACGGCCTCTGGTACCCGATCGTCATCGCCCTGATGACCTTCGTCATCGGCCTTCTGTTCGTGCCCGAGACCAAGGATCGCAACATCGATCACTGGCACTGACGCCGGCGCGCGGCTCCCCCGCGCCGCGTCCGGCCCGACAGGATGGCCCCGCCCGAAAGGCGGGGCCATTCCTTTCTGGAGTGCTTGTCGCCCCGCGACCGCGCTGCTAGATCAGAACGGGGCGCCGGATTAGCACAGCGGTAGTGCAGCGGTTTTGTAAACCGAAGGTCGGGGGTTCGATCCCCTCATCCGGCACCATTTCAACGTATTGGAACCGATCGCCGGAACGGTGCTCAGAAATCGCCGCCACCGTCCGGCGCGATCACCACGTGCATCCGTTCAAGACCCGGCTCCAGCTTGAGCTGGCAGGACAGCCGGGAGGCGAGGGTGCGGTAGCGGCTCGTTGCCAGCATCCGGCCTTCGGCCGGCCCGACCTCCGGTAGCGAAACCCCCTCGGGCGGGGTCACATAGACATGGCAGGTGGCGCAGGCGCAGCCGCCGCCGCATTGGGCCACCACCTCATCCACGCCCGCCTTGCGCATGGCCTTCAGCAGCGTGGCGCCATCCCGGCCCGTCACCTCGATCTGGTCGCCATTGCGCGTCTGAACGGTGAAGCTCGCCATGTCTCAGCTTTCAATCGGTGATCGGGCGGGACATCGCACGCGCCCGCCCTATCCGAAGCTCAGGGACGCGAAGTCCGGGGCAACCGGATGATTGCCGCCCTCGCCGCCCTCCCGCGCGATCCGCGTGGTGGCGAGGCCGGCGGCCCTGGCGGCGTCCAGCTCGTCCTCGTTCCCGGACAGGACCAGGATCTCCGCGGCCGGCACGGCGAGGCGCTCGGCGATGGCCTTGTAGGATTCCTCCTCCACCTTCTGGCCGACGGTCGTGTCGAAGAAGTCTTCGAACATCCCGGTCACGTCTTCGGCCGACGCACCAAGCCACAGCTTTTGCGCCAACTGCGAACTGGACGAATAGGTGAACAGACGAAGCCCTGCATCGGTCCAGGCTTTCAGGCTCGGCGCCACATCGGGGTAGATTTCGGCGCAGAAGGCGCCCGCCTCATAGCCCTGCTGCCAGATCCGGCCCTGGATGATCTTGAGGGGCGTCGGATTGCGCCCCTGCTTCATCCAGCGCTGCAGCAGCGCCTCGGCCTCCACGGGCTTCAGCGAGAACCCGCCCATGAGGCGCCCGGCTTCGTCCAGGGCCTCCTCGATGTCGTCATCCTCGGCGTGCGTGGCGATAAAGCTGCCGAGCTGCTCCCGGGCATAGGGCAGCAAGGTCTCCTTGAGGAAGGACAGGGGACCGGCGGCGCCCTCGATGTCGATCAGGATGGCCTTTATGGTCATGGACGCGCCCTCGCCGGCGCCATGCGCGGCGTGATGCGCTCGCCCAAATGTTCGGAATTCGCCATGGACCGGGTGCTCCGTGCCGTGATCGGGCCTTTGGGGAGGAGCAAGCACCGGGCGTGCCAGAGACTTCTCCGGCCTCTGTCAGGCCTGGAGCGCGATCCGAGCGGATTGTCTCTCGGATCACGGGATCGGCCTCTCACCCTAACAGTGAGAACGCGTTATCTGATGCGGCCGAGCCCCTGGACCCGATGCCAGTCCGGGATTTGCGGCGTTCAGGCCCACCCTTCTGGCCGCGGTGCGATCGGGAGCCGGGGTCAGACCGGGCCGAGCGAAGCCAACCGGCGTCGGGCAAAGCGTCGCAGCACGGGGATCCCGGCGGCCACCCGCCTCACCCTTCCGTCACCCGTGCGGCGGCGCCAAGTGCGGCGGCGCCAAGCGCACCGGCTCCTGCGGCAAGGGCGGCGGATCATCCAGTGGTACGGGCTCAGGGAACGGCTCGCGGCGCGGCTCCCGCGACGGGTCGTCATCCGGCAGGGGCGGCAGGTCGGGGCCGGGCGCCGGCGGTGCGGGCGGATCCTCGACCGGACGGGGCGGCTGGACCGGGGGCTCCGGCGGGCGGCCTGGGTCGGGAACCGGACGGATCGGCAGCGCGGCCTCCAGTGCCGGCCAGGCGCGGGCAAACATCATGCAGCGTTCCTCTCTCAAGCCGGAACGCGGCGTCGCGCCGGCCTGTTCCGGCCGGCGCGCAAATGCCCTGTCCTAGGGTGCCCTGTCCTAGCGTGCCCTGCCTATGGGCTCAGGAGAAGAATTCGGTGATGGACTGCCAGATGCTCTTCTTCGGCGCCCCGGCCACGGAGGCTTCCGCCGCCTTGGCGTCGGCCGAGACGGTGCCGGCCTGCGATTTCGCCACCGCTTCCGGCGTGAAGATGCCGGCGAAGACGTCGATCTTGGCAAGGGTCACCGGGCCGGCCAAGCCGTCCGCTTCCAGGCCGTTCTTGGCCTGGAACGCCTCCACCGCCTTGGCTGTGCCCGGGCCGTATGCGCCGTCTGCGGCGATGCCGAGCGCGGTCTGGAGCTTCTTCACCGTCTCGCCCTTGCTGCCCTGGGTGAGCAGGATGAGTTCGGGCAGGCCGAGGGCGGCGAAGGTGTCCGGGCCCGCGATGCCATCGGCGGCAAGGCCGTGCTTCGTCTGGTAGGCCTTGAGGGCCTCTTCCGTTCCCGGGCCGAACTTGCCGTCGGCGGCGACGCCGAGCTTGGCCTGAAGGATCTTCACCGGCTCGCCGGAGAGCCCACGCTTCAGAAGTGCCATGTTTGAGTTTCCCGTCGTCAGAAGGAGGAAGGCCGACAGCCTGAATATAGGCGTCAAGCGTGACAACGGCACAGGCACAAAAAGGTGCCCCGAAAAGAAAAATGCCGGGTCCGATGAGGGACCCGGCAAGTATCGCCGCAAAGCGGCGAACCTTCCAGAGGGGAACAGCTGAGGCACCGCACAAGGTGCAATCAGCGCAGGACCAAGATGCCCGCCCCTTAGGCAGTTTGCAACGGAGATTGACCGCATATCAGGCATGTGCCCAGCGCTTAGCTGGTATACGGTATCGCTATTATTTTACCGCCAAACGTCATAAATCAGTAATTCCACCGCTGTGCCTTGGAGATCAGGAAGTCTCGGAACACCTGAATGCGGGCCACCGAGCGCATTTCCTGCGCATAGGTGAAGTATGCCTCAAGTTTGGGCGTTTCGCGGTCGGTGAAGAGCTGCACCAGGGACGAGGCGTCATCCGAGAGATAGTCGGGCAGCGTGCCGATGCCCACCCCGCGTTCCACCGCGCGCTTGAGGCCCAGCACGCTGTTCACCTCGAAGGCCGGCACCCGCGGCGTGGAGCCGTCGCGGCCGGCATGCTCAAGCCAGTTCAGCCCCTGGAAATAGGGCGGGATCGGCCCGCCGAGCAGCAGGATGCGATGCTTGTCCAGCTCTTCGATGGACCGCGGATGCCCATGCCGCTTGAGATAGTCGGCCGAGGCGTAGGCGTGGAAATGCACCGTGAACAGCTTGCGCTGCACCAGATCCGGCTGCACCGGCTGGCGCATGCGGATGGCCACGTCCGCCTCGCGCATGGCCAGGTCCAGCTCCTCGTCGGTGAGGATGAGCTGGATGCGGATATCCGGGAACAGATCCACGAACTCGCCCACCCGCGCCGTCAGCCAGTGGGTGCCCAGCCCCACCGTGGTGGTGACGCGCAATTCCCCGTTGGGCTTCTCGCGGCTGTCGGTGAGCTGGGCCCGGGCCGATTCCAGCTTCAGGAACACCTCGTGCGCGGTGCGGTACAGCAATTCCCCCTGCTCGGTGAGGATCAATCCCCGCGCGTGGCGGTGGAACAGCGGGACCTTCAGCTCCGTTTCCAGGGCTGAGACCTGCCGGCTCACGGCCGACTGGGAGAGGCCGAGCGTCTCACCCGCATGGGTGAACGAACCGGCTTCGGCGGCGACGTGGAAGACCTTAAGCTTGTCCCAATCCATCAGGCCCGAGCCCCTCTCACCCTTTGAAGAGAGACGGAAAAAGCCGTTCGACGGTCCCGCACGGCCATCGTCAGGCATCCGGCTCTCGCGTCACCGGCCCGAACGGGGCCGGAAAGCGGCGCTGTATTCAATCGGTTCGATCCGGAGACACGGGGTAGCCCCCCACCCGCGCCATCCCTCCACCAAGCCGAAACGGAACCGCCGCGAGACGCCGGCGCGGGCGAGGACGGATTATTCAGCCGCCTTCGCCACACCCTGGTGGGCCAAGAAGCGCTCCGCTTCGAGAGCGGCCATGCAGCCCCGGCCCGCGGCAGTGACGGCCTGACGATAGACGTCGTCCGCCACGTCGCCGGCCGCGAACACGCCCGGCACCGACGTTGCCGTCGAATCGGGCGCTGTCCAAACATAGCCACTCTCCTTGAGCTTCAGCTGGTCTTTTACCAGCTCTGTGGCAGGCGCATGGCCGATAGCGATAAATATGCCGTCAGCGGGTAGCTCGGTGAGGGCTCCGGTGCGCACATCCTTCAGGCGCGCGCCGGTGACCTTGGCGAAGGGATCGTCCACCCCCACCACCTCGGCCAGTTCCGCGTTCCACACCACCTGGACCTTGGGGTTGGCGAACAGCCGCTCCTGCAGGATCCTTTCGGAGCGGAAGCTGTCGCGGCGATGCACGACGGTGACCTTGGAGGCGAAATTGGTGAGGAAGAGCGCCTCTTCCACCGCGGTGTTGCCGCCGCCCACCACCACCACGTCCTTGCCGCGGTAGAAGAAGCCGTCGCAGGTGGCGCAGGCGGACACGCCGGAGCCGCGATAGGCCGCCTCCGATTCGAGCCCCAGCCAGCGCGCCTGGGCACCGGTGGCCAGGATCACCACATCCGCCACGTAGGTGTCGCCCGATTCGGTCACCATGCGGAACGGCCGGTGCGACAGGTCGAGGCTCGCCACGTGGTCGGTGACGATGGTGGTCCCCACATGCGCCGCCTGGGCCCGCATCTGCTCCATCAGCCACGGCCCCTGGATGGGATCGGCGAAGCCGGGATAATTCTCCACGTCGGTGGTGATGGTGAGCTGGCCGCCGGGCTGGATGCCCTCGAACAGCACGGGCTCCAGCATTGCGCGCGCTGCATAGATGGCAGCCGTGTAGCCGGCCGGCCCCGAGCCGATGATGACGACCTTGACGGTGTGGGCAGTCATGAGTGTCCCCGAAATTCCGTGCGGTGCCGCGGCAGCGTGTGGGGCGTCGACGGCCGAAACGGCCGGCGCTCCCGGCCGCAGCGTGAGCTATGCTCGAATGTAGGGGCTCCCCCCGAGGCTCACAAGGCGGGGCGGACCCGGCCCAAGGCCCCCCGGCACGGCGTCCGCGCGCCGCGCAGCGAGCCGGAAGGGGCGCGAACAAAGCATTCGCCGCCGCCCGGGTGACGCGCTCTGCGACGCTTTGCACCGCGACAGCGGCGCAAGATTATTTCGTTGCGTTGCCATAAGCGCGCACTAAGGTGCCGTGACTTTACCCGCGGGGAGTTGTGCCTTGACCGTTCGCCTTGATGCAGTCGACTGGAAGATTCTCGACGAACTGCAGCGGGATGGGCGCATGACCAATGTGGAGCTGTCCCGCCGCGTCGGCATTTCCGCCCCGCCCTGCCTACGCCGCGTGCGGGCGCTGGAGGAAGCCGGCATCATCGAGGGCTATCGCGCGCTGCTCGACGAGAAGAGCCTGGGCTATGACCTCATGGCCTTCGCCATGGTGCATCTCATCAGCCAGGCCGAGGTGGACCTGGACGCCTTCCAGGAGATGATCGCCCATTGGCCGCAGGTGCGCAGCGCCTGGATGCTCTCCGGCGACGTGGATTTCCTGATGCTGTGCGTGACCCCGGACCTGCGCAGCTTCCAGAACCTGGTGCTGGACATCACCGCCGCGCCCAACGTGCGCAACGTGAAGACCGCCCTCACCCTGAAGCAGTCCAAGAACGCCCCGGTGGTGCCGCTGGAAGCCGGATTGCCCAAAGGGGCGTGACGCCGGCGCGCAGGACCTGAGCGTGAGACGGGGCGTGTCACGCGGGCGTGAAGGCCGGGCGCTCCCTCCCCCGCGTGCGGGAGAGGGTGCAAAAGGCGATGCGGCTCAGGCCCAGCGCACCGCCACGATCTCGAACGAGCGCGCGCCCTTGGGCGTGACCACCTCCACCGAGGCGCCCTTCTTCTTGCCGATGAGCGCGCGGGCCACCGGCGAGGAGATGGAGATGCGGCCCGCCTTGGCGTCGGCTTCGCTGTCGCCGACGATCTGCCACACCTTCTCGTCCTCCGTGTCCTCGTCCACCAAGGTCACGGTGGCACCGAACATCACGATGTCTCCGGACAATTTGGAAACGTCGATCACCTCGGCCCGGGACAGCTTGTCCTCAAGATCCGCGACGCGCCCCTCGTTCAGCGACTGCTGCTCCTTGGCAGCGTGATATTCCGCATTTTCCGAGAGGTCGCCATGGGCGCGGGCCTCGGAAATGGCGGCGATGATGCGCGGGCGCTCAACCTGCTGGCGCTGCTTCAACTCTTGCGCGAGGGCGGCGTAACCCGCCGCCGTCATGGGAATCTTCTCCATGGGTCCTTCTTCAGACCTCCTGAAACAGGTCACTGCGCCGGACACCCCTGGAGGGGGCGCGCCCGGCGCAAGAAAAGAAAGCCGCACCGCGGGCGTTGGCCCACGGATGCGGCGGCTGCCCTCGCCCGGCGGCGAACTCCCGGCGGCAAACGCCCGACGGAAGCCGCACGGCGGCGAAGGCTCCGCCTCCCCGGCGCGGAAGCGCAGGGCAGGCACGACGAAAACGCCCGCGGAGGCAAGGCGCCCAGTGACAAATCACGCCCTGGGACAAACCATGCCCAGGGAAAAACCCGGGCCCACGCGCGCCGCAACCAGCGGCCACAGAATCAGGCGACGGAAGCCTTGCCCCGCGCCTCATGCCCGCCGGCGGCGAAATAGTCCTGCAGCGGCCTCACCTTGAGATCTCCGCCCACATAGGCCTCGATCCCCTGCGCCGCCGCAATGGACCCGGACAGCGTGGTGTAATACGGCACTTTCTGCAAGAGGGCCGCCCGCCTCAGCGAGCGGCTGTCGGCGAGGGCCTGCGCGCCCTCGGTGGTGTTGAAGACCAGCTGGACCCCGCCGTTCTTGATGGCGTCCACGATATGGGGACGGCCTTCGAGCACCTTGTTGATCTTGGTTGCCGGCACGCCATGCTCCTCCAGGAAGCGCTGGGTGCCCGAGGTGGCGATGACCTTGAAGCCCAGACCCACCAGCATCTTCATGCTGGGCAGGATGCGCTCCTTGTCGCCCTCCTTGAGGGAGACGAAGACCGTGCCGGACTTGGGCACCTTGGTGCCGCCACCCAGCTGGCTCTTGGCGAAGGCGACGCCGAAATCGGTGTCGAGGCCCATCACCTCGCCGGTGGAGCGCATCTCCGGCCCCAGCACCGTATCGACGCCGGGGAAGCGGGCGAAGGGGAACACCGCCTCCTTGATGGCGATGTGCCCCACCTGCGGCCGCTCCAGGTTGAAGGCGGCAAGCTTCTCCCCGGCCATCACCCGCGCCGCGATCTTGGCAATGGGCAGGCCGATGACCTTGGCCACGAAAGGCACCGTGCGCGAGGCGCGCGGATTGACCTCCAGCACATAGATGACGTCGCCCTTGATGGCGTACTGCACGTTCATCAGCCCGACCACGCCGAGCGCCAGCGCCATGGCGGCGGTCTGCTTCTCCAGCGCCGCAAGGGTCTGCGGCGAGAGCGAATAGGACGGCAGCGAGCAGGCGCTGTCGCCCGAATGGATGCCGGCCTCCTCGATGTGCTCCATGATGCCGGCGACGAACACGTCGGTGCCGTCGCACAGGGCGTCCACGTCCACCTCGATGGCGTCGGACAGGTAGCGGTCGAACAGCAGCGGGTTCTTGCCCAGCACCGTGTTGATCTGGCCGGTCTTGTCGTTGGGGTAGCGGGCCTTGACCTCCTGCGGCACGAGGCCGGGCAGGGTCTCCAGCAGGTAGTCGCCGAGCTGGCTCTCCTCGCGGATGATCTGCATGGCCCGGCCGCCCAGCACGTAGGAGGGGCGCACCACCATGGGATAGCCCAGCTCCGCCGCCACCAGCCGCGCCTGCTCCACGCTGTAGGCGATGCCGTTGGCCGGCTGGCGGATCTTGAGGCGGTCGAGCAGGGTCTTGAAGCGGTCGCGGTCCTCGGCAAGGTCGATGGCGTCCGGCGAGGTGCCCAGGATCGGCACTTCGGCATCTTCCAGCGCCTTGGCGAGCTTCAGCGGGGTCTGGCCGCCGAACTGCACGATGACGCCCTTCAGCGTGCCGTTGGTCCTCTCGCGGGCGATCAGCTCCAGCACGTCCTCGGCGGTGAGCGGCTCGAAATAGAGCCGGTCCGAGGTGTCGTAGTCGGTGGAGACGGTTTCCGGGTTGCAGTTGACCATGATGGCTTCATAGCCCGCGTCCTTCAAAGCGAAGGCCGCATGGCAGCAGCAATAGTCGAACTCGATGCCCTGCCCGATCCGGTTCGGGCCGCCGCCGAGGATGATCACCTTCTGCCGGTTGGAGGGCCGCGCCTCGTCGGCAAGGACGCCGGCGAAGGGCGTCTCATAGGTGGAATACATGTAGGCAGTGGGCGAGGCGAACTCGGCCGCGCAGGTGTCGATGCGCTTGTAGGCGGGGCGCACGTCGAGGCCCTGGCGCCGCACCCGCACCTCGGCCTCCGAGAGGCCGGCGAGCGTCGCGAGGCGGGCGTCGGCAAAGCCCATGGCCTTCAGCCGGCGGAAGGCGCCGGCCGTGACCGGCAGGCCGAAGCGGCGGACCTTCGCCTCCATCTCCACGATGCCGCGGATCTCGGCGAGGAACCAGGGGTCGATCCTGCAGGCGGAATGGATCTGCTCGTCGGTGAGGCCGAAGCGCATGGCCTGCGCCACATAGAGCAGGCGGTCCGGCGTGGGGGTGCCCAGCGCGGCGCGGATGGCGTTCTTGTCGTCGCCCTGCCCCAGCCCCTCGATCTCGATCTCGTCGAGGCCGGTGAGGCCGGTTTCCAGCGAGCGCAGGGCCTTCTGGAGCGATTCCTGGAAGGTGCGGCCGATGGCCATGGCCTCGCCCACCGATTTCATGGCGGTGGTGAGCACCGGATCGGCGCCGGGGAATTTCTCGAAGGCGAAGCGCGGCACCTTCGTCACCACATAGTCGATGGTGGGCTCGAAGGAGGCCGGGGTCGCGCCGCCGGTGATGTCGTTCTCGATCTCGTCCAGCGTGTAGCCCACCGCGAGGCGCGCCGCGACCTTGGCGATGGGAAAGCCCGTGGCCTTGGAGGCCAGCGCGGAGGAGCGCGACACCCGCGGGTTCATCTCGATGACGATGAGCCGGCCATCCACCGGGTTCACCGCGAACTGCACGTTGGAGCCGCCGGTCTCCACCCCGATCTCGCGCAGCACCGCAAGGGATGCGTCGCGCATGATCTGGTATTCCTTGTCGGTCAGCGTCAGCGCCGGCGCCACCGTGATGGAATCACCGGTGTGCACCCCCATGGGGTCGATGTTCTCGATGGAGCAGATGATGATGCAATTGTCCGCCTTGTCGCGGACAACCTCCATCTCATACTCCTTCCAGCCGAGCACGCTTTCCTCGATGAGCACCTCGTTGGTGGGCGAGGCATCGATGCCTCGCTCCACGATCTCGATGAACTCCGCCTTGTTGTAGGCGATGCCTCCGCCGGTGCCGCCCATGGTGAAGGACGGGCGGATGATGGCGGGCAGGCCCACCACCTCCAGCGCATCCAGGGCCTGGGACAGGGTCTTGATCTGGCGCGAGGTGGGCGTGGAGAGGCCGATCTTGGTCATGGCCTCGCGGAACAGCTCGCGGTCCTCGGCCTTGTCGATGGCCTCGGCGGTGGCGCCGATCATCTCCACGTCGAACGTGTCGAGCGTGCCCATCTTTTTCAGCGACAGGGCGCAGTTGAGCGCCGTCTGGCCGCCCATGGTGGGCAACAGCGCAAAGCCCTTGGAGCGGTCGCCGCGCTCCTTCTCGATGATCTTGGTGACGATCTCGGCGGTGATGGGCTCGATATAGGTCGCGTCCGCCATGTCCGGGTCGGTCATGATGGTCGCGGGGTTCGAGTTGACGAGGACGACCCGGTATCCCTCCTCCTTGAGCGCCTTCACCGCCTGCGTGCCGGAATAATCGAACTCGCAGGCCTGCCCGATCACGATGGGACCGGCGCCGATGATGAGGATGGTTTCGATATCGGTGCGTTTCGGCATTTCTGTCTGGCGCTCTCCACCGTCGCCGCCCGCTCCCGGGTAGACACGGGGGCGGACCGCGGGATCCGTTTCGTCGATGCTTCCGGGCAAGGCTGCCGTGAGGGCACTCGCGCCCTTTCTATCGCGCTCCGGGCGCAAAAAAGGGGCCGCGGGTCACGCGCCCCCCGAAAGGATCGAGCACCGCCCCGGACAGTCCCGGAAGCGTGCGCGCATGGGGGCGGAGGACGTGCGAGGAGATCACACCTCGGGAATTCTCTTTTACCCTGCGCGCTGATGGGCTTCCTTAGACCATAATTTGCGGCGACGGAAGCCATGACGCCGACCTTCACGGCTCACTTCCGCCGGAGACACACGCGGTGCCATCCTCCCTTGCCGAACTGGTCCTGAAATACCGTGGCCTCATCCGGCAGCTGGCCAGCTTCGTGGGCGTGGGCCTTGCCGCCACCGCCGCGCATTTCGCCGCGCTGACGCTGATGGTGGAAAACGGCCTCACCGGCCCGGTGGCGGGGTCGGCCGTCGGGTTCGTGGTGGGCGGGATCGTCTCCTACAGCCTCAACCGCCGCTTCACCTTCGAATCCACCCGCTCCCACGCCGGGGCGGTGCCGCGATTCATGGTGGTGGCCGGGGTGGCGTTCGTGCTGAACGGCCTCATCATGGGCCTGCTGGTGCACCAGTTGGGGCTCTATTACCTGCTCGCCCAGGCCATCACCACGGGCATCATCATGCTGTGGACCTTCTCCGGCTATCGCCTGTGGGCCTTCGCCCACCGCGCCGGCGCCCGGCAGGCCTGAGCGAAGCCGCCGGACCACCCGCGCCTGGCGCAGGGGTGCGGCCACCGGCCCTGTGCGATCAGGTCAGCGGGCGAACTCGATGCCCGCCCGCGTCTCGGCGATGGCCTGGTCGACCAGCTCGATGGCCCGTTCCCGATGCCCGCCCTTGTTGGGCTCGGCTTCCATCAGCGCGGCGCGGGCGTTCTGAAGGGCGCCCATGGCCCGCCACATGTTGGGCTGGTTGGCCAGCGCACCCTGGATGAGGCCGGAAGAGGCGAGCGCCACCCCGGCACCGGCGGCAAAGGCGAGCAGCGCGATACGCCGGGAAGAAGTCTTGTGAGCCATGGCAGGGGTCCTTCCGTCACGAGGCGTCGGATCGAACAGCGACGCCTTCTATTACCAGTACCGGCGCGGATCGACTACCGGTAGGTGACCCAGAACACGCCCACGGAGGGGGCCGCCGCCCGCAGGGCCGGGTCGCTGGAGGCGATGGCCCGCTGCCCCGAAAGCCGCGCCTGGGCCTGGTCCGATGCGGTGGCCGAAAGCGCCAGCTGGACGCCAAGCGTGCAGCCGCCGCCCAGATTGCCGAGCCGCCCGCCGCGCCAGTCCGCCACCACGCCACCGCCATTGCCGCCGAAGCCCTGGACCCGGAACGGCTTGCCGTTGGCCTTCTCCAGATCGGCGAGGGAGGAGCCGATGGCAATGCCGTTCACGCTCCACGCCGTCGATTCGGTGAAGGCCACCCGGCGCGGGTTGACCATGTCGATGGCGTCTTTCCACGCGATCTCAAGGCTCAGCGCCGGATCGTTGGGCAGGACGACGAGACCGGGCGAGGTGCTGCCGTCGGGGGAGATGACGTTGCCGGTCACCACATTGGCCTGGCCGAAATCGGCGGCGATGTTGACGGCGGTTGTGTTGGGCGCGAACGGGCCGGCGCACTGGAACTGGCGCGGGCCGGCGGTGGGCCGCGGGATGGCGACCACGGTCTCCGAATAGTCGCCGAACGCGTCGGACTGCTTCACCACCCCGGTGCCCCAGCTGTCCGGATTGCCCTGGCAGGCCGCGAGGGCAAAAGCTGCGGCCAGGGCCAGGGCCGCGACGGGGATGGCGCCGGGCGCGGCAGGACGTGCGAAGGGACGCGGGGCCATGGCTGCCTTCTCGGCAAGATGAGGGGTGGCGGGTCCGTCCTCCGGCCTGCCGCGGTGCTGCCGCGACAAACGCCATGGATCGTCCGTGCCAAAGGCCCTTCTTAAAGCGTTTTCGAGCGAAGGGGATACCGGTTCGGATGAAGAAAACGCGTCAACACGCGGCTCACCTTCCATGGGAACCGCCGTCGCGGCAGCAGATGTTCAACCCGGAACACCCCTGTGCCGCACCGGCGCTATGCCCCCCAACTCACTCCGCCATCTCGCCCGCCAGGCAGCCCCACCACGCCTCCACCTCGCGCAGGCTGGCCGGGGCGATCTGCGCGAGGTCCCCGGCGAAGCCGTCCCACTGGGCGCGCACGGTGGGGGAAACCGAGGTGAGCACGGACATTTCCGCCGCCACCGCCGCGTGGAAGGCGCTGGTGAGGCCGCGCCCCTCCGCCTCCTGCCGGCCGAACTTGGAGAGGATGACCACCGTGTCGGAGAGATCCCCGCCCTCATCGAGGCGCGCGGCGATGGCCCGTTCCACGCCGGCGGAGGCGGCCGCCAGCCCGGCGGGATCAAGGCTGCATCCGGACGCGCCGGGGCCGAGATTCTGGTGCAGGCGATTGGCCTCGCCGGAGACGAGGTCGAGCAGCAGCACGTCCTCGTGGTCGCAGCCGGGCGGCAGATGCTCCACCACGCCGAGGACGCGCACGCCGGACGCCCGCAGCCCGTCGGCCGCCTCGACCAGGAGCGACTGGATCTTCTCCCGGTCCGCCCCCTGCAAGGCGAGGATCATCGCCCGCTCAGCCGCCATCCCCAGATCCATTCCTGCGGTTCACTCTCGCGGGACCCTATAGCATCAGGGGCGCCACCCGGCGACACCGCCAAAGCTATATCACAGCCAGCATAACACAGGCTGCAGCGTGGGAAACGGGTCACATCTTCGCGCGGTGCGTCCCACCGCGGCCACGCCCTTCTATTATGCGCACGGCTTCGAGACTGTCAGCCGTGGATGTGAACCCTCGTGAAGCGCCTTCCTTTTCCAGCCGCCCTCTTGCCAGCCCTCGTTGCCCTGTCCCTTGTCGCCGCGCCGGCGGCGGCAGACACGGCGCACAAGCGCACCCATACCAAAAAGAGCCATTCCGAGACCGCCCAGCCCGACACCGGCCAGCCGAAGCGGGACGCGGCCATGCTGCACGTGGACCTTCCCACCCGCATCGAGCAGCGCTGCAACGCCCGCGCCATGGGCATGGTGGGGCGTGAGCACAGCGACATGCAGCCCGAGGAAACGGTGGCCTATGCCTTCGCCGATCCCCAGCTGGGCGAAGCCTCCATCACCGCGCCGGGCGCGGCCATCCGCAGCCATGGGCACTGGTACCACCTCTCCTACACCTGCCACACCAGCGCCGACGGCATGGACGTGGAAAGCTTCAGCTACACCCTGGGCGGCGACGTGCCGCGCGACGAGTGGTCGACCCACTCGCTGGTGCCGTGAGGGAGCCCCCCGTCACTCCTCCGGCTCGGTGGTGAACCTCAGGGGATACCCTTTGGCGCGGGCGAGATCGGTGGCGCGGGCCGCCTTGGTTTCCGCGATGTCGCGGGCGAACACCGCCACCACGCAGACCCCCCGCCGGTGCGCCGTGATCATCACGTGATGGGCCTGGCTCTCGCTCATGCGGAATTCCGCCTTGAGCACCATCACCACGAAATCCCGCGGCGTGAAATCGTCGTTGAGCAGGATCACCTTGTAGAGCCGCGGCCGCTCCACCTTGGGGCGGACATCGGTGATCGGCTGCGCGGGGAGGCGCGTCGGGGCGGCCGCCGTGCCCATCCATGCCATCATGCGCTCGCCTCCTGGGGAACCCGCGCCGCCGGACATCCCGCCGGACATTCCATGGACCTGCATCCGGGCCGATGTTCGAGTCTATAATTGCGGTCGCGTTCAACCATCGCCAACACACGAGCCAGCGTCATGACGCACCAACCCCTGCAGGACACGACGGCGGCGGAAACGGACACCCGTCCGAGGCGGCTGGCAGCCCGCAGCCGGGCGGCGCCTGCCGCAGCGGCGGGGGCGGGCGCGGTCGGCGTCGGCACCGTGGGCGCGCTCGCCCTCGGGGCGCTGGCGGTGGG
>NZ_JAIVFO010000092.1 GCF_029991245.1 Xanthobacter autotrophicus
CCTCGGAGATGTGCATAAGAGACAGCACCAGCAGCGCCCGCTTGCCGGCAGGATCGAAGCCCGTATTGACCGCGGCGCCGACGAAGCCGAGGCCGTCCACGATGTCGCCGTACCAGCCGCCCTCCGGCCGCTGGCGCATGATGTTCACCGAGCCGATGAAGGCGGCGCGGTCGGAGGCTTCGGCGCAGTGGGAGAAGCAGCCGAACTTGTGGGGCACGGTGACGACGACGCCGCCGAGATTTTTCAGCTTGCCCGAGACCGCGAGCAGGTCGCCGAGATCCCCGGTTCCCACCTGCACCGGCACAAGGATGCCGTCATGATTGCGGGAGAGAAAGGCGGCCGTCATGCCGGCGGGGGATTTCACCTGGGCGATCGGATCGCCGACGATGATATAGAGGCGGGTTGCGCCGGACAGGTCGATGTTCATGGGGGGGCTCCGTGGAGATGGCGCGCGTCAGCTGGCCGCGGCGATGAGGTCTTCGCCCTGCACCACGCCGAGGAGGCGGGCCTGCAAGGCGTGATCGGCTTCCAGCCGCACGGCGTCGCCGGCGAAGGCCACCTGTCCGTTCACCAGGACATAGGCGCGGTCGACGATGGGCAGGACGGTTTCGGTGTGGTGCTCGACGATCACCATGGCCACCTTGCCGCGCAGCTTCACGAGGGCTTCCATGACCTCGTTGACCACGGCGGGCGCGAGGCCCTCGAACGGCTCGTCCAGCAGGATGAGCCTGGACGGCATCACCAGGGCACGGGCGATGGCCACCATCTGGCGCTCGCCGCCGGAGAGATTCTCCGCCCGCGCCGCCTGGCGGGTCTTGAGCCGGGGGAACAGCTCGAACACCTCGTCCAGGCTGATGCCGCCGGGCCGGGCCGCCAGTTGCAGGTTCTCAACCACCGTCAGGTTGGGGAACAGGCGGCGGCCTTCCGGCACCAGGGAGATGCCGCGGCGGTTGATCTCGTAGGGGCGCAGGCCGGTCAGCGTCTCGCCCTTCAGCTTCAGCTCGCCGGCGGCGAGGGGCAGGCTGCCGGTGAGGGCACGCAGGGTCGTGGTCTTGCCCACGCCGTTGCGGCCGAGCAGCGCCACCGCCTCGCCCTCATGCACCACGAGATCGATGCCGGTGAGGACGCTGGAGCCGTTGTAGCCGGCGACCATGCCCCTGGCCTCGAGGAGGATCGGCGCGGCGGCATGGGCTTGGCGCTCCACCGCCGGAGGGGCGGCGCGCTCGCCGTCCTTGGCTGCGCCGAGATAGGCGGCGATCACCTCCGGATGGGCGGCCACCTCCAGCGGCGGCCCGTCGGCGACGATGCGGCCCTGGTGCAGCACCGAGATGCGATCGGAGATGGCAAGGACGCGGTCGATGTCGTGCTCGATGAGCAGCACCGCATGGCTGCGCGACAATCGCTTGATGAGATCGGCCACCACCACCCGGTCCGCCTCGGCGAGACCGGCCAGCGGCTCGTCCAGGAGCAGCAGCTTGGAGTCTATGGAGAGCGTCACGGCGATCTCCAGCAGGCGCTTGGCGCCGTGGGGCAGATCGGCGCTGCGCGCGGCCGCCTTGTCGGCGAGGCCCACGGCGTCGAGCAGCGACCAGGCCCGGGCGTTGATCGCATCGAGCCGATGAGCGTCCACGAACAGGCCCCGCGCCCCGCGCCGCTGCGCCTGCACCGCGACGCGCACGTTCTCGAACACGGTCAGGTGCGGGAAGATGGACAGGATCTGGAACGAGCGCCCCATGCCGAGTCTCGCCCGGGCATGAAGCGGCAGGCGAGTGACGTCGGCTCCCTCGAACAGGACCTGTCCGGCCGACGGCGGCAGCACGCCCGTGAGCATGTTGAAGAAGGTGGTCTTGCCGGCGCCGTTCGGCCCGATGATGGTGTGCAGCGTGTTGGGATAGACGGTGAAGTCGATACTCCTGGCCGTGACGAGGCTGCCGAAGCTCTTGTTGAGCCCCCGCGTCTCGAGGATCGGCTTGCGCGGATCGAGCGCCTGCAACGCGCTGGAATACGGCACGATCAGCCCCGGGCGCTGTGGGATGGTGTTGCGGGTCAGCGTCCAGCGCTCGCAGCGGAACAGCCGCTGGACGAGGCCCTGGATCCCTTCGGGGGAGAACAGCGCGAAGGCAATGAGCAGCGGGGCAAAGATCAGCCACCAGTTCTCGGTGATGGCGGAGAGGCGGTTTTCAAGCACGATGAAGGTGATGGCGCCCCACAGCGGGCCGAGGAAGTGGTGCACGCCGCCAAGCACCGTCATCAGCAGGCTGTCGCCGGCATGCTGCCAGCCGAGATTGTTGGCATAGACCCCCTGCAGCAGGAAGGTCAGCAGCGCGCCGGCATAGCCGACCACGACCGCGCACAGGATGAAGCCCACGAGCCGCACCCGGTAGACGTCATAGCCAAGGCTCGCCGCCCGCACGTCGTTGTCGCGCACCGCCTGGAGCACGCGCCCGAACGGTGCGTGGGCGAGGCGCCACAGCAGCCACATCACCCCGACCACGGTCGCCACCACGAAGATATGGAAGGTCAGCGGGCTCTCCATGAGTGGTCGCGGGACGCCCTGAATGCCGTTCTCGCCGCCGGTGACGGAGGTCCATTTGAAGGCGACTTCGAACGCGATCTGCGAGCAGGCGAGCGTCAACAGGGAAAAATAGAGCCCCTTGCGCCTCAGGATGACGGCGCCGATGCCAAGGCCCAGCAGGGCGGCGAACACCACCGAAAGGCCCAGCGCGCCGATCTCGTTGCCGCCGAGCCCGAGGATAAAGTAAGCCGCCGCATAACTGGTGCAGCCGAAGAAGACCGATGCGCCGAAGGGCACAAGGCCAGTATAGCCGATCAGCAGGTTCACCCCGGCGCCGTAGAGCGCGTAGATGGCGATCTGGGTGACGAGCTGGATCGGGGCGCCGAGGGCGAGCCACAGCGCGCTGAGCGCGCCCAGCACCACGGCGGTCCACAGGACGGGATGGAGGAGTACGGCGCGGAGGGTCATTCGAAGCGCTCCCACTTCTCGCCGAAGAGGCCGCGGGGGCGCGCGATGAGGACGACGGCCATGAGCACGTACATCGCGACGCCGGACCAATCGGGATAGAATTGAACTGTCAGGGCGGTGACGAGGCCCACCATGAGGCCGGCGACGATGGCGCCGCGGTAGGATCCCAGGCCGCCGATGGTGACGATGACGAAGGCCGGCATGATCGCCGCCGCGCCGATGGCGGGGCTCACGGTCCAAAGCGGGCCGGCCAGCATGCCGGCGAGGCCGGCGAGCAGGCAGCCGATGCCGAACACGCCCGAAAGCACGATGGGCAGGTTTATGCCGAGCAGGCCCACCATCTCGGGATCGCGCGAGCCGGCCCGGATGATGCGGCCGAAGGGCGTGTAGGCAAGGAACGCCCAGAAGGCGACCAGCGCCGCGATGGTCACGCACAAAACCGCCACGCGGTAGGTGGTGATCAGGATCGCGCCCCATTCCACGAAGCCGGCCAGCGGCTTCGGCGGGCTGAAGGGCTGGGGTGCGCCACCGAAGACGAGCCGCAGCACCGCCTCCACCAGCAGGGCCAGCGCAAAGGTGAGGATCAGGCTGATGAGGGGCTCCTTGTCATAGAGCCGCCGGATCAGAACCATCTCCACGACCATGCCGATGAGGCCGGTGAGCAGAGGCGCCAAGAGCGCCGCGCCCCATCCGAACTGTTGCGTCAGCACCAGGGCAAGATAGGCGCCGATGGCGAAGAAGGCGCCGTGCGCAAAGTTAACGATGCCCAGCATGCCGAAGATAATCGACAGGCCGACAGCAATCAGAACGTAGAGAAATCCCAGTACCAGGCCATTTACGGCCTGCGATAAGATCATGTCGAGCATTACCATGTCCTCGTGGGGGCAGCCGCGCGCGACCGGTCGCGGTCCCGTGTGGGGCCGCGTCCAGGACTGCGCGTCCAGGACGTCGCGCGCCGCGAAGCAGCGGATGCTCAGATGCTGTCCATCTTGCAGGCCGAGGCGGTCTCGGGGCCGTAGAGGGCGTCCGCCTCGGCCTCGGTCTTCGGCACCTCCGCCTTGACGTCGAAGAAGTCCCACTTGTCGGTAATCTTGGGCTTCACGCCGAGCACGACCACGGTGCTCGTCAACTGGTGGTCGAAGGGCCGGAAGGAGATCTCGCGGGTCCCGCCGCGCCGGGTCTGCCAGCGCTCGAGGGCATTGACGACCGCAGTCGGGTCCGTGGAGCCCGCGGCCTCGATGGAATCGAGAAGGATGTTCATGCCGAACCATCCCATCCAGGCCTTGTCGGCTGGAGGGCGATTGTATTTCTTCTCGTATGCGGCCGTCATGGCCTGTTCATCTGGCGGATTGGCGGGGTTCTTATAGTACCAGGTGCTGGTGTAGAGGCCATCGGCGGCCTCGGGTCCCACGCCCCACAGGTCGGTGTTGCCCACCGCAATTTCCGCGAACGGGATGCGACCGCGCATGCCCAGTTCGCTCCATTGCTTCAGGAAGCCCATGAGGTCGCTGCCGGCGATGCCGCCGATGATGACGTCGGGCTTGGCGGCGCGAATCTTCAGGATGAAGGAGGAGAAGTCCTGCGTGCCCACGGGCACGTCATCGGCACCCACGATGGTGCCGCCGATCTCCTTGGCGTACTGGCCGAAGAAGCGCTTGATGTCCTGGCCGAAGGCATAGGCGGCCGTCAGCAGGTACCATTTCTTGCCGATGGCGGCAGCCTGGGGGGCCAGCACCCGTGCCTGCACCTCCACCGGGGCCTGGGTGCGGAAGGTGTAGCGGTTGCAGGACGCGCCGGTCAGGGCATCGGCCGCGGCATTGGTGGCGATGAAGGGCACTTTTGCCTTCTTGGCCACCGCCGAGATGGCGAAGGCGTGGGACGAGAGCGCCCCGCCGACAAGGCCCGCCACCTTGTGCTCGCCGACCAGGCGCTCGGCATTCTGCTGGGCGCCCTGCGGATTGGGTTCATCGAGCCAGACAATCTCCGTCGGCCGCCCGAGCAGGGTGCCACCGCGCTGCTCCAGCGCAAGGAAGCTGCCCTGGGCGAGATGCTCGGACTGGCCGACGATGGGGCCGGTCTTGCCGTAGAGCATGCCGATGCGGATCGGTTCGGCTGCGTGGGCGCGGCCGACCCACGGCATGGCGACGGCGCCGGCGGTCGCGCCGAGCAGCAGGTTACGTCGATTGATGGCGAATGCGCCGGAGCGCGGACTCGTTTCGTCGCCCATCCTGTCCTCCCTGGAGGCGGTTTTCCCGGAATGTCCGCTTTGCGGATTTTTGGTGATGGTCCGCCGGCTCGCCAAGGAGCCCGTCACTGGACGGCTCATTGGGTAGCACGACTGGAATCGGATTCCAATTTTAATTTTGGAACTGGATTCCAGTTTTGTTGACCGCGGCGCCGCTCCTGTGAAAGGCTATGCCGTCTGCCGGTGCCCGGCCGCCGCGCGCGGAAGGGGCAAGGGCGCCGGTTGCAGTCGATCGGCGCCAGACCTATCAGTGGAGGCAGCAATGCCCGGTGCAATGGCCCCTTCTGCCAAGACGTCGCTGCCCTCTGACGTGGGTGCGGATCCCACCAAAGGCGGCCGGCAGGTCACCGCGCGGAATGGACAGCGTGACGAAGCCATGGACAAGAAACGCCCGCAAAGCCCAGTCGAGAGCGAGGCCGAGGCCGGCCCGAGCGGCCTTCTGGAGCGCACCCTTGCGGTGCTGGAGCTGCTGGCGGTCCATGCCCACGGCCTGCCGCTCTACGAGGTGGCCGACCATCTCCATATTCCGCGCAGCGCCACCCACCGCATCCTCAACAGCCTCGTGGAGCATGGATACGTGCGCCAGGAGCGTCAGCTCGGCGCCTATCTGCTCACGGCCAAGCTGACCTCGCTGGCCTTCACCTTCCTCGCCGCCAGCGGCATCACCGACTTCGCCCAGCCCATTCTCGACCGCCTCGCTCACGAGTCCGGGGAGCTGGTGCGCCTCGCCATGATCGACGGCCGCGAGTTGATCTGGGTGGCGAAATCCCAGGGCTCGCCCTTCGGGCTGCGCTATGACCCGGACATGGGGCAGGTGGGCCGCCTGTCCTGCTCGGCCTCGGGCCACGCCTGGCTGTCGTGCCTGCCGGAGGAGGAGGCGATCACTCTGGTGGAGACGCAGGGCTATGGGGCGCGTCGCGACTTCGGCCCGCGGGCGCCGGAGACCCGGACCGCGCTGCTGAAATATCTGCGCGTCGCCCGCAAGCGCGGCTTCGCCGTGACCGTGCAGACCTATACGCCGTGGATGAATGCCTGTGCCGCCCCCGTGCGCAGTATCGCCACCGGCGAAGTGACGGGAACGGTAGTGATCGCAGGCCCCAATGTGCGCCTCACCGAGGCGCGCATGCTGGAGCTGGGGACGCTGCTGATGGACGCGGCGCGCGAGCTGTCCATGGCGGTGAGCGCCTCTCCCGGCCTTGCCGCGCGGCGTGGGAGTGAGCGGTCGAGCTTCTTTGCGGGACCGGGCGAAGCCTGAGCGGGGAGGGTGTCCGCTCAGACCGGCGAAATCGAGCCCCTTAAGGCTCGGCGGTCGTGTGGACACGGACCTGAGCCACGAACACCATGCGGGCCTTCTGCCCGTCCATAACCGGGCGAGGGCAGCGGGGTCGCGCGCGTCGGCGCAGATCAGGCGGTGCTTGCCGAGTATCCAAAGGTCGCCCGGAGCGACCACGGGCGGCACCGGCTCAGGCAGGGCGTCCTCGGACTCCTGCTCCGGAGCGCCAAGGTCGCCCAGCAACGCGTCGATCTCGGCGGTTTCGAAGCCGGTGATGGCGAGGTCGGTCGTCGACGATCGTGATCGCGTGCTGGGGACTTGCTCGTTCGCAACAACCGGTCAGGACAGAGCCACCGGCGGCGCAGACCTTCAGGCTTTCCGAGCAGAGGCCGCGCCCGCCTTTGGCCGTCGGCGGCGGGCGCGCGCCACTCGTGCCTGCCTGCATGCCCATGGGGCCGAAAAAGCGGGTCCGCCACCACGGAGCGGTTGACTTCCAAAAAATGTTATAGAGAATAACAAATATGGAAACGCGGGAGGAGGAAACCCATGGCCGAGGCGGCACCGGCGCCGGCAGCGAGCGCGTTCAACGGGGCGCAGCACCGCCATGCGGGTGGCCCCCTCGTGGTGACGCGGGACGGCGATATTCTCATCGTGGGTCTCGATCGGCAGGCCAAGCGCAATGCCATCAATGATTCCACCATCGAGGCGCTGGATGAATGCTTCTCGTCCATTCCGGACGATGTGCGGGCGGTGGTGATCCACGGCATCGGCCCCAATTTCTCCGCCGGGCTCGATCTTTCGGAAATCTCCGAGCGCGACGTGACCGACGGTGTGTTCCACTCCCGCGCCTGGCACCGCTGCTTCGAGAAGATCGAGTTCGGCCGCGTGCCGGTGGTGGCGGTGCTCAAGGGCGCGGTCATCGGCGGGGGGCTGGAACTCGCCTGCGCCGCCCACATCCGCGTCGCCGAGCCGTCCGCCTTCTATGCCCTGCCCGAGGGGCAGCGCGGCATCTTCGTGGGCGGCGGTGGATCGGTGCGGCTGCCCAAGCTCATCGGCGTCGCGCGCATGGCGGACATGATGCTGACCGGCCGCTCCTATTCGGCGGCGGAGGGCGTCGGCCTCGGTTTTTCGCAATATCTGGTGGGCGAGGGCGAGGGTTTCGACCACGCGCTCGACCTCGCCCGGCGCATCTGCGGCAACGCCCCGCTCACCAATTTCGCCGTCATCCAGGCCCTGCCACGCATCGCCGACAGCGATCCGCGCGTGGGCTATCTGATGGAATCCCTCATTTCCGCCGTCGCCCAGGGCGATCGTGAGGCCAAGACCCGCGTGCGCGCCTTCCTCGAGAAGCGCGCCGCCAAGGTGACCCGCCCGGACTGATCCGGACGGTCCAAGCATCACGCCGGATCAACCGGCAGGATGGCCCGCGCCGGAGAACAGGCGGGGCCGAGGAAACGACGAGGCGTCGCGCCATGGGGCGACGACAGCCTGCGGGAGGGAATGATGCACGCCATGATTCCGCCGAGCGCACCCTTGCGCCTGTTCGGCAAGCTCGACCCTGTGGTGGAGACGCGGCCGGACGGGGTCATCGTGGTCCGCTCGGCCAAGCCTCTGCCCCATTACGCCGCCTCGCTGGTGGACCGGCTGGAGCATTGGGCCAAGGTGACGCCAGAGCGGGTGTTCCTCGCCGAGCGCCGGGCCGGCGGCGGCTGGCGCGAGCTGACCTACGGCGCCGCCTTCGAGCAGATCCTGCATATCGGTGCGGCACTGCTTGCCCGCGACCTGTCCGAGGACGAGCCGGTGCTCATCCTCTCCGGCAACGGCATCGACCACGCGCTCGTCTCCCTCGCCGGCATGGCGGTGGGCGTGCCCACCTGCCCCATGTCCACGGCCTATTCGCTGGTGTCGCAGGACCTGGGCAAGCTCAGCTATGCCCTCGACCTGCTCACCCCGCGCCTCGTCTTCGCTGCGGAAGGCAGGGCCTATGCCCGCGCGCTGCGGAAGGTGAAGGAGCGCGGCATCGAGATCGTCGTCTCCGACGACAGCGCGGAGGAACTGGGCGCCACCCCTTTCAGCAGCCTCCTGGAACGCCCCATCTCCTCGGCGGTGGTCTCCGCGCGCACCCAGGTGGGGCCGGATTCCATCGCCAAGTTCCTGCTCACCTCCGGGTCCACGGGCTATCCCAAGGCGGTCACCAACACCCACCGCATGATCTGCGCCAACCAGGCCATGCTGGCGGAGGCCATGGCCTTCCTGAAGGACGAGCCGCCGGTGCTGGTGGACTGGCTGCCCTGGGCCCACACCTTCGGCTCCAACCACAATTTCGGCATCGCCCTCTATAATGGCGGCACCCTCTACATCGACGCCGGCAAGCCCATGCCGAACGGCATTGAGGCGACGGTGCGCAATCTGCGGGAGATTGCGCCCACCATCTATTTCAACGTGCCGAAGGGGTTCGAGGCCCTGCTGCCCTACCTCCAGGCCGACGAGGCGCTGAGGCTGCATTTCTTCTCCCGCCTCAAGCTTATGTTCTATGCCGGGGCGGGGCTGTCGAAGCCGGTGTGGGACGCCTATCGCGACCTCTCCATCGACACGGTGGGCCATGCCATCACCATGACCACCTCCCTCGGCGCCACCGAGACCGCCCCCGGCGCGCTCATCGGGGTGCGCGAGGTGGACCGGCCGGGCATTGTCGGCGTGCCCCATCGCGGCGTCGAGCTGAAGCTCGTGCCCAATGCCGGCAAGCTGGAGGCGCGCCTGCGCGGTCCCAACATCATGCCCGGCTACTGGCGGCGCCCGGACCTCACCCAGAGCGCGTTCGACGCCGAGGGCTTCTATCTGCTCGGCGATGCGCTGCGCCTTGCCGAGCCGAACAATTTCGCCGCCGGCTTCGAGTTCGACGGGCGGGTCTCCGAGGATTTCAAGCTGGCCACCGGCACCTGGGTCAGCGTCGGGCCGCTGCGGGTGGACTTCATCGGCAAGCTCGATCCGCTGGTGAGGGATGCCGTGGTGACCGGGCATGACCGGGACGACATCGGCATGCTGGTGTTCCCGGAGGAGGAGGCGGTCCGCGCCCTCGCCCCCCATCTGCCAGCCGATGCGCCGCTGGCCGAGGTGCTGGGCGATCCGGCGGTGCATGACGCCTTCCGCGCGCGGCTCACTGAGATCGCGAAGGCCTCCACCGGGTCGTCCACCCGGGTGATGCGCCTCGCCCTTCTCGCCGAGCCGCCCTCCATCGACCTCGGCGAGGCCACCGACAAGGGCTCGCTGAACCAGCGTGCCGTGCTCGCCAATCGCGCGGGCGAGGTGGAGGCTCTCTATGCCGCCGAGGGCGCACCCAACGTGGTGAGGCTGTAGAGCGCGCGCCGATCGGGTTGGTTCAACCCGATCGGATCCGGCGCAAGCCGCTCCCTCCGGAGCCCCCGAACACCCCGACGATCTTGCGGGCGCGCGGCCTTGCCGGCGCCCGACGGTCCGACGCATGCCGCAAGAACACGCAGCAAGAACACGCAGCAAGAAAGGTTCTTCCATGAGCACGGTTCCCGGTGCGGTCACGCTCAGCTTCGACGACGTCTTCCTCGTGGACGGCGCCCGCACGCCGTTCGTGGACTATAACGGCGCCCTGTCCCAGGTCTCGCCCACCGACCTTGGCATCAAGGCCGGGCGCGAGGCGCTGCGCCGCGCCGGCGTCGATCCGGCCGAGGTCGGCACTGTGGTGGCGGGCAACATGGCGCAGGCCAGCTTCGACGCCTATTTCCTGCCCCGCCACGTGGGCCTCTATTGCGGCGCGCGCACCGAGGTGCCGGCCCATCTCGTCCAGCGCATCTGCGGCACCGGGGTGGAGGTGATCGCCCAGGTCGCCGACGCCCTCTCCCAGAAGCGCGCCGAGGTGGGGCTGTGCGTCGGCACCGAATCCATGAGCCGCAATCCGGTGGCGGCCTACACCCATCGCGGCGGCTTTCGCATGGGGCAGGTGGAGTTCAAGGACTTCCTCTGGGAAAGCCTGCTCGACACCGATTGCGACACCACCATGGGCGGCACGGCGGAGAACCTCGCCCGGGATTTCCAGATCACCCGCGATGAGGTGGACGCCTTCGCCGCGCGCTCCTTCGAGCGGGCGCTCGCCGCCCGCGCCTCCGGCTTCTTCGACGGCGAGATCGTGGCCGTGACCGACGAGACTTTCGAGGCGGACGGCCTGAAGCCCCGCGCTATCAAGCTGAAGGCCAGGGGCGAGGTGGTGAGGGAGGACAGCCATGTGCGGCCCTCGCCCATGGAGGTGCTGGCGAAGATCCGCCCGGCCTTCGGCGGGGTGCAGACCGGCGGCAATTCCTCCGCCGTGGTGGACGGGGCGGCAAGCGTGGTGCTCGCCTCCGGCGGCTGGCTGAAGGCGAAGGGCAAGGCGCCGCTCGCCCGTATCGTCGCCAGCGCCGCCGTGGGGGTGCCGCCCCACATCATGGGGATCGGGCCGGTGCCGGCCATCCGGGCGGTGTGCGCCAGGGCGGGCATCGCCGTCGCCGACGTGGACCGCATCGAGATCAACGAGGCGTTCGGCGCGCAGATCATGGCCTGCGCCCGCGAACTCGACCTCGACGAGGACCGGCTGAACGTGAACGGCGGCGCCATCGCCATCGGCCATCCTTTGGGCGCCACCGGCGTGCGGCTCGCCCTCACCGTGTCGCGCGAATTGAAGCGGTCGGGCCTGCGCTACGGCATCGCCTCGGCCTGCATCGGTGGCGGGCAGGGCATCGCCATGCTGGTCGAAAACCCTGAAGTCGCCTGAGCGGACGCGGGAGCAACAGATGAAGCTTGAACAGACGGCCGCCATTGTCACCGGCGGCGGCTCCGGCCTCGGCCGCGCCACCGCGGAGGCGCTGGCGGCGCGTGGTGCCAGAGTGGCGGTGCTGGACCTCAATGCCGACGCGGCGCGGGAGGTGGCATCCGCCATCGGCGGCGTCGCCGCGCCCTGCGACGTGGCCGACCCCGCCTCGGCGGAAGCCGCGCTTGCCGTCGCTGCGGCAGCCCACGGGCCGGCGCGCATCCTCGTCAATTGCGCGGGGATCGGCATCGCCAAGCGCGTGGTGGGCAAGGACGGCCCGCAGCCCCTGGCCGATTTCGAGAAGGTGGTGCGGGTCAATCTCCTCGGCACCTTCAACATGCTGCGCCTCGCCGCCGCCGCCATGACGGGGCTGGACCCGCTGGAGGATGGCGAGCGCGGCGTCGTCGTCTCCACCGCGTCGGTGGCGGCGTTCGAGGGCCAGGTGGGGCAGGCGGCCTATTCCGCCTCCAAGGCCGGCATCGTCGGCATGACGCTGCCCATCGCCCGAGAACTCGCCGGCTTCGGCATCAGGGTGAACGTGATCGCCCCCGGCCTGTTCGCCACGCCGCTGCTGAAGACCCTTCCGGAGGAGGTGCAGCGGGCGCTGGGCGCCTCCATCCCGTTCCCGTCCCGCCTCGGCGAGGCATCGGAGTTCGCCGCCCTCGCCGTGCACATGGTGGAGAACAGGTTCCTCAACGGCGAGACCGTGCGCCTCGACGGCGCGCTGCGCCTGCCGCCCCGCTGAAGGAGGAAGCCATGCTGGTGAACCGCCGTACCGTGCGCATCGAATGGGGGGATTGCGATGCCGCCAACATCGTCTTCTACCCGCGCTACTTCGCCATGTTCGACGCCTCCACCCACGCTTTGTTCGAGAAGGCGGGCTGGCTGAAGCGGGACCTCATCCGGCAGTTCGACATCGTCGGCTACCCCATGGTGGATACGCGGGCGAAGTTCATGGTGCCGTCGAGCTTCGGCGACGACATCGTCATCGAGACCACCATCAGCGCCATCCGCACCTCCAGCTTCGACGTGCTGCACAAGGTGCTGAAGCCGGCGCCGGAGGGCGAGGTGCTCGCCATCGAGGGCTATGAGACCCGGGTCTGGGTCGGCCCGCATCCCGATGATCCCAAGCGGCTGAAATCCCGCCCGATCCCGCAGGAGGTGATCGGGCGGCTGTCGGAAGGCTGAGCGGCAGCACATCCCTTGGCCGGAACACCACCGCAAAGGCGGGGCGGCCGGGGTCAATCAAACAGGGGAGGAGACGACAATGACCTATGCCTTTCGGCGTCCGCTCGCAGGCGCGGCGCTGCTTCTTGCCCTCGGGGGCACCGGTGCGCTGGCGGCGGACGATGTGGTGCGCATCGGCGCCTCCATTTCCACCACCGGGCAGGGCGCGGCCCTCGGCATCCCGGAGAAGAACACGATCGAGGTGGTGCCCAGGGAGATCGCCGGGCTGAAGCTGGAGATCATCCCGCTCGACGATGCGGGCGACCCCACGGTCGCCACCACCAACGCCCGGCGCCTTGCCACCGAGGACAAGGTGGACGTGCTCATCGGCTCGGCGGTGACGCCGGCCACCCTCGCCGTCGCCAATGTGGCGGCGGAAGCGCAGGTGCCGCATTTCGCGCTGAGCCCCATTCCCTTCCTGCCCGGCAAGGAGAAATGGAGCTTCGCCATGCCCCAGCCCGTGCCGCTGATGGCCAAGGGCCTTTATGAGGACATGCTGAAGCGCAAGGTGAAGCGGGTGGCCCTCATCGGCTTTTCCGACAGCTGGGGCGACCTCTGGGTGAAGGAGTTCAAGGCCAACGGCGAGCCGCTCGGCCTCTCCATGGTCGCCGACGAGCGCTATGCCCGCGCCGACACCTCGGTGGCCGGGCAGACGCTGAAGCTCCTCGCCCAGAAGCCCGATGCGGTGCTCGTCGCCGCCTCCGGCACGGCCGCCGCGCTGCCGGTGATCGCGCTGCGCGAGCGCGGCTACAAGGGCCCCATCTACCAGACCCACGGGGCGGTGACGCGCGACTTCATCCGCATCGCCGGCAAGGCTGCGGAGGGGGTGATCTTCACCTCGGGTCCGGTGGTGGCCGCCGCCGAGCAGCCGGAGGCAAGCCCCACCAAGGCGCCGGGCCTCGCCTACACCAAGGCCTATGAGGCCAAGTTCGGCGAAGGCACCGTCACCCAGTTCGGTGCCCATATGTACGACGTGTTCCAGTTGCTGGAGCGGGTGCTGCCGGTGGCGCTCAAGACCGCCAGGCCCGGCACGCCCGAATTCCGCGCCGCCCTGCGTGATGCGCTGGAAAGCGAGAAGGAGCTGAAGGCGAGCCAGGGCGTCTACAATTACACCCCCACCAACCATTACGGCGTGGACGACCGGGCCCGCATCCTGATCACGGTCAAGGACGGCAAGTGGGTTCTGGTCGAGTGACGAGTGGTGCCGCGCTCTCCTGAACGGGGTTCATGAAAAAGACGAGGTCCATGAAAAAGGGCTCCCGGAGGCGATCCGGGAGCCCTTTCCATTGGCTCCGGCAGCGTCAGCCGACGCCGGCGAGGGCGCGGTAGTCGGCGGGATCGCGGCGGGTGGAGAGGACCTGCCCGGCAAGGCCCTCGGCCTCGGCGGCGATGTCCTCCGCATAGATGCGCGCGAGGCGGATCCAGTCGGCTTGCCTTGTCCCCGCCGCCGCGGCGCCGCGCGACAGCAGCGCCCCGCCGAGGGCGAGGCCGAACAGGCGCAGGTAGGTCTGCGCCACCAGCAGCTTCGCCGCTTCGCCGGTGGCGGGCGACAGCAGATGGGCGGTGGCGGCTTCAAGCGCGGTGAGCGCCTCGGCCAGGATCGTCGCAGAGGGGCCGACGCGGTTCTCCGCCCGCGCCACGTCCGCCCGGCTTTCGGCGATGAGGCGCGCCACCTCGGCGCCGCCCTCGCGGGGGATCTTGCGCATCACGAGGTCGATGGCCTGGATGGCGTTGGTGCCCTCATAGATGGGCGCGATGCGGATGTCGCGCAGCAGCTGGGCGGCGCCGGTCTCCTCCACGAAGCCCATGCCGCCATGGACCTGGATGCCGAGGGAGGCCACCTCGCAGCCGATGTCGGTGCAGAACGCCTTCACCACCGGCGTGAGCAGGCTGGCGCGCGCATCGCCGGCATCGCCGCCGTCGATGGCGGCGGCCGCCGCATAGGCGATGGCCCGGGCCGCGGTGGTCAGCGCCTTCATGCGGGCGAGGGTCTTCGCGAGGTCGGGATGGGCGGCGATGGGCGCTGCACCGTCGAAGCCGGAGGCGCGCCCCTGCCGGCGGTCCAGCGCATAGGCGGCGGCCTTCTGCGTCGCCTTCTCCGCCATGGCGACACCCTGGAGGCCGGTGGCGAGGCGGGCTTTGTTCATCATGGTGAACATGCAGGCGAGGCCCCTGTTCTCCTCCCCCACCAGCCAGCCGATGGCGCCGCCGCCATCGCCGAACACCATGGTGCAGGTGGGCGAGCCGCGAATGCCGAGCTTGTGCTCGATGCCGGCGCAGCGCAGGTCGTTTTCCGCCCCCAGCGTCCCATCCGCCGCCACGAAGCGCTGCGGCACCAGGAACAGGGAGATGCCCTTCACTCCGGCCGGGGCGTCGGGCAGGCGGGCGAGCACCAGATGGATGATGTTCGCCGCGAGGTCGTGGGCGCCGAAGGTGATGAAGATCTTCGAGCCGGTGATGCGGTAACGTCCCTCGCCGAGGGGCTCCGCGCGCGTGCGCAGGAGGCCGAGGTCCGAGCCCGCCTGCGGCTCGGTGAGGTTCATGGTGCCGGTCCATTCGCCCGAGACGAGCCTGGGCAGATAGAGCACCTTCAGCTCGTCCGAGGCATGGGCCTCAATGGCGTCCGCCGCGCCCTGCGACAGCACCGGCAAGGTGGAGAGCGCCATGCAGGACGAGGTGAACATCTCCATGGCGGCGGTGCCCACCGACACGGGAAGGCCGGAGCCGCCGTAGGCCTCCGGCTGGGCCACGGCGTTCCAGCCGCCGGCGATCCAGTCCGCATAGGCCTCCCTGAAGCCGGGCGGGGTGGTGACACGGCCGTCCTCCCACCGCGCGCCAATCAGGTCCGAGGTGCGGTCGAGGGGGGCGATGCGCTCGGCGCAGAAGCGGCCCGCTTCTTCCAGTATGGCTGCCAGCTCGTCTGCAGGCAAAGGCGGCGGGCTGCCCGGCGGCACCGCGACCTGGGCCAGGGTGAACAGGATCTCGTCGATCGGCGGACGATAGGTCATGGCGCCCTCGGGGGGTGTCGGAAGGATCAGTGGAAGCCGAGATAGCTCTCGATCACCCGTTCATCGCGGGCGAGCACGGCGGCGGGGCCGGACAGGGTCACGGTGCCGAGCTCCATCACATGGGCGACGTCGGCGGCGGCCAGCGCCGCGCGCGCATTCTGCTCCACCAGCAGGATGGAGACGCCGGACGCGCGCAGGTCCGCGATGATGCGGAAGATGTCGGCGACGATGCGCGGGGCCAGCCCGAGGCTGGGCTCGTCGAGCATCAGCAGCTTCGGGCGGCCCATGAGGGCGCGGCCCATGGCCAGCATCTGCCGCTCGCCGCCGGACATGGTGCCGGCGAGCTGGCGCCGTCGCTCCTTGAGGCGGGGAAAGCGGTCATAGACCTCGGCGAGGGTGTCGCGGGCCACGGCGCGGGCCACGCGGAAGCCGCCCAGCACCAGATTGTCCTCCACGCTCATGGTGGAGAACAGCTCGCGCCGCTCGGGCACGAGGCTGAGGCCGAGGGCGACGCGCTCCTCCACGGCAAGCCGGCCCACGTCATGCCCGAGGAAGGTCATGGCACCGGCCGCGAGCGGCAGCGCGCCCATGGTGGCGTTCAGCAGGGTGGACTTGCCGGCCCCGTTGGCGCCGATGACGGTGACGATCTCGCCCGCGCCGACGCGCAGGGAGGCGCCCTCCACCGCGCGCACCTTGCCATAGGCGATGGAGGCGCTTGCGATGTCGAGGAGCACCGTGGCTTCCACGGCGCTGGGGCGGATGCCGGGCTCGACGCTCATGCCACACCTCCGAGATAGGCTTCGAGGACCTGGGGGTTGGTCTTGATGGCCGCGGGCGGGCCCTCGGCGATCTTGGTGCCGAAGTCGAGCACCACGATGTGGTCGGTCAGCCCCATCACGAAGCCCATGTCGTGCTCCACCAGCAGCACGCTCATGCCCTGGGCGCGCAGGCTGCGCAGCAGGGCGGCGAGCGCCTCCTTCTCCTTGTGGCGCAGGCCGGCGGCCGGCTCGTCGAGGAGCAGCAGCACCGGGTCGAGGGCCAGCGCCCGGGCGATCTCCACCACCCGCTGCTGGCCCAGGGCAAGGCTGCCGGCGGGCTTCATCATGTGCTCGGCGAGGCCCACGCGCTCGATCTGCCGGCGCGCCTCCGCCAGAAGGCGGGCCTCGTCGCGCCGGTCGAGGCGGAGCATGGAGGAGAGGACGCCGGCATGGCCGCGCAGGTGGGCGCCCAGCGCGACGTTTTCGAGCACGCTCATCTCGGGATTGAGCTTCACGTGCTGGAAGGTCCGGGCGATGCCGAGCCGCGCGATCTCCTGCGGCGGGGCGCCGGTGATGTCCATGCCCTCGAAGCGCACCGCGCCGGTGGTGAGGCGGGTCACGCCGGTGATGAGGTTGAAGGTGGTGCTCTTGCCGGCCCCGTTCGGGCCGATCAGGGCGACGATCTCGCTGCGCCCCACGGCGAAGGATACGGCGTTCACGGCGGTGAGGCCGCCATATTTCTTCACCGCGCCGTCGAGCACCAGCAGCTTTTCGGACGGTGCCGCGGAGGCGGCGCGCCGCGCCAGGGCCGGGGCGTCGGGGGGCACCGGCCGCCCGCGCGCCGGCCACAAAGCGGCGATGTGGGGCCACACGCCCTCCCGCGCCGCCTGCAGCAACCCCACCAGCAGGATGCCGAACACCACGGCCTCCAGCTGCACGCCATGGCCGAAGACCTGCGGCAGCACCCGCTGGAGTGCTTCCTTCAGCACGGTGACGAGGCCCGCGCCCACCACCGCGCCGAAGATCTGCCCGGCGCCGCCGAGCACCGCCATGAACAGGTATTCGATGCCGGCGTTGATGCCGAACGGGGTCTGGGTGACGGTGCGCGTCACATGGGCGTAGAGCCAGCCGGAGAGGCCGGCCAGAAGCGCGGCATAGACGAACACCACGAGCTTCATGCGCGCCGCGTCGATGCCGAAGGATTCGCCCGCCAGCTGTCCGCGCCGCAGGGCCCGTATGGCGCGGCCGACGCGGCTGTCGAGCAGGTGCATGGTGAGGATCGCCGCGCCGATCACCAGGCCCCAGATGAGGTAATGCACCGTGCGCGGGTCGATCAGGTCATGGCCGGCGATGGAGAAGGGCGGGATGCCGGAAATGCCGTCGTGGCGGCCGAGTATGTCGAGGGTGCCGAACAGGTAATAGAGGCTGATGCCCCAGGCCAGGGTGCCGAGCGGCAGGAAGTGTCCAGACAGGCGCACGGTGAGAAGGCCGAGCACCACCGCCGCGCTGCCCGCCACCAGCAGGGCCACCGGCAGGGTGGCCCAGGGCGACCAGCCGTAGGTGGTGGAGAGCACTGCCGTGGTGTAGGCGCCGAAGCCGCAGAAGGCGGCCTGTCCGAACGAGGTCATGCCGCCCACGCCGGTGAGCAGGACGAGCCCGAGGGCGACCAGCGCGGCAAGGCCGATATTGCCGATGAGGGTGATGGCGAAGAGCGGCACGCCGGGGACGAGCGGCAGCGCCGCCATGACCGCCGCGAACACGGCGATGGCGATGCGCGGTTCGAGCGGCGGCAGCTTCAGCCGGCCGCGGTTGCGGGTCTGCGGCGCGCCGGTGGCGGCCGGCGGCAGTGCGGCTTCGGAGCGTGCGGTCATCGGCGCCTCGGAGCGGAGGGGTTGGGCATGGGTCGCGGCGGGAG
>NZ_JAIVFO010000093.1 GCF_029991245.1 Xanthobacter autotrophicus
GGTGCGTATCGGCGCGCCGGAGGGGCTGGGGGTGGGCTATCTGGCCGCTCGCCTCGCGGCACTGTCGGCGGAGAATCCGAAGCTGGAAACCGAATTGGTCGCCCTGCCGCGCGCCTATTCGCTGGCGAGCCGGGAGGTGGACATCGCCATCACTTTGGATCGGCCCATCGCCGGGCAGCTCAGCGTGAAGAAGCTTACCGACTACACCCTCGAACTCTATGGCACGCAAGCCTATTTCGATCGCCGGGGCCGGCCCGGCACGGCGGCGGAGCTTCAGGGCCATGTCTTCGCGGGCTATATTCCCGAGCTGCTGTTCACCCGCGCGCTGGATTTCTCCACCTTGGAGGCGGGGGTGGAGGTAACGCCCGTCATCCGCTCCACCAGCGTCATCGCGCAGGTGAATGCGGTGCTGAGCGGGGCAGCCCTGGGCGTGCTGCCGGCCTTCCTCGCCGCCGCCCATCCCGAGCTTCAGGTGCTGCTGAAGGGGGCCTTCCGCCTCACCCGCAGCTATTGGGTTTCGGTGCATGACGATCTCAAGCACCTCAACCGGGTGCGGGCGGTGCTGGAGGCCATCACCACCACCATCCGCGCCGACCGCGCCATCTTCATGGGACGATGAAGCGGGCGCGCTCCTCGCGGAAGCGCCGGGTGAGGACATCCCGCAGCACCGCGATGCGTCGCACCTGTGCCGTGTCCGGATGGGCAAGGAGGAAATAGGAGCGGCGGAACGCGATGCCGGGCAGGATCCGCACCAGCGCATCCGGGCCTTGCTGATCCAGATGCCGGCCGGCGGCGAAATCGTGCAGCACGCCGATGCCAGCCCCCGCCCGCACCGCCTCCATCTGGCCCATGACGCTGGCGCAGCGGAACCGGCTGCGCCCGTGCTTCTCCAGCACGCCCGAATAATCCAGCGCGGACGCATAGGCGAGGTCCTCCACCCCCGTCACCACCACATGGCCGGCGAGGTCTTCCACCGTGACAGGCGTCCCGTGGCGCTCCAGATAGGCGCGGGCGGCGTAGACGGACAGCGTGTAGTCGATGAGCCGGGACACCAGCAGCCGGCCTTCCGTGGGCCGATCGAGCACGATGGCCAGGTCCGCCTCCCGCCGCGACAGGGAGAAGGTGCGCGGCAGCGGTACCAGCTCCACCAAGAGGTCCGGATAAAGGGCGGCCAGCGCCCCCAGCTCCGCGGCGAGGAAGTAGTTGCCGAGTCCATCCGGCGCGCCGATGCGCACCGTGCCGGAGACATCCGCCGCCGCATCGCGAAAACCCTCGGCGATGCCCAGCATCTCCGCTTCCACCCGCTCGGCCGCCGGCAGCAGCCGCTCGCCGGCCTGCGTGGGCACGCAGCCGGCGGGGCGGCGGTCGAACAGGGGGGCGCCGAGGGCGTCCTCCAGCGCATCGAGCCGGCGGGCCACGGTGGCATGGTTCAGCCCCAGCCGCCGCGCCGCTGCCAGCAACTGTCCGTGCCGCGCCACGGCGAGGAAGACGCGCAGGTGGTCCCAATCCATGCTTTAAAATCCGCACAACAGATGCTCGAATGATAGCATTGATGAGCGTCTTTTGAAGTGGGAAGACGGGGCACCGTCCCGCCGCTTCAAGAGGCCCAGACCATGCCGCTCGCCGCCGCCCAGCCTGTTTCAGGTCCGCTCGCCATCCCGCATTTCATTGCCGGCCGGCAGGTGCCCGGCACCAGCGGCCGCACCGCCCCGGTGTTCAATCCGGCCACCGGCGTGCAGTCGGGCGAGGTGGCGCTCGCCTGCGAGGCGGACGTGCGCGCGGCGGTGGAGGCGGCCAATGCCGCCGCACCCGGCTGGGCGGCCACCACGCCCCTGCGCCGCGCCCGCATTCTGAATGCCTTCCTGCGCATCCTCGAAGAGCGCATCGACACGCTGGCGGAAGTCATCTCCGCCGAGCATGGCAAGGTGTTTTCCGACGCCAAGGGCGAGATCCAGCGCGGCATGGAGGTGGTGGAATTCGCCACCGGCGCGCCGCAGCTGCTGAAGGGCGAGATCACCGAGGACGTGGGCACCCGCGTGGACAGCCACGCGGTGCGCCAGCCGCTGGGGGTGGTGGCCGGCATCACGCCGTTCAACTTCCCGGCCATGGTGCCCATGTGGATGTTCCCGGTGGCGCTGGCCTGCGGCAACTGCTTCATCCTGAAGCCGTCGGAGCGCGATCCCTCCGCCTCCCTGCTGCTGGCCGAATGGCTGAAGGAAGCCGGCCTGCCGGACGGCGTCTTCACCGTGGTGCAGGGCGACAAGGTGGCGGTGGACGCGCTGCTGAACGATCCGGGCGTGGAGGCCATCAGCTTCGTCGGCTCCACCCCCATCGCCCGCTACATCTACGAGACGGCGGCGCGCACCGGGAAGCGCTGCCAGGCGCTGGGCGGCGCCAAGAACCACATGATCATCATGCCCGACGCGGACATGGACCAGGCCGTGGACGCGCTCATGGGCGCCGCCTACGGCTCGGCCGGCGAGCGCTGCATGGCGGTCTCGGTGGCGGTGCCGGTGGGCGAGGGCACCGCCGAGGCGCTGATGGAGAAGCTGGAGCCGCGGGTGCGCGCGCTCAAGGTGGGTCCCGGCACCGATCCTGAGGCGGAGATGGGTCCGCTGGTGACCAGGCAGCACCTCGACAAGGTGTCCGGCTATGTGGACAGCGGCGTCGCGGAAGGGGCCAAGCTGGTGGTGGACGGGCGCGGCCTCAGGCTCCAGGGCTATGAGGGCGGCTATTTCATTGGCGGCACCCTGTTCGACCACGTAACCGCCGACATGCGCATCTACAAGGAGGAGATCTTCGGACCCGTCCTCGCCGTGGTGCGCGCCGACAGCTACGCCACGGCGGCGCGCCTCATCAACACCCACGAGTTCGGCAACGGCACCGCCATCTTCACCCGCGACGGCGATGCGGCGCGGGAGTTCGCGCACCAGATCAAGGTGGGCATGGTGGGCATCAATGTGCCGATCCCGGTGCCCATGGCGTTCCACTTCTTCGGCGGCTGGAAGGCCTCCCTGTTCGGTGACCACCACATGCACGGGCCGGAGGGCGTCCGCTTCTATACGCGCCTGAAGACCATCACCACCCGCTGGCCCACCGGCATCCGCGCCGGCGCCGACTTCGTCATGCCCACCATGACGTGAGTGAAAGCGGAGGGGCCGCGCGGGGGCGGCCTCGCCGCTTCGTTGTCAGGTCTTGCGGCAGAGGCAGCGCATCAGGAGGGGGCGGACCACGGTGCGCACGGCGATGATCCCGACGACGGCGCCGAGGCTGCTCGCCATCCAGTTGTCCACGCCCGGCGAGCGACCCGGAATGACGGTCTGGGCGATCTCGAACAGCCCGGCGGCGAGGCAGAAGGGCAGGGCGAGGCGAAGGAGCGACACCGCCGGAAGGGCGAAGGCCGTCACCACGCCCGTGCCCAGATAGGCGACGAAATGCTCCAGGTTGCCGGAATAGCCGGTGTGCGGCCGTCCGCTGCCCGGCAGCAGGGACAGGACGACGATCACCAGCCACAGCACGGCGGCGAGCCCCTTCAGGAGATGGTCTTTGTGGCGCAGGAGGGTGCGCAGACCCGTGGCGGCAGTCATGGGGCATCCTTGGGCCGGATCCTCTCGGCTGGTCAACCTGAAGGGGGCGGGCTGGGATCTCGATCCGGGGCATCGGGTGGCGCCCGATCCCTTCGTGACCTGAGCATGAAGTGGCGCAAAGGCCCCTGCCGGCGAAGCGTATCGGCCGTCGCGACGGAAATCTGCGCCGTCCTCAGTTTGGGGGATGCGGCGGCTGCGGCGCTGGCGAAAGATGATCCCGCGCTGCACGAGACCTTCCGAGCGGCGTCGGCCGGGCCGCTTTCCCCGCACGCGGCCCGGCCGGGATTTTCCTCCAGGTTTGCCTTCTGCCCCGCGCACCGGCGCGGGGCGCTTCTTTGGCGTTGCGCCTTAGCCGGCTATGAGCCTCAGCCATCCTCGTCTAAAATCCGGGCATGCGTGTCCGCCGCAAGTCCCTGGGCGTCTGCACGGTGACGCGGCAAGGCGAGGAGCGGGAACGTGCGTGACGGCCTCAGGCACTGGGCCCCCGGGCTTGCCGCCCTCCTCGCCTATCGCCGGGGCGATCTCGGCCCCGATCTGCGGGCGGGGCTCGCGGTGGCGGCGGTGGCGATCCCGGTAGGCATTGCCTATGCCGAGCTTGCCGGCTTCCGTCCGGAGGTGGGGCTTTACTCCTGCGTCTTCCCCCTCGTCGCCTATGCCATCTTCGGCTCGTCGCGCCAGCTGGTGCTGGGGCCGGATGCGGCCACCTGCGCCGTCATCGCCGCCGCCGTGGCGCCGCTGGCCGCTGGCGACGGGGCGGCCTATGCCGCGCTGTCGGCCCAATTGGCGCTGCTCACCGGCATCATCTGCATCCTCGCGCGGTTCCTGCGCCTCGGCGTGCTGGCCGATTTCCTCTCCAAGCCCATCCTCGTCGGCTTCATGAACGGCATCGCCATCACCATCGTGCTGGGCCAGCTCGCCAAGATGACGGGGATCGAGGGGACGGGCGGTCATGTCCTGCATGCAACCTTCAACCTTGTCCTGCGTCTCGGCGAGACCCATCCACCGACCTTGCTCGTTGCGCTTGGCGCGTTCGGCCTCATGATCGCGAGCGGGCGGCTTCTCCCGGCCTTTCCGGCGGCGGTACTGGCCATGGCCGGCGCGGCGCTGGCGGTGTTCCTGCTCGGTCTCGACCTCTTTGGGGTGAAGACGCTGGGCGTGGTGCCGGCGGGGCTCCCGGGCGTCATGCTGGTGCACCTTGATCCGGAGGCGCTGGCCGCCCTGTTGCCGGCCGCCGGAGGCCTCGCCCTGGTGAGCTTCACCAGCATGATGCTCGCGTCCCGCTCCTTCGCCTCGAAGAACGGCTACGAGGTGGACCCGGACAAGGACTTCGCCGCCCTTGGCGCGGCCGATGTGGTTTCGGCCCTCACCCACGGCTTCGCCATCAGCGGCGCGGATTCCCGCACCGCCATGGCGGATGCGGCCGGCGGGCGCACCCATGCCGCCGCCCTGTTCGCCGCCCTGGCGGTGGCGCTGGTGCTCATGTTTCTCACCACGCCGCTGCGTTACGTGCCGGTGGCGGCCCTGGGCGCGGTGCTGGTGATGGCGGGCCTCTCGCTGGTGGACCTTGCCACCCTGCGCCTCATCGCCCGCGCCGACCGGGCGGAGGCGGCCATCTGCATTCTGGCCACGCTGGGCGTGGTGGTGCTGGGGGCGACCCAGGGCATCCTGGTCGCGGTGGTGCTGGCCCTGCTGCGGTTCCTGCGCATGAGCGCACGACCCCGGGTGGAAATCCTCGGCCGGGTGGCCGGCATGCCGGGCTTCCATGCCCTGTCGCGGCACCAAAGCGCCACCGCGCCCCACGGCCTCGTCATCTTCCGCTTCAACGGCCCGCTCGTGTTCTTCAATGCCGGCCATTTCCGCCACACGCTGCTGGCGGCCACCAGCGCGGAAGACGGGGCGCCGAAGGCGGTCATCCTCGATCTGCTGCCGGTGACGGAGGTGGATGTGACCGGCCTTTTCACCCTCAAGGAAATCGCCGAGGCCCTGCGCCGGCGCGGCATCGCGCTCGTCGGCGCCGGCCGGCAGACCGAGTGGAGCAACTGGATGGTCACCCACGGCTTCAACCCTGATGGCATCGTCATCCACCCCACCATGCGCAATGCGGTCGAGGCGCTGGCGGCGGTTGATACGGATGGGGCTCGTCCAGGCGAGGAGGGCGATACGAAAGCGTCATAAATCCAAGGATTGATTTGTGTCATAGAATGCGTGAGCCTTTGAAAGGCATTGTTTTGAACAAGATATTTGTTTGAGCCTACCGTGGTAGGCGCCTTTTTCTTGGCCTCAGGCGGGCAATGATCGCAGGGTCGTGGCGTTGAACCTCGCGAACCGGTAGGACAACAGGGAGAACCTTGATGCCGGCCTCCGTCGCCCTTGAGCCTTTATCGCCGCACGCCCAGTCTCCGCGCCACGAGAAGTACGATCGCCTCATCGCCGCCGCCCAGGCCCTGCCCACGCTGAGGGTCGCGGTGGCCCATCCGTGCGACGAGGCCGCCCTCGGCGCGGCGCTGGAGGCGGCCGAGCTTGGCCTTATCGAGCCCATCCTGGTCGGCCCGGCGGCGAAGATCGCGGCGGCCGCCGCCGCGGCCAGGCTGGATATTTCCGCCCTGCGGCAGGTCGGCGCTGCCCACAGCCACGAGGCCGCCGCCAAGGCGGTGGAACTGGTGCGCTGCGGAGAAGCCGACGCTTTGATGAAGGGCAGCCTGCACACGGACGAGCTGATGAGTGCCGTGGTCGCCCGAGACATCGGCCTGCGCACCGCGCGCCGCATCAGCCACTGCTTCCTCATGGACGTGCCGGGCCATCCGGACGCGCTGATTATCACCGACGCGGCCATCAACATCGCCCCGTCGCTGGAAGACAAGCGCCACATCGTCCAGAACGCCATCGATCTGGCCCATGCGCTGAAGTTCGAGGAGGCGCGCGTCGCCGTGCTCTCGGCCATGGAGACGGTGAACCCCGACGTGCCGTCCACCATCGAGGCGGCGGCCCTGTGCAAGATGGCGGATCGCGGCCAGATCACCGGCGGCATCGTGGACGGGCCGCTGGCCCTCGACAACGCCATCGACCTCGGCTCGGCGGCCATCAAGCACATCACCTCGCCGGTGGCGGGGCGGGCCAACATCCTGGTGGTGCCGGACCTTGAGGCCGGCAACATGCTGGCGAAAAGCCTGACCTTCCTCGCCGGTGCCGATGCCGCGGGGATCGTGCTCGGTGCCCGCGTGCCCATCATCCTGACCAGCCGGGCGGATTCCAAGTCCACGCGGCTGGCCTCCTGCGCGGTGGCGGCTCTGCTTGCCGCCGCCCAGCGCGCGGTGGCCAAGGCCGTGGAGGTCTGAACATGGCGAAGGTGCAGCTTGTCCTCAATGCCGGCTCCTCCAGCCTCAAGTTCCAGGTGTTCGTGGACGACGGCGCGGATGTGCCGAACCGCCTCTATCGTGGCCTGTTCGAGGGCCTCGGCACCGATCCGCGCTTCCGGGTGAAGGACCATGAGGGCGCGGTGGTGGGGGAGGAGCGCTGGCCCCACGCCGCCGCCTACGGGTTCGAGGAGGCGCTGGCCTACCTGTCCGACTGGCTTGCGGACCATCGCGGCGGCCACCAGCTCGCTGCCGTGGGCCATCGCGTGGTGCACGGCGGGCCGAACCATACCCATGCGGTGCGCCTGACGCCGGAGATCATCGCCGAGCTGGACAGGCTTTCCCCGCTCGCGCCGCTGCACCAGCCGCGCAGCCTGGAGCCGATCCGCATCATCGCCCGGCGGGTGCCGGGGCTGCCGCAGGTGGCGGCCTTCGACACCGCGTTCCATCGCACCCAGCCGGAGATCGCCCAGGCCTTCGCCATCCCGCAGTCCCTCACCGACGCGGGGGTGAAGCGCTACGGCTTCCACGGCCTGTCCTATGCCTATCTCGCCACCCAGTTCCCGCACGTGGACGAGCGCCTGGTGCATGGCAGGGTGGTGGCGGCGCACCTGGGCTCGGGCGCGAGCCTCGGCGCCCTAGCGGCCTCAAAGAGCATCGCCACCACCATGGGCTTTTCCGCCCTGGACGGGCTGGTGATGGGCACGCGCTGCGGCACCATCGATGCGGGGGTGGTGTTCTATCTCCAGCGCGAGCTGGGCATGACCGCGCCGGAGGCGGAGCATTTCCTCTATACCAAATGCGGCCTGCTCGGCGTTTCCGGCATCTCCAACGACATGCGGGAGCTGCGCGAGAAGGCGGAGGCGGAGCCGAGCGCGCAGCGGGCCATCGACCTGTTCGTCTATCGCATCAACCGGGAACTCGGCTCGCTGGTGGCGGCGCTGGGCGGCATCGATGCCCTCGTCTTCACCGCCGGCATCGGCGAGAACGACGCCGCCACCCGGGCCGAGGTGATCGGGGCCGCCCGCTGGGCCGGCTTCGAGCTGGACCCGGAAGCCAACCGCTCCGGTGCGACCCGCATCACCAGGGGCAGCGGCCCGCAGGCCTATGTGATCCCCACCGACGAGGAATGGACCATCGTGCGCGAGATGCGCGCGGTGCTGGCGGAGAGCCGGCTGGACATCGGCCAGATCTGAGCGGCTTAAGCCCACGGCCTGAGGCCGTTTCGCGGTTCAATGAAACCCGGCGACTCTCAAAGGAGACGCACATGAACCCGTTGGACATGATGAAGGTGTACGGCCGGGTGGCGGAAATCTACCGCCTGCGCCTCGGCGAGGCGGTGTCGGCCTATGGCGAGGCCATGCGTGGCGCGGCGAGCGCGTTCGCGTCCACCGGCCGCCCGCAGGATCCGGCGAGCGCCTGGCGCGACACCGTCTCCTACACGTTCGACGCGGCCCAGCGGTCCCTCATCTTCTGGGACACCATGCGCCAGCGCGGCAACAACTGGATCGCCCACGAGAAGGCCGGCAAGCCGCCGCTGCTCGCCTTCGACTATGAAACGATTGCGGATGCGCGGACCTTCGCGCGCCCCGCCAACTACGCCCTGGTGCGCATCCTGCCGCCCGAGGGGGTGACGCTCGATCCCGACAAGCGGCCGTTCCTGATCATCGATCCGCGCGCCGGCCACGGGCCGGGCATCGGCGGCTTCAAGGCGGATTCGGAAGTGGGCTTCGCGCTGAAGGCCGGGCATGCGGTCTACGTGGTCATCTTCTTCCCCGAGCCGGTGCCGGGGCAGACGCTGGCGGACGTGTCGCTGGCGGAGGCCGAGTTCGTGCGCATCGTGCGCGAGCGCCATCCCACCCGCGGCAAGCCGGTGGTGGTGGGCAACTGCCAGGGCGGCTGGGCCGCCATGCTGGTGGCCTCGCTTGATCCGGACAATGTGGGGCCGATCGTGGTCAATGGCGCGCCCATGTCCTACTGGGCCGGCAACGATGCCGAAAACCCCATGCGCTACGCCGGCGGCGTGCTCGGCGGCGCGTGGACGGCCTCGCTCGCCGCGGACCTCGGCGGCGGGGTCTTCGACGGGGCCTATCTGGTGGACAATTTCGAGTATCTGAACCCGGCCAACACCTATTTCACCAAGTATTACACCCTCTATTCCCACATTGATACGGAGCCGCCGCGCTACCTGGAGTTCGAGCGCTGGCATGGCGGCTACTTCCTGATGAACCGGGACGAGATCAAGTGGATCGTCGAGAACCTGTTCGTCGGCAACAGGCTCGCCACCGGCAAGGCGGAATGGGCACCGGGCAAGAGCTTCGACCTGAAGGCGGTGCGCTCGCCCATCATCGTCTTCGCCTCGCTGGGCGACAACATCACCCCGCCGCAGCAGGCCATCAACTGGGTGGCCGACCTCTATCCCACCACGCAGGCCCTGAAGGACGCGGGGCAGGTGATCGTCGGCCTGATGCACCAGAGCGTCGGCCATCTCGGCATCTTCGTCTCCGGCGCGGTGGCGCGGCGCGAGCATGCGCAGATCGTGGACCTCATCGAATATGTGGAGGCGCTGCCGCCCGGCTTCTATGGCATGACCATCGAGGAGGATCATTCCGGCGCCGAGGTGAAATACGACGTGACGCTCACCGAGCGCCGGGTGGAAGACCTTGCCGTGCTGCAGAAATACAGCCGCAAGGACGAGATCCCGTTCGAGGCGGTGGCCAATGTTTCCGAGGTCAATGTGCGGGCCTATGAGACCTTCGTTCATCCCGTCCTCTCGGCGGTGGTGACGCCGGAGATGGGCCGGGCGCTGCGGGCCATCCACCCGCTGCGCGTGGCGCACTGGGGGCTCTCCGACCTTAACCCGTTCCTCGCCGCTCTGGCGCCGGCCGCCGAATTTGCCCGCGGCCAGCGCACCCCGCGCAACGAGGATGGCCCGCACGTGGCCGCCGAGCGCTTCATGGCCACCGCCATTACCGCCGGCTTCGACCTCTACCGGCAATTGCGCGACGCCACGGTGGAGACGGAATTCTTCCGCCTCTACGGCACCCTCGCCATGCTGGACCCCGACCTCACCGCGCCGGCGACCACCGCCATCGTGGCGCAATCTCCGGTGGAGGTGGCGTCGGCGCTGGCCGCCATGCGCGAGGGCGGCTTCACCGATGCGGCCGTGCGTGTGGCGCTGCTCGCCCAGAAGCGCGGCGGCGGACGCCACCGTCTTTCCACCCTGAAGCAGATCCGCGAACTGGTGGGGCAGGAGGTGGGTCTTCTGGCGCTGCCGGCCGATGACGCGCAGGGGGTGATCCGGCGGCAGTCCATCATCGTCGAGCATGCGCCCGACGAGGCCCTCGCCACCCTGCCGGCGCTGCTGCCGACGCCGGAGGCGCGCGCCCACCTGCTGACCCTGCTGGACCGGCTGCTCGCGAACATCGCCTTCGGGCCGCAGGTGACCGACTTTGTCGCCGACGTGAAGCGCATCCTGGCCGAGGGCGGTGCAGCCCGGGTCATTCCTTTTCCTTCCTATGCAGGGCAGGCCGTATGAGCGCGCAGGATACGACGACGGGTTCCCTGTCTCAGCCGGACTGGGACCTGCTCGGCGCAGCGTTGAAGGGTCGCAAGGCGCTGGTGCTCGGCATCGCCAATGAGCATTCCATCGCCTATGGCTGCGCCCGGGTGTTCCGCCGGCTCGGTGCCGATCTGGCGATCACCTACCTCAACGAAAAGGCGCGGCCCCATGTGGAGCCGCTGGCGCAGGAACTGGGCGCCAGCATCTTCGCCCCCTGCGACGTGAGCCGGGAGGGCGAGCTGGAAGCCGTCTTCGCCCGCATCGGTCAGGAGTGGGGCAGCCTCGACATCGCCCTGCATTCCATCGCCTTCGCCCCCAAGGACGATCTTCAGGGCCGGCTGGTGGATTCCTCGGCGGAGGGATTCAAGGTGGCCATGGACATTTCCTGCCACTCCTTCATCCGCATGGCGAAGCTCGCCGAGCCGCTGATGACCGGTGGCGGCACGCTCATGGCCATGAGCTATCACGGCGCCGAAAAGGTGGTGCCCAACTACAATCTCATGGGTCCGGTGAAGGCGGCGCTGGAGAGCACGGTGCGCTATCTCGCCTACGAGCTGGGTCCAAAGGACATCCGCGTCCATGCCGTCTCGCCCGGCCCGCTCAAGACCCGCGCCGCCTCGGGCCTGAAGGATTTCGACGTGCTCCTGTCGGAGGCGACCCAGCGCGCGCCCATCGGCGAACTGGTGGACATCGACGACGTGGGCCTCACCACGGCCTTCCTCGCCACCTCCTTCGCGCGGCGGCTGACGGGCATGACCGTCTATGTGGACGGCGGCCTCTCCATCATGGCCTGACGCAACCGGGCCGGCGCGCATCCCCGTCCAGGCGGGCCTGCTGCACTGCGGCAGGCCGTCTTGATCGCGATCCTCAAGGCGATCATACTGGCCATGTTGTTTCGGCCATTTGCGTTGAGGTTTTTGCCATGCCTTTGAAGGAAGAGGATATTCAGCCCGGAAAGTGCTACAAGACCAAGGGCATCGAGAACTACAAGGTGATCGCCATGACCCGCGGCATCGTCACCTACCAGACCTGGACCTCGCCCCTGCGCATCAATGTGGGCGTCAAGCAGTTTGCCGACGCGGTCTACAAGGTTGTGCCCTGCCCGAAATAGCGGGGGCGTAACCGTCCGGCGGGCCGCGCCCCCTGCTTTGCTGCGGGCTTAAAGTTCCGCGCGCGCCTTCAGGCCGCTTCGCATCGATCCGCAGCCCGGCAAGCCGCAACAGACAGCAGTTTTTGTGCGTTGCGGCATCGACGGCGCGCGGAAGCGGCGGTATAGCTGGCGGGAACGCTCAATGAGAACGTTTCCCGTGCTGTCCGTCGTCATTGCAACGCACAATTCCGAACGCCAACTCGTGCCGGTCCTGTCGGCGCTCGTTCCGGGCGTGACCGCGGGCGTGCTGCGTGACGTGACCCTGGTGGATTCCGGCTCCACGGACGGCACCCTCACCATCGCCGATGCCGCCGGCTGCGCCTTCCTCACGGGTGTGGACGACGTGGGCGTGCGGCTGCGCCAGGGGGCCGCGCAGTCGCGCGGGCGCTGGGTGCTGTTCCTGTCGGACTGCTCCATCCTGGAGGAGGGCTGGTCGCGGGAGGTGATGGCCTTCATCGAAACCTGCGAGCGGCGCGGCCAGGCCGAGCGCATCGCGGCCACCTTCCGCCTCGCCGTGGACGGCTACGGCATCGGCCCGCGCTTCGGCGAAGCGCTCGCGGTGGCGCGGCTGGCCCTGTTCGGCCTGCCGGCGCCCGGCCAGGGGCTTCTCATCTCCCGCGCATACTACGAGCGGCTCGGCGGCCATCCGTCCGGCGCCAGGGCGGAACGGCGGCTGGTGGCGCGGATCGGCCGGCGCCGCATTCATCTCCTGCGCCCGCATGTGCTGATGCCGGCGCGGGACGCCTGACCGCCGAAGGTCTGCCGTTCGGGAAATAACCCGCCGTTCTCCAAACACCCCCTTGGCGAGCTGCCCCGGTTGCGCATAGATGACGGTGCGGGGTCGGGCCGGCTTCTCTTGGGGGAGCGGGCACCGGTCGGTCATTTCTCGTAAGGGGGCCGGTCGAACGATCAGCGGGCTTTGGAGCGCGATCCGTTCAGGTTTCAGTGGCCTGCACGGTGGAGCGGTCTCCGACTTCAGGACAGGGAACGGTTTGCCGGTCCGATTGCGATGCAATCTGATCGGAACGTGCTCCGGGACAGATCGGGCATGGCGCCTGATCGATGCCCCGTCCGAGGCCCGCGGCGCACGCCTCGCCTCCCGTAACGGTGCCGCGCACCGAGGGAGCGGTCCATGGACCTTCGCCGTCTTTTTCTTCGCCGCGATTCTTTGCACCGTGAGTCTTTGCGCCGTGAGTCCCTGGGTCATCGCCTCCTGACGCTCGGCCGCATGGCCTGCCTTGCCGTCGCGGTTGCCAGCCCGGCGACGCTGGCCTTCGGGCAGGTGCCGCGCCCGCCGGCAACGGTGCCGGGTGGCGCGCCTTCGGCCCAGCCGCAGCCGCCCGTGCCGCCCCGGCCCGCCAGCCTCAAGACCTTCCAGCGCTCCGACCTCGTGAGCGCCGCCCGCCGGTATGAGCGTGTGCTGCGCCGCGAGGGCACCGCGCCCACCCAGCCCCTCGACAAGGTGCGCCGCGACGCCGCCCAGGCCTTCCAGCGCAATGATGCGCGCGCCGCCGCCGAGCTTTATGCGAGCCTCGCCATCGCCCAGGCGCAGGATTCCGGGGTGTGGCTGCGCCTTGCCCGCTCGCTCGCCGCCATCAAGCCCAATGACGACGAGGACGCCTCCGCCTTCATCGACAATGCCATGGGCGCCGCCTTCATCGCCTATCGCCGGGCGCAGACCCGGGCGGAAGAGGGCGAGGCGCTGTCCTTCATCGGCCACGTCTATGCCGACCGGCGCCTGTGGAACGCCGCCATCGACACCATGAAGTTGGCCATCGACCTGCGCGACAACGCCGCCGACCGTACCTTCCTCGACAAGCTGAAGGAGGAGCACGGCTTCCGGCTGGTGGACTATTCCGTGGAATCGGACGCCGCCGCCCCGCGCGCCTGCGTGCAATTCTCCGAGGATCTGGCCGCCGGCACCGATTTCGCCGCCTTCGTGCAGGTGGGCGGGATCGACAAGCCGGCCATCACCGGCGAGGCGCGGCAGATCTGCGTGGAGGGCCTCAAGCATGGCGAGCGCTACACGCTGGCGGTGCGGCCCGGCATTCCCGCCGTCACCGGCGAGCGCCTGCGCAAGTCCACCGAACTCACCATCTACGTGCGCGACCGTTCGCCCACCGTGCGCTTCACCGGCCGCAACTACGTGCTGCCGCGCACCGGACAGAAGGGCATTCCGCTGGTTTCGGTGAACACCAGCGCGGTGAAGGTCGACATCCTGCGCATCGGCGACCGGGGCCTGGTGCCCACCGCCATCCAGGGCGAGTTCCGGCAGGGCATCGAGGCCTATGCCCGCGAGCGGCTGGCCGATGGCTCCGCCATCGCCGTCTATTCCGGCGTACTGGAGGTGGACAATCCGCTGAACGCGGACGTCAACACCGCCGTGCCGGTCACCGAGGCGGTGGGGCGGCTGGAGCCCGGCGTCTATGTGATGACCGCCGAGCCGGAGAAGACCGCGGGCGACGACGATTATTCCACCAAGGCGACCCAGTGGTTCATCGTCTCGGACCTCGGCCTCACCGCCTTGTCGGGGCCCGATGGCGTGCATGTGCTGCTGCGCTCGCTGGGCAGCGCCGAGCCGGTGGCGGGGGCGGAGGTGCGCCTCATTGCCCGCTCCAACGAGGTGCTGGCCACGACGAAGAGCGACACCAACGGCTATGTGCGCTTCGATGCCGGCCTCTCCCGCGGCCCCGCGGGCCTGGGTCCGGAGGTGGTGACGGCGCGCACGGACGGCGGCGACTATGCCTTCCTGTCGCTCAAGGAAACCGCCTTCGACCTCACCGACCGGGGCGTGTCCGGCCGCGACGCGCCGGGGGGGCTGGACGCCTTTCTCGCCACCGAGCGCGGGGTCTACCGCTCCGGCGAGACCGTTCACCTCACCGTCCTGCTGCGCGACGCGCAGGGCAATGCGGCGCCCGGCGTGCCCCTGACCCTCCAGCTGTTCCGGCCCGACGGTGTCGCCGATCGCCGCCTCGTGGTGGCGGACCAGGGCGCGGGCGGGCGGACGGCGGACTTCGCCTTGCTCAAGGGGGCCATGACCGGCACCTGGCGGGCCAAGGCGCTGACCGATCCCAAGGCGCCGGCCGTGGGCGAAGTGACCTTCCTGGTGGAAGACTATGTGCCCGACCGGGTGGAGTTCGACCTCTCCGCCCGCGAGACGCGCCTGCCGCGCAACCGGCCGGCCGAGGTGCTGGTGGACGGGCGCTTCCTGTTCGGCGCCCCCGCCGCCGGCCTCGACGTGGAGGCGGAAAGCGAACTGCGCGCCGCCTCTGAGCGGCCCGGCTTTGCCGGCTACCGTTTCGGCAATGGGGATGACCAGGTGCTGGCCGAGCGCCAGCCTCTGGCGGATGCGCCCCAGACCGACGCGCGCGGCCGCGCCAGCCTGCGCCTTGTGGCCTCCGAGCTGCCGCGCACCGCCCGGCCGCTGGAGATGGAAGCCTTCGTGCGCCTCGTGGAGGCGGGCGGGCGCGCGGTCCAGCGCACCATTGTGCTGCCGGTGGCGCCGGCGGGCAGCCAGATCGGCGTGAAGCCGCTGTTTGCCGACCGGGTGCGGGAAGGGGAGGTGGCCAATTTCTACGTGGTGGTCGCCGGCATCGACGACAAGCTCCTCGCCGCGCCCGGCCTCTCCTGGAAACTGTCGCGCATCGAGACGCGCTACCAGTGGTATCGGGTCAGCGGCTCGTGGGACTATGAGCCGGTGAAGACCGTGACCCGCGTGGCCGAAGGCCGGCTCGACACCAAGGCGGATGGTGCCGCGCGGCTCTCCATGCCCACGCAATACGGCCGCTACCGCCTCGACATCGTGGGCGACGGCCTGCCGCTCACCAGCCTGCCGTTCGAGGCGGGATTTGCCGGCGAGGGCAGCGCCGACACGCCCGACCGGCTGGAGCTGACGCTGGATCGCTCCGCCTATGCCACCGGCGACACGCTGGATGCCACGCTCACCGCCCGCGCCGCCGGCACCGCCAGCGTGCTGGTGCTGAACGAGGGCCTCCTGGAGCAGAAGTTCCTCACCGTTTCGCCCGGCGCCAACAAGGTGAGCTTCAAGGTGGGCGCGGGCTGGGGGCCGGGGGCCTATGTGGTGGCCTTCATGCATCGGCCGCTGGACGTGGGGGCGAGCCGCATGCCCGGCCGCGCCATCGGCCTCTCATGGTTCTCCGTGAACAAGGACGCCCGCACCCTGAAGGTGGAGCTGACGCCGCCCGCGCAGATCCGCCCCAACACCACCCTTTCCGTGCCCGTGCGCGTCGCCGGCCTCGCGGCGGGTGAGAAGGCTTATGTGACGGTGGCGGCGGTGGATGTGGGCATCCTCAACCTCACCGGCTACAAGCCGCCGGCCCCCGATGCGGTGGTGTTCGGCCAGCGCCGGCTGGCCTCCGACATCCGCGACTTCTACGGCGCGCTCATCGACGGCATGCAGGGCGCGGCCGGCCGCCTGCGCTCCGGCGGTGACGGCGGCGAGACGGCCATGCTCGCGAGCCCGCCGAACGGGCCGCCGCTGGCGCTGTTCTCCGGCCTGGTGGAGGTGGGGGCGGACGGCACCGCCACCGTCGCCTTCCCCATCCCCGCCTTCGACGGCACCGCGCGGGTGATGGCCATCGCCTGGAGCGCCGGCAAGCTCGGCCACGCATCAGCCGACGTGGTGGTGCGCGACAAGGTGGTGATGCTCGCCACCCTGCCGCGCTTCCTCGCCTCCGGCGACCGCTCCAGCCTCAACCTCGACCTCACCAATGTGGAGGCGCCGGACGGCGAATATCGCCTTGATGTCGCCGCCACCGGCGCCGCGACCGTCACCCAGCCGGCAGGCCCGGTGACGCTGGCGGCGAAGCAGCGCCAGTCCCTGCGGCTCGCGCTGGAGGGCAAGGCGGTGGGTCCCGCCACCGTCACCGCGCGGCTGAGCGGGCAGGGGCTCGACATCACCCGCAGCTTCGAGATGAACGTGCGCCCGGCCTATCCGGATATCGAGCGGCGCACCGTGCGCACGCTCGCGCCGGGGGAGAGCATCACCCTGTCGCGCGACCTCCTCGCCGATCTCCTGCCGGGAACGGGCAGCGTGGCGGTGAGCGCCATGCCCTCCAGCACCATTGACGTGCCGGCCCTGCTGGCCGCCCTCGACCGCTACCCCTATGGCTGCACCGAGCAGATCACCAGCCGGGCGCTGCCGCTTTTGTCGTACAACGAGCTGAGCGTTCTGGCGGGCCGCGCCACCGATCCGGAGGCGGACCAGCGCATCCGCGACGCCATCGTGCGGATCATGGCCCGGCAGGGCTCGGACGGCTCCTTCGGCCTGTGGTCGGCCGGAGGCTCCGACACCTGGCTTGATGCCTATGTGGTGGATTTCCTCAGCCGCGCCAAGGAGAAGGGCTTCGCCGTGCCGGAGGTGGCCTTCTCGCTGGCCCTCGACCGGCTGCGCAACGTGGTCAACCTCGCCGGCGCCGACATGCGGGCGGAGACGGAGAACCTGGCCTATGCGCTCTATGTGCTGGCCCGCAACGGCCGCGCGCCGCTGGGCGACCTGCGCTATCTCGCCGACACCCGCCTGAAGGACCTCGGCACGCCCCTCGCCAAGGGACAGGTGGGCGCGGCGCTGGCGCTGCTCGGCGATCGCACCCGGGCGGAACGGGCCTTCAACGTGGCCATAGACGGCCTGCCGGCCAACCCCGGCGCGCCGGTGGCGGGCCGGGCCGATTTCGGCTCGGTGCTGCGCGATGCGGCGGCCCTCACGGTGCTTGCCCGCGAGGCGGGGCTGGAGAAGCTGGCCGACGTGGCGCTCGCCCGGGTGGATGCCGCGCGGGTGCGCACCGAGCGCACCTCCACGCAGGAAAATGCCTGGCTGCTGCTCGCCGCCCGCACGCTGGCGGCCAGCGCCGCCAACATGGGGCTTGAGGTGGATGGCGGCCTGGTGCGCGGCCCGTTCGGCCGCAAGCTCTCGCGTGCCGATCTTGAGCGCGGGCCGCTCACCCTGCGCAATGCGGGCGCCGAGGCGGTGAAGGTGGTGATCGGCATCAATGGCGCCCCCGTGGCGCCGGAGCCGCCGGTGGCGAAGGGCTTCACCCTGGAGCGACGCTACTTCACCCTCGACGGCAAGGCTGCCGATCCCTCCAGGGCGGTGCAGAACCAGCGTTTCGCGGTGGTGCTCTCGTTCACCGAGACCCAGAGCGCGCTGGCCGACGTGCTGCTGGTGGATTACCTGCCCGCCGGCTTCGAGATCGAGAATCCCAGCCTCATCCAGGGCGGCGATGGCGGCTTCACCTGGCTGGACGAGACCAGCGAGGCCGGCCACGTGGAGTTCCGGGACGACCGCTTCGTCGCCTCGGTGACCCGGCAGGAGGGCGATGGCGCCTTCATCGTCGCCTATACGGTGCGGGCGGTCTCGCCCGGGCGCTATGCCCATCCCCCTGCCATGGTGGAGGACATGTATCGCCCCGACCGCTTCGCCCGCACCGCCGCCGGCACGCTGGAGGTGGCGCCCGCCCGATGACCGAGACCGGACCATCCGGGCCATCGCCCGCCGTCCCCGCCCGCCGCCGCCTGTGGCGGGCGGCGGCCGGCCTCGCGC
>NZ_JAIVFO010000094.1 GCF_029991245.1 Xanthobacter autotrophicus
CGGGCATGGGCGTCCCGTCACGTACCGCTGGAGGAGCCCGCCGCGGCGAGCGCATCGTCCCGCGTGGCGTGGATTGCCACCAGCTGGTGCACGCCGGTTGCAATCAGCACCTTCTCCACCTGTGGGTCGCAGGCGCACAGGTGCATGCTGCCGCCCTTCCGCCGCAGCCCCTTGGCCCCGGTGAGCAGCAGGCGAATGCCGATGGAGGCCATGAACGGCGTGCGGGACAGGTCCACCAGCACCACATTGGCCGCCTCGCAGGCGGCCCTGAACTGCGGCTCCACCTGGGCGGCGCCGGAAATGTCGAGACGCCCGTCGAGGCTGACGAGGACGAGGCCGGGTGCGAGCGGCTGGCTCTCCATCTTCATGCGCGCGTGTCTCTCACGGTCCAAGGCGATCCGGTCCGGCCACAGGGTGGCCCGCCGGCTGCGACAGTCTAGTGAAAACGACGGGAAGCGGAAACACCGGCCGTCCGCGCCCGAGGCCTCGCCCTCAGTTTTCGCCTATGGGTTCTGGAGCGTTTTCCTCACGCGAACCGGATCCCCTTGGCTCGAAAACGCTTCAGCCCTCAGCCCGTCTCGGCCGCGCGAACAGGACGCCGGCGGCGCCGCATTCGAGCCGGCTGCGCTCGTAGCCATGCCAGCCTTCGGCGAACAGGGCCTTCTGCCGGGCGGTGTCGAGCGGATCGACCAGCACCGCTTCCGCCGGATCATAGGTGCTGCCGTCGCGCACCAGCACATAGCGCGCATAGCCGCCGAAGAAGAGCTGGATGTCGTGGATGGGGAAGCCCTCCGCGAGCAGGCTCGACCAGCTCGGCGTATTCACCGGCGCGGCGGTGGAGAACAGCACCATGTCGGCGGGCGCAGCCTTGACCCGCGCCGCGATCAGCACCCGCTGGAGCCCCCGCCCGCGATAGGCCGGGTGCACGGAGGCGCCGGCCAGCCGGCCCACCTTGGTCTCCGGCGGCAGGCCGAGCAGGCGGTGCGGGCCGTCCTTGGGGGTATGGTCGTGCTGGAGAATGCCGTAGGCGACCAGCAGGGCACCATCATAGAGCCCGACGGTCCAGCCGCGCCCCCCCAGGATACCCTCGAAATACGAGCGGTTCTCCGGCTTCACCACCTCCGGCCGCACCAGCGGGCCGATGGCGAGGTGGTGCAGCGCATCGACCGCGTCGATGTCGTCCGGGTCGAGCGCGCGGGAGGTGAGCGGTTCGGTCAGTGCGAACTCGCGCAGGGCGTTCATCAGGTGATCACTTCCGCATAGTTGAGCATCGCGATGGGCGGATACACCCCGAGCTGCTTGGCAATGTTCATGTTGATGATGAGCGCGAAGCGCCGCAGCGTCTCTATGGGAATATCCCGAGGGGGCACCCGCTGCACCAGGATCTCCACCGCCTTCGAGGCGGCCAGCTGGCCCACCGAATAGTACCGGCTCACCAGGCCCACAAGGCCGAGCCCCTCGCGCAGGAAGAATTCGGTGGCGCCGAAGGTGGGAAGGCCGGCGGCGAGCGCCGCCGGCCCCACCCGGTCGAAGATGGTGGCAAGGAAGGTATCCGCGGGCAGATAGAGCCAATCGGCGCCCTGCGCCTTCAGGTTGCGGACGAAGTCCTCCACCCCGTCGCCGGTGGGGCGGTTGCCCACCATGGTGAGGGGCTGGGCGATGACGGTGGCGTCGATGCCGGCGCCGAAGGCCTTCATCTCCTCGATGATGGCCACCGAGTTGCGCTCGTTCGGCGAGTAGATGACGCCCACTTTGCGGAACGGCTTGTAGCTCTGCATGGCGCGCATCTGCACGTCGGTGGGCACCACATGCACCGCGCCGGTGACGTTGCGTCCGGACGAGGCCAGCGACGGCGCGATCTTCACCTGCACCGGCGCCGCCACCAGCGCGAACACCACCGGGATGTCGTGCACATAGGGCGAATCCGGCGGGGCGTCGTAGGGGCCGGCAACGGCCAGGGTGTTGGGCGTGCCGTAGGTATAGATGAGGTTCGGCTTGAAGGTGGGCAGCACCTCCGCGAGGATCGGCTTCACCCGGCCCGCGTCGCGTTCCACGTCGCGGGTGAGGAACTCCACTTTGATCTCGTTGGCGGCGAAATAGTCGCGGAAGCCGCGCTCCACGTCGGTATCGCCGCGGAAGGTGAGCATCAGGATGCGGAAGGGCTGGGCCTGCGCCGCGCCCGGCGCGGGAGCGGCCTGCCCGGAGGCGGCCGGCTGGCCATGGGCGCCGGGCAGTCGGCCGGCGAGCCCCACGGCGCCGGCACCAAGGCCCAGGGCAAGGAGGGAGCGGCGGTCCATCAGGCGGAGCTTCCTTCCGATGCGGCCGCGGACGAGGCGCGGCGGGGATGATGCGCTGTTCTCAGCCCCGATAGCGCAAACAGGGCCGCTCCGGCTACTACCACAGTGCCGATAAGCGTGGTCGCGGCCGCAAATCCGATGGTCGCCATGAGAAAACCGGCGCTTGCCGGGCCTGCGGCGTTGCCGCTGCGCTCCACCAAACGGAACAAGCCGAGAACGCCGGCCGCCCGGCCGCCGCCGAGGGCCGCGGCCGTGTCGGCCACCAGCGCCGACTGGGAGGCGATGGACATGGCCTGCCCGTAGCCCAGCGCCACCAGCGCCACCACGATGAAGGCGATGGATGGATTGAGCACCATGGCCATGGCGCCGAACCCCGACACCACCGCGCCGGCCACCACGAAGCTGCCGCGGGCGTCGAACCGGTCGGCCATGGCGGCGAAGAACGGCACCGCCAGCACCATGATGATGGGATAGATCATCTGGAACCGGCCGATGGCGGCGGAGCTATAGCCGAGGCGCTGCAGCTCCAGCGGCACCAGCAGGAAGCACAAGGCGGCGAACAGGAACTTCGCGGGGAAGGCGCAGCCGAACAGCAGCGCCATCAGCCCGGGCGCCCGGGCCGCGCCCTTCAGGTCGGCAAGGCCGACGCCCGCCCCTGCCCCCGCGCGCCGGACCGTCTTCGGCAGGGTCAGCAGCGCCACCACGAGGGCGACGAGGGCGAGGCCCGCGGACGCCATGAAGGCTGAGGGCGCGCCCAGCCGGTCGGCGATGACGCCGCCGATGGGCGGCCCGCACAGGCTGGCGACCATGATGGCCCGCACGAACACGGCGAGCGCCGCGCTGCGCGCCGCCCCCGCGGAAAAGTCCACCACGTGCCCCTGGGAGGAGACGAAGACGAGGGCATAGCCCACCGCCGTGGCCACGCGGGCACCCACGAACAGGCCATAGGAGGGGCTGACCGCCGAAAGCCCATAGCCGGTGGCCGCCAGCAGGGCGCCGATGACGAAACCCGGCCGCCGGCCGAGGCGCTCGGAGATCCCCGCGAACGGCACCTGGCACAGGGCCACCACGGCCATGAAGGCGACGATGGGCAGGCTGGCCGCAAAATCCGGCGAGAACGCACCGCTGCCGGCGATGGTCTGGGCGAATCGCGGCAGGAACGGCCGTGTCAGTTCCTCCGCCAGCATGAACAGGAACAGGGCGGGGCGCACCGCGATGGCGGCCTCGCTCTCCGCTGCCTGGACCCGGCCGAGGCCGGTCCGGGTTTCGAGGTCGCCGAGGCGGGCGAGGGCCGCGGCGTCGCCCCGCGCTTCCGCCGCCGCCCGGATTTCCGCATGGCGCTCGGCCAGGGCGTTCACCTGGCGGTCGATGGGACCCACCAGGGTGCCCGCGGCGCCGGGGTTGCCCTCCTGCCGCGCCAGCACGCCCCGCCCCAGCGCCTTCAGCCGCCGCTCCACGGCCATGAGCGCGCCGATGCCGCGCGAGCCCACCACCAGCGCCACCAGTTCCAGCGCCACCAGCAGGGAGACGATGCCGATGAAGGCCACGTCCACCAGCACCGCGCCGACCTGGGCGGTGACCGCCGTCGGATCCACCACGATCACCACGTCGCCGAGCCGCCGCCCGGACGGGTCCGCCACCGGAATACGGGCCTGCGGCGCGTCCGCAAAGCCCGCCGCGTCGCCCGCCCGGGCGAGTTCCGCGCCCGCCGCCGAGACAAGGCTGATCTGCGCGAACTCCGGATTGGCGGCCCGCAGGTTCTGGAAATAGTCGCTCACCCCCACCAGCCGGTCGAAGGGGACGCCCACGGTACCGGCGCGTCCCAGAAGGTCGGCCGCAGACCGGGCCACCGTGTTGGCCTTGGCCAGGATTTCGGGGGCGATGGTGCGCTGCGCCGCCCGCTCGGCCCCCCAGCCGATGAAGGCGAGGGCCGAGCACAGGATCAGCACGATGGCGATGGTGATGCCGCCGCGCAGCCCGATCACGCCCGCCTCCGCGATTCGGCAGGCCCCCGCGCGGATTTTCCGGACGGGGACTTGCCAGGCGGGGATTTGCCGGACCGGGACTTGCCGGCCACCTCGTTGTGGACGCGCTCGGCCGCGGCAAGGGCGGCCCGCGCCGCCGGCGGCCACGCACCGGGATCCGCCGCGCGCCGCACGGCCCGGCGCAGCAGGGCGGCCAGGAGCAGCCCGATGACGATGGTGGCGACACCCGCCCCGATCAGGGCCGGCAGGGCGATGACCTTGAGATCGTTGCCCAGCGCCGCCGCGCCGGCCGCCAGAATCTGCGGGTCGTACCGCACCACCACGTGGCCGACGACCTCGTTCAGGTCGTTGCGGACCGGCCGGGTGAGGCCGCGCCCGCCGTCCTGCGCCTCCGCGATGCCAAGGCGCGCCGGATCGCTGGAGAACAGCACGATGCCACGCTCGTCGGCCAGATCCATGGAGCGGATGGCCGGTTCGACCCGCGCTTCCCGGTCGAGCAGGCTGGTCAGGGTGCTTTGCGCCGGCAGGGCGATGCCCAGCGACGCGGCCTGCTCGGCCACGTCGGCGACCCGCTCTGCGGCGATGCCGAATCGCGCCTCGATGACCGAGCGATGGGCATTGAGCAGGGTGACATAGGAGAAGTAGGCGCCGAACGCGACGCATGCCGCCGCGATCAGTGCGAACACAGCGATCAGCCCGAGAGTGGTCCGCGCCATGTGTTGGATCCGCGTGTCTCTGGTCCGCGTCGTGTGGTCCGCGTAGCATCGCCAACGGACCGCAACTTGCGACAAAGGCGACCTTCTCGCCTGCCGGCAGGCCCTTTCATGCCACGAAAAGGGACCTGAGATTGAAGGTTTTTTTGGTCGCAGATGAGTTTTTTGTCTGGTTTGGCTTGAAGCTGGCGGTTAACGTCCCGCCGGTCCTTCCACCGAAGCTCACTGCATGACTTTCGTAAGCCGGCTCATCCTGGTCGCTGTCCTTTCCGTGAGCGCCGCGGTGATCGCAGTGGCGGCCATCGCGTTCACGGCGAGCGACAAGGTGGGCGAGGAGATCGAGCGCGCCCGCGTCGCCAACCTGCTTGGCACCCTGCGCGCCTCCACCGAGGCCAACCTCTCCATCGGCCTGCTGCTCGACCAGATTTCCCTGCTGCAGCCGCGCATCGAGCGCGAGAAGGCAAGCGATCCCTCCATTCTCGCCATCGACATCTTCAACGCCGGCGGCCGGGCCATCTATTCCACGGACCGCAGCGTCATCGGCGAGGAGGTGGCGCCGGACTGGGTCCGCCGCCTGTCCACCGATGAGGTGTGGACCGCAGCGGAGCGCGGCGACACGGTGTTCGGCACCCGATTCGAGAACGACCTCGGCGTCGCCGGCGGCATTTCGGTGACCGTCTCGGACGAGGCGCGCACCTCCCGCGCCGACCGGCTCGGCCTCGACCTCATCTCCCGCACGGCGATCCTGGCCCTCGCCGCCGCCCTGGCCGCCATCCTGGCCGCCGTGGTTTTCGCCTATGTCATGACCCGGCCTTTCGACCGGGTCGCCCGCATCCTCGGCGGGGACGGCACGACCTCGAACGACGACGGCGCCCTCTCCCAGCTCGCCGACGAAACGGTCAGGAGCTGGCGCGACGCCGAAGCCCGTGTCGATCGCGGCCTCGGGCAGCTGGGAGCGCTCGACGATGCGGCATGAGCTTCCGGAGGCGGGACGCGCCCGCCTGTTGACCGGCCTGTTCGCCCTCCTCGTCACCTTCATCCTGGGCTCCGCCGCCGCGGCCCTGCTCATCAACGGCTACCGCGCGCGGGTCGAGGAGAGCGCGCGGCGCGACGCCCTCGTCATCGGCACCTCGGTGGCACGCACCTTGGCCCAGCAGTTCGAGAAGGCCGCGCGTTTCGGCATCCCCCTGAAGTTGCTGCCGGGGGTTGAGATACACCTTTCCGAAACCCTGGCGCGCACCCCGGGCCTGACCCAGATCGTGCTGCGCGGCGCCGACGGGCGCGAGATCCGCAGCGCCATCGGCGAGCATCCGGGCGCCGATTCGGTGTCCGCGCCCGTAACGGTGGACGGCAATACCGTGGCGTCGGTGGAGGTGACCACCAATCCGGCGGCCCTCGCCACCTCGTTCGCCGACATCGGCGTCAAGGCGGCGGTGGTGGTTGCGGTGTGCGCGGCCCTCGCGGCCCTTGCCGCCGGCCTGCTGGTGGGCGGCGCCCTGGAACGCAACCGCTCCCGGCTCACCGTGGGCCTGCTCGGGGCGGTGGAGGGCGAATACGGCACCTCCGACGACCCGCTGCGCTACAGCCGCCGGTCCGGGCCCCATGGCGCGGTGGGCCGTGCGCTGCGGGCGCTGGAGCGGGGCAACCGGCGGGTGGCCGACCGCCGCGCCGTGTTCGAGGCCTATGCGGAGGAATTGCTGGCCGTGGATTTCGACGGGGGGCTGCGACCGGACGTGGAACGGGTGCGTCGCGAGGTGCTGGCCGCGCCCGGCGCCGCCGAGAAGGAACGAGGCGCCTGATGCTGCTGCGCACCCGCATCACGCTCATCGTCGCCACCGGCTTCGCCGTCCTCATGCTGGGCATCTGGGGCGCCACCCTGCTGCGCGACCGGGTGGCCGAGGCCCAGGAGGCCGAACTCGCCATCGAGGGCCAGACCGTGCTCTGGCGCGAGATCGTCGCCTTCCAGACCGCGAACCTCGCCCGCATCATCGAGCGCGTGGACAGTTCCGCCGCCTTCCGCATCGCCCTCGGCTTCTCCGACCGGCCCGGCGTTTCCGCCGCGCTCCAGGAGCTGGGCGTCAACATCGCCGACGATGCCACCTATTTCGAAGTGGTGAGCGCCGACCGCGAGGTGGTGTTCAGCGACGGCGGCACCGCCAACCGCTACATCCTCGACGCCGGCAGCCTCGACCGGGCGCTCAAGGGCGAGGTTCTCTCCGGCCTGCGGCAGGTGAGCGCCAACCAGGTGATCGTGCTGACCACCCGCACGGTGGAGTTGCCCGGCAAGGGCACCGCCGTCCTCGTGCTCGGGCGCGACGCCGCCCTCGGCATGGAGCGCTTCGCCCGCGGCCTCAGCGCCACCACCACCCTCGTCACCCTGCGCGGCCGGGTGGTGGCCAGCACCGACTTCCGCCTGTGGGAACGGGCCAAGCTTGCCATCACGCCCCGCCGCCCCACCTCCGAGCGCATGGTGCTGGACGGGCGCAACTACAACGTCACCAGCATCCCCATTGCCGACATCAGCGCCAGCACCGTGGGCGCGCTGGTCAGCTTCGAGGACACCACCGAGACGGTCCAGGCCACCGCCTTCATCCGCCAGTCGGCGGTGGCCGGCGCCATCGCCCTCGTGCTGATCGGCGTCGTCGGGCTCAACGTCTTCCTCTGGTACAGCTTCCGCCCGCTGGAATCGGCCATCGACGTGCTGCAGGCGCTGTCGCGGGGCGACACCTCCGTCACCGTGGGCCATGTGGGCAATGACGAGATCGGCCGCATCGCCTCGGCGGTGCTCGCCCTGCGCGGCAACGTGCAGGCCCTGGCCGAGACCCGGCGCCAGCGCGAGCGCGTGCGCCGCCGGCAGGAGGTGGTCATCTCCGCCGAGCTGCAGGCTCTGGCCGACGCCATCGACCCCACCGACCGCGAGGAGGTTCTCGCATTGCTCGCCAGGGGCTCCGAGGGCGAGCAGGACGACGAGCTGAGGCGCGTCGCCCGCGTGCTGCACGATCTGTCGCGGCGCATCGTGGAGCAGCACACCCGACTGTCCTCCATGGTGGTGGAGCTGCGCGAAGCCCTCATCACCAAGACCAAGCTCGCCGGCCTGCAGCAAGAGCTGGAGATCGCCCGGCAGGTGCAGCTCGCCATCCTGCCCAAGGAGTTCCCGCCGGACGCGCGGGTCGCCATCCACGGCCAGATGACCCCGGCCCGCGAGGTGGGCGGCGACTTCTACGACTACTTCATGATCGACGACACCACGCTGGGCTTCGTGGTGGCGGATGTCTCCGGCAAGGGCGTGCCGGCGGCCCTGTTCATGGCCATCGCGCGCACGCTGCTGCGCTCCACCGCTTTGTTCGAGCGCTCGCCGGCCAGCTCAATCCGCCGCCTCAACGACCTGCTCGCGGTGGAGAACGAGCAGATGCTGTTCGTCACCGTGCTCTACGGCGTGATCGATCTGTCGTCCGGGCGCGTCACCTATGTGAATGCCGGCCACAACCTGCCCTACCGCATCACCCGCGCCGGCGAGGTCTCCACCATGCCCTCCACCGGCGGCATGGCGGTGGCGGTGCTGGAGGGCTTCGTCTACGTGGAGCACGAACTCCATCTCCAGCCGGGCGACACGCTCTTCTTCTACACCGATGGCGTCACCGAGGCGTTCGACGTGGACGAGCGGCCCTATGGCGAGGAGCGGCTGGAAGACCTGCTCAAGAGCGGGGCGGCGGACTGGTCCGTGCCCGAATTGTCGGAGCGCGTGCTCGCCTCGGTCCATGTCTTCGAGCGCGGCGCCCCGCAGGCCGACGACATCACCTGCCTGACGCTGCGCTATTTCGGCGGGCATGGACCGCGCCGCACGAGGTGAGCGCCGGGTGAGAGCGCGCCGGCGGCAACGGACCGTGCGCAATCGTGAAGGCAAACACCCCGCGCAGAGGGTGACGGCGCCGGTAGCAACCGGGTAAGACACGATGCCCGGTGCCCCCGCCAGCGGACACGACAGCACAAGGGCATAAGGGCGAGGAGAAAACCCCGCCGCAGAACCAGACGAGGGGAGACGCAGCAACCGGCGCAAGCGCCGGGAGGGACGGCATCATGCCGGCCCCGGGAGGAGTGTCGACCGTGACCATGAACGCGCGAACGGCCGCATGGCCGGCCGGGGAAGTCTCCACCATCGGCGCGGTGGGCGTCGCCCATTTCTGCAGCCACCTGCTCCAGCTCGCCCTTGCCCCGCTGTTCCTGATGATGCGCGCCGAGCTCGGCGTCTCCTTCTTCGCCCTGGGCGCGGTGCTCGCCGTCTTCTACCTGTTCTCCGGAGTCGGCCAGGTGACGGCCGGCATCCTCGTGGACCGCTTCGGCGCCCATCGCCTGCTTTTGGGCGGCGTGCTGCTGCAGGGCACCGCCACGGCGGCCATGGGCCTTGCGCCCCATTATGTGGTCCTGCTGCCGCTGGCCGCCCTCGCGGGGCTCGGCAATTCGGTCTACCACCCGGCGGACCTCTCCATTCTCAGCCACAAGGTGGCACCGGTCCGGCTGGGGCGCGCATTCGCCGCCCATGTGATCGCCGGCAGCATCGGTTTTGCCTTGTCCCCCCTGGTGTCCGCCGCCATCGCCGCCGCCTTTGGCTGGCGGACGGCACTGGGCGCCATGGGGCTGGGCGTGGTGGTGCTCGGCCTTGTGCTCCTCGCCTGCCGCAAGGCCCTGAAGGTGGAGCCGGGCCACGGCACCGCGCACGGCGCCAAGGCCGCGCACGGCCCCGCCCCCACCTTCTTCCAGGTGCTGGCCATGCCCGTGGTGCTGATGGCCTTCCTCTATTTCCTGCTCACCTCCATCTCGCTCTCCGGCATCCAGAGCTTCTCCATCGTCGCCCTGAAGGAGGGCTTCGGCGCCACGGTGGCGCTGGCGACGCTGGCGGTCACGCTCTACCAGTGCGGCAATGCCGCGGGCGTCGCCCTCGGCGGGGCCGTGGCGGACCGCACCGCACGCCATCATCTCATCGCCATGGGCGGACTGGCCGTCGCCTGCGCGCTGGCGCTGCTGGCGGCCGCGCTGGTGGTGCCGCCGGAGGCGACGGTGGGCCTGGTGGCGCTGGTGGGCTTCGCCATGGGCATGACCACGCCGTCCCGCGACGTGCTGGTGCGCAGCGCAGCGCCGGTGGGGGCCACGGGTAAGGTGTTCGGCGTGGTCTATTCGGGCTACGACATCGGCGCGCTTGTTGGCCCGCTGATGTTCGGCCTCATGCTCGACCACCATCTGCCGCGCCTGGTGTTCGTGGGCGCGGCGATCCCCCTCGGCCTTGCGGTGATGACCGCCTTCGCGGTGCGCCGCCAGCCCGCGTGAGGGGCAATGCGGGGACCTTGGTCAAGCCCGCGCGGCGCTTGAGCGAAACCCACTTGGCATCGGTCGAAGACAAAAGGCCGATGGTCTTATTGCCCCAGCAGCACCTTGCCGGGATTGGCGAGGCCCCTGGGATCGATGGCGGCCTTGATGACCGCCATCAGCTCCAGCGCCACCGGGTCCTTGTAGAGCGGCAGTTCCTCGCGCTTGAGCAGGCCGATGCCGTGCTCCGCCGAGATGGAGCCGCCGAGCCCCGCAACGATGTCGTGGACGATGCGGTTGAAGTTTTCCCAGCCGGAAAGATAGGCCGCCTTGTCCATGCCCACGGGCTGGCTCAGGTTGAAGTGGATGTTGCCGTCGCCCATGTGGCCGAAGGCGCACACCCGCACCCCCGGCATATGGGCCTCGCAGGCGCGGGCCGCCTCGGCGATGAAGCGCGGCACAAGCGACACCGGCACCGACACATCGTGCTTGATGGAGCCGCCCTCGAACTTCTGCGCGTCGGAGAGGGATTCACGCAGCTTCCACAGGGCCTGCGCCTGGGCCTCGCTGGCGGCGATCACCGCATCCTCGATCTCCCCCGCCTCGAACGCCTCGCCGAACACCTCCAGCGCCAAAGCGGAGAGGTCGTCGTCGCGGCGGGTTGAGGTGAGTTCGGCGAGTACGTACCAGCCATGGTCGCTGGCGAGCGCGCGGGTGGTGCCGGGACTATGCTTCAGCACCGTCTCCATGCCGAAGCGCGGCAGGATCTCGAAGCCGGTGAGCGCGTCACCCGCCACGTTGCGCAGGCGCTGGAACAGCTTGAGGGCGGCCTCGGGGCTTGAGAGGCCGGTCAGGGTGGTGGCGCGGGCGCGCGGCGCCGGATAAAGCCGCAGCACGGCGGCGGTGATGATGCCCAGCGTGCCTTCCGCGCCGATGAACAGGTCTTTCAGGTCGTAGCCGGTATTGTCCTTGCGCAGGCGGCTGAGGCCGTTCCAGACCCGCCCGTCCGGCAGCACCACTTCCAGCCCGAAGGTCAATTCCCGCATGTTGCCATAGCGCAGCACTGCGGTGCCGCCGGCATTGGTGGAGAGATTGCCGCCGATGCGGCAGCTGCCCTCCGAAGCGATGGAGAGCGGGAACAGGCAGCCGGCCTCCGCCGCCGCCTGCTGCACCTGATGGAGCGTACAGCCGGCCTCGGCCACCACGGTGAGGTCGATGGGGTCGAGGTCGCGGATGCGGCTCATGCGCCGGAGCGAGAGGAGCAGGCCGCCGAACGGCACCTGCCCGCCCACGAGGCCGGTATTGCCGCCCTGCGGCACCACGGGAACCCCCGCTTCGGCACAAGCGGCGACGATGAAGGACACCTCGTCCGTGGTCGCCGGCTCCACCATGGCCGGGGTGGCGCCCTGGAACAGGCCACGGCCTTCCACCAGCCAGGGGGCAAGGTCCGCCGCATCGGTGACCACGCGGGCGGAACCGATGCGCGCGGCGATGCGCTCCAGCAGCCCTTTGAGGCGGGCGGCATCGAGAAGGATGGGGTCCGGGGCGCGGCTCGACATGGCCTGGAGGGTGCCGCACCGCCCCCGGCTCCGCAAGGGTGGGGGTGGCAACCGCATCCCGGACCAGCGACGGCGCAGCCGGAGCGCCGAGCCGGGATCCAGCACAAGAGTCCTGCGCAGCCGTCCCTGAGCGGCCGTCCTCCCCTCTCCCCTTGCGGGAGAGGGGTTGGGGGTGAGGGGTCGGGCGGCGAGAGAAGGCGCTCGTTGGCTCAAAGGGCCACGCCACACCCCTCACCCCGGCCCTCTCCCGCAAGGGGAGAGGGAGTGGGCAACCCCGCCCTCGACATCCTCAGGCCGCGGCCTTCAGGCCGACGTCGGGAAGCTCCGGACGGGTCTTGAGAGCGGCCGCCATCAGCGCTTCCACCTCGGCCCGCTCGTGGTCCAGCAGCGCCAGGCGCGGCGGGCGGGTGAGGAAGGTGCCGCGGCCCATGATGTGCTCGCACAGCTTGATGCACTGGACGAGATCGGGGCGCGCATCGAGGTGCAGCAGCGGCATGAACCACTCATAGAGCGTCATGGCTTCCGCATAGCGGCCGGCGCGGGCGAGGCGGAACAGGGTTTCGCCCTCGCGCGGGAAGGCGTTGGACATGCCGGACACCCAGCCCTGCGCGCCCATGGCGATGCTCTCCACCACCACGTCGTCGAGGCCGGCGAACATGATGAAGCGGTCACCCACCTTGTTACGCAGGTCGATGAACCGCCGCGTGTCGCCCGAGCTTTCCTTGAAGCAGACGATGGTCTCGCAATCCACCAGGGAGGCAACCACGTCCGGGGTCACGTCATTCTTGTAGACCGGCGGGTTGTTGTAGATCATCACCGGCAGGTCGGTGGCCTTGGAGACGGTGCGGAAATGCGCCGCCGTCTCATGGGGCTTGGACGAATACACCAGCGCTGGCATGAGCATGATGCCGTCCACGCCCACCCTGGCGGCTTCCTTCGCGGTGGCGATGGCGAATTCGCTGGTGAATTCGGCGATGCCGCAGATCACCGGCACCCGGCCGGCGGCCACCGCCTTGCCGGCCTCCATCACCTGGATCTTCTCGGCGGTGGTCAGCGAGCAGTTCTCGCCCACGGTGCCGCACACGATCATGCCGGACACGCCGTCGCGGATCAGGCCTTCCATCACCTTGGCGGTGGCGTCGATGTCGAGCGAATAGTCGTCGCGGAACTGGGTGGTCACGGCCGGGAAGACGCCTTCCCAGCTGATTGCCGGCTTCATCTCATGTCATCCTTGTGTCGATAGGGGGTGCGGACAGGGCCCGGCCCCGCCCGCGTGCGGGTTTCAGGGATCAGAGGGCGGCGCCGGCCTTGCGCAGGTCGGCGAGGATCGGAGCCTTGGGCAGCCAGATCTTGTCGTATTCGGCGATGATCTTCTCACGGTCGGTGACTTCCGCCACCTTGATCGGGATCACCGCCTTGAACTTCTCCAGCAGCACCGGCTCGTTCACCACGGTCTCGTCCACCTGGGCGTCGAGGGCGCTCTTGGTGAGCTTGCTTATGAGCGCCTTGTCGGCGGGCGACAGGGTCTGCCACACCCGGCCCGACACCAGCGCGATGACCGGCATGAAGATGGCGTCCATCTTCAGCATGGTCTTCGACACCTTGTCGAAGCGCTGGTTCCAGGAGAAGTCGAGGTCGGCCTCCAGCCCGTCCACCTGGCCGTTGGACATGGCGTCGAACACTGCCGGGGTGGGGATGGGGGTCGGGGCGGCGCCGAGCAGCTGGTAGAAATCGCGATAGGCCGGCGTGGTGTTGATGCGCAGCTTCATGCCGTTCAGGTCCTTGATGCCCGTGATGGGCTTCGCGGAGAACACGACGCGCATGGTGGTGATGCCCCAGGCGAGGCCCACCGTCCCGGTCTCCCTGGGCAGCACGTCCAAAAGGCTCATGGCCACCGGGGTGCGCACCAGCTTGCCGGCCTTGGCGGTGGAATCCACCACCCACGGGGCGTTGATGGCGGCGATGGCCGGCACCCGCGAGCCGAGTTCCGCGGTCATGATCCAGCCCATGTCGAGGGCGCCGGTCTGCATCTGCTGCAGCATGGCCGCCTCGTTGCCGAGCTGGCCCGAGGGGAAGACGGTGATGGAGAGGCGGCCCTTGGTCTCCTCCTTCAGCAACGCGCCCACCTTGTCGGCGGCGACGTTCCAGGGATGGCCGCCGGGGGTGATGATGCCGAGGCGGAACTCCCGCGCCTCCTGCGCCCGCACCACGCTGGGCATGGCCAGCGGCAGCGCGGCGCCGGCGGCGGCGGCGCTCATGAGGAAATGACGACGGGACAAAGTCATGACGGGGTGAGACATGGCAGGGCTCCGGGAAGGTTGGTTTTATTTGACGAGAACGGTCGACAGCCACGGCACCAGCGACAGCAGCACCAGAAGCGCGCAGGAGGCGAAGAAGAACGGCAGGGTGACCCAGAACATCCGCCCCACCTTTGCTCCCGTGACTGCCGAGGCGACGAAGAAGCACAGGCCCACCGGCGGGGAGAGGAAGCCGAGGACGAGGTTGATCACCACCACCACGCCGAAATGCACGGGATCGATGTGGTAGACGTCCACGGCGATGGGCAGGAGGATCGGCACCGTCATGATGAGGCCGGGCGCGCCGTCGATCACCGTGCCGATCACCAGCAGGATGACGTTGACCAGCAGCATGAAGGTGATCGGGTCGTGGGCCACGGTTTGCACCCAGGCCGCCACCGCCTGCGGGATCTTGCCGTAGACCAGCACCCAGGAGAACACCGCCGCCACCGCGACAAGAAACAGGATGACGGAAGAATAGAGCCCCGCCTTCAGCAGCATCTGCGGCAGCTGGGCGAAGGACAGTTCCCTGGTCCAGTAACGGCCGATGAGCAGCGCGGCGAGCGCGCCCACCGCCGCCGATTCCGTCGCATTGGCAAGGCCGGTGAGGATGGAGCCGACGATGACGATGGGAATGAGCAGGGTGGGGATGGCATTCAGCACGATGTCCGCCCGCTGGCGCCAGGTCATGCTCTCGCCGCGCGGGTAATCGTAGAAGAAGCCCATGATGTAGACGCAGACGCAGAACAGGCCCGTCAGCAGCACGCCGGGGATGATGCCGGCGATGAGCATGTCGCTCACCGACACCTGCGCCAGCACCGAATAGACCACGAACATGATGGACGGCGGGATGATGGGCCCCAGCATGCCCGCATAGGCGGTGAGGCCGGCGGCGAAGGTCTTGTCGTAGCCCTTCTTCACCATCTCCGGCACCAGGATCTGCGCCATGATGGCCACCTGCGCCGTGGCCGAGCCGAGGATGGACGACACCAGCATGTTGGCGATGAGGTTCACATAGGCGAGCCCGCCCCGCATGCGCCCCACGACCGCCATGGCCATGTCGATGAGCCGGCGGGTGATGCCGCCGCCGTTCATGATCTCGCCGATGAGCACGAACAGCGGGATGGCGATGAGGCCGTAGCTGTCCACCCCGCCGAACAGCTGAGTGGGAAAGGTCTGCAACAGCAGCGGGTTGCCGGTGGCGAGGATGAACGCCACCCCGGACAGGGCAAGGCACAGGCTGATGGGCACGCCCACCAGCATGGTGATGAGGAAGGCGGCGGTGGTGACCATCAGCTTGCCGCCTCCGCATTGGCCATGGGGAAGCCGCGATAGATGCGGCGCGGCACGAATTCCAGGTCTTCGGCGAGGTTCGCGAGGCCGTGGATGGTGATGGAGACGGCAAACAGCGGGATGACGAGGCTGATGGCCCAGGTGGGCCAATTCAGGGTCTGGGTGTGCTCGGTATAGAAGAAGTTGAAGCTCTCCCCGGCGAAGGTCTTGGCATCGAACCCGGCCGCCGCGATGCCGACCGGATCCATCCACAGCCAGCACATGTAGGAGAGCATGAGGCCGAACAGCACGGTGAAGGCCGTGGCGATGGCCCGCGCCACCTTCACCCCCAGGGGCGGCAGGCGCTCGGTGAGCATGCCCACCGAGAAGTCGAGGCGCAGGCGCGTCATGGCCGAGGCGCCGATGAAGCTCAGCCAGACCACCGCATAGATGGCCGATTCGTCGATCCAGTAGATGGGCGTCCCGGTATAGCGGGTCACCACATTCAGCAGGATGAGGAAGCTGACGAGCCCCATCAGGCCGATCACCGCCACCCGCTCGAAGGCGAGGAGGCCCGACGAGAGGGCGAGCAAAAGCCCGCACGGCCCCGCTCCCGCGGCGCCTGTCTTGGTCGCATGGTTCATTTTTTGCGTCGCTCTGGAAGGCGGACCCTTGTGGGTCTCGATTTGGCACTTTTAATCAGAATGTAGATTTTATACAATCGACACGTCAATACCCCGCCAACGCTTTTTGCTGTAGCTCAGAACCCATGAATTCCGGCACCACGCCTTCCGGCAGTCCGACCGCCGCCCAGAAGGGCCTCAAGCACCGCACGCTCTCGGCGGCGATCCTTGACCAGTTGCGCCAGTCGATCCTCGACGGCACCCATCCCGCCGGCACCCAGCTGCGGCAGGATGCGCTGGCGGATGCCTATGGCGTCAGCCGCATCCCGGTGCGCGAAGCGCTATTCCAGCTGGAGGCCGAGGGGCTGGTGCGCATGGTGCCGCAGAAGGGCGCCATCGTCTCCGACCTGTCGGTGGAGGAGATCAACGACGTGTTCGAGCTGAGGCGCATCATGGAACCGCGCCTGCTGGAGCGCGCCATTGCGCTGTTCACCGACGCGGATTTCACCCGGCTTGACGCCATCCACGCCCGCTTCACCGCCGCCACCAAGGCCCATGACGTGAGCCAGTGGGGCATTCTCAACGCCGATTTCCACATGGCACTCTATGATCGCGCGGCCCTGCCCCGCACCCGCCAGATCGTCGCCGCCTTGCTCCAGACCTCGGACCGCTACACACGGCTCCAGCTCTCCACCACGGAGGCCATGGACCGGGCCAAGAGCGAGCACGCCCAGCTCATCGCCCTGTGCCGGGCCGGCGCCGTGGCGGAGGCCACCGCCTTTCTCGACAGTCATATCGGCAAGGTGCACGCTGACCTGCTGCGGGTGATCGAGCAGCGGGTGGCGCGCGCCCGGGCGGCAGATGGCACCCGTCCCGGAGCCAGCGACGGAGCGCATGCGCGAACGGACGAGCCGGCGAGCGAGCCGGAGCCGGCCGCCGCAGGTGCCCGGCGCGGCACGCGTCCGCGATCCCGGTCCTTGGCAAAGGGCGATGTCCTGCGCTAGAGCACGCGCCGGTCAGCCTGCCTTGCGGCCTGGCCGGACAATGCGTTCTCTTGTCTGATATCGAGAGCCGAGACCCGTCCGTTCCGGAGACTTCATGGCCGACCGCATCCTCGTCGCCCGCATCGGCGCCCCCCATGGCGTGAAGGGCGAGGTGCGCCTCTTCGTCTTCACCGAAGATCCCGGTGCGGTGCTGGACTATGATCCGCTCACCGACGCCACCGGCAAGAAGCGCTTCCGCATCGCTGCCCTGCGCGCCGCCAAGGACCATTTCGTCGCCCGCATCGAGGGCATCTCCGATCGCACGGCGGCCGAGGCGCTCACCAACGTGGACCTGTTCGTCTCCCGCGAGGCCCTGCCGCCGCCGGACGACGAGGACACCTTCTACCACGCCGACCTCATCGGCCTGGACGTGCTGGACGAGGCCGGCGCGGTGATCGGCACGGTGGTGGCGCTGCAGGATTTCGGCGCCGGCGACATCCTGGAATATGCCCCGCTGCTGCCCGCCACCAAGGCCAAGACGCTGATGGTGCCGTTCTCCAAGGATGCGGTTCCAGTGGTGGATGTGCCCGGCCGGCGCGTGGTCATCGCCGAAGCCTTCGTGGAACGCCGCCCGGCGGAGCCGGAAGACGGCGAGGATACCGGAGGCGCGTGAGCGGGGCTTGAGGGGCTGGGCGCCGTGAAGCTCCCTCTCCCGCGTGCAAGACCTCTACGAAAGTCACGCATGGTCGTTGCAGGGAGCCGGCTCCCCCTCTCCCCTTGCGGGAGAGGGCCGGGGTGAGGGGTTTGCTGCAATCCTGGGCAAACGCGTTTTCCGGCACCGCCGACCCCTCACCCCCAACCCCTCTCCCGCAAGGGGAGAGGGGAGGACGGCATCTTGGGGACCTTTCGCAAAGGCCTCGCTTGCGGGAGAGGGTCGGGGA
>NZ_JAIVFO010000095.1 GCF_029991245.1 Xanthobacter autotrophicus
GTTCCCGCCCCCGTCCCTGCCGGGCGCCGAGAGCCTGATCTCCTCCCTCCATGTGGACGCGCGCATCGACGACATCACCAAGGCGACCGGATGGCTCGGCGCCCTGGCCGAAAGCGAGGGCTGGTCGCAGGCCACCCAGTTCGCCCTTGAGCTGTCGCTGGAAGAGGCGCTGACCAACGTGGTGTCCTACGGCTTCCAGGGCAGCGCCACCGTCCCGCGCATCCGCATCGAGTGCTATCGCCTGCCGGAAGGGCGGGTGGCGGTGTGCCTGATCGACAACGGCATGCCGTTCGATCCCACCACCATCGCCGAGCCGGAGGTGCCGGCCTCCATCGAGGATGCCAAGATCGGCGGGCACGGCGTCCAGCTCATGCGCAACTTCCTCGAAACCCTGGCTTATGCCCGCGAGGGTGACGAAAACCACCTGACCCTGATCGCCGGCAAGCCGGACTGATTTGCCGCTCCGGACGTGGGTAGCGGGTAGGGCCAGCCGCCGGTTCCAAGCCGGATGCTCCCGCATTGGCCAGGAAACCGGACTTGGCAACCGGCTCCCGCGGCGAAGTGGCGCCGTGCTGGCAGCTTTTTACCGTCGTCAAAATGATACACACCGGAGCTAAAGTCACCGGTCATCCCGGATCTGGACGGAGGGCGCTGCGGAGCAGCCATGGCGATCATTGCGCAAATTCTCGCCGGGCTGGGCCTGCTCTTTGTCGGACTGAAGATCATGTCGACGCACCTGCAGCAGGCCACGGGCCGGCGGGTGCGGCACCTGTTGCGCACCGCCACCCGCTCGCCGTTCGCGGGGCTGCTGTGCGGCACGCTGGCGGGTGCGGCCACCCAGTCGTCCAACGCGGTGGCGGTCATCAGCGGCAATCTGGTGCGCGGCGGGGTGCTCGCCACCCGCGACGCCATCCCCATCGTGGCCGGCGGCAATGTGGGCACCGCCGCCCTCGTGTTCGTGGCCGCCATCGATTTCCGCCTGCTGGTGCTCTACCTGGTGGCGATGGTGGGGTTCGGCTTCCAGTTCAAGCTCGACCGCCGCCCGGCCTTCAAGGAATGGATGGGCGTCGCCCTCGGCCTGGCCCTGGTGCTGCTGGGGCTCGACTACATCAAGCAGGGGCCGCGCGCGCTCGACGTGACCGCCCTCGCCACTTTGCTCGACCACGGCATCTCGCCCTGGGTCGGCTTCCTCCTGGGGCTCATCGCCGCCGCCGTCAGCCAGTCTTCCTCCACGCCCACCATCCTGGTGGTGGCGCTGATGCAGGCGCAGGTGCTCGGCCTTGACGATTCCATCATCATCGTGATGGGCGCCAACCTCGGCTCGGGCCTTTCGGCAGTGCTTTCGGCCGGCGAGCTGGAGGGCACCGGGCGGCAGCTGTGCTACGTGCACGTGCTGGTGAAGGCGGTGGGCTGCCTGCTCGTCGGCGCGGTGTTCCTCGCCGCCGGATGGCTGGGGGCGGAGCCGGTGGCCATGCTCGCGCAGATGGGCGGCGGCAAGGCGTCGGCCTCCCTGTCCCTGCTGTTCCTGGCCCTGCAGGTGGCGGGGGCGGTGCCGGTCTCCCTCGCCCGCGGGATGACCGAGGCCATCGCCGCGCGGCTGAGCCCGCCGACCATGGAGGACAGCGCCTCCAAGCCGCGTTTCATCCACGAGCGGGCGCTCGGGGACTTCGCCACCGCCCTGGATCTGGCCGAACAGGAGATCATGCGGCTGGTGAAGCTGCTGCCCACGCTGCTGCCGGATCTCGACCAGCAGGACCACGGCGGGCCGGCGGAGCGCCTGGCCCTGTGGCGGGGCGCCAATGCCATCGGCGTCGCCATCGACCAGTTCCTGTCCGACCTCATCGCCCGCGGCGTGCCCCGCGGCAGCCTCCAGACCGCCCTGCACCTGCAGGCGCTGGTGGAGACCGTGCGTACCCTGCAGGATACGCTGCACGCCTTCACCGAGGTGGTGGAGGGCTTTCCCGACCTGCCGCCCCTCGGCTTCAACCTCTCCGAATCCCTGCGCACCATCATCCTGTCCCTGGCTGACGCCACCGACGGCGATACGGAGGATCTCGACTTCATCATCACCCTCGCAGGGGATCGCAGCGACCTGCTGAGCCGCATCCGCCGCCAGCTTGCGGCCTCCGCGCTGGGCACGGGGGAGGACGCGCGCCAGCTGCTGCTCGCCACCAGCCTGTTCGAGCGCGGCGTCTGGCTGGTGCGCCGCAGCGCAGTGGCGTTGCGTGCTCCTGCGAATGAGGCTAATCCGGTTGGCACCGACGCCCCCGGCGCGGCGCGCAAGCGAGAAGAGGCCGATGCACATCGAACGTGAGCAGCTCGGGTCCGACGTGGTGCTGAAGGTGGCGGGACGGCTGGATACGCCCAACGCCAAGCCGTTCGAGGCAAGCCTGATGGAAGTGGTGACCACCACCGATGGCGGGCTCCTCGTCAACCTCGCCGGCGTGGACTATGTCTCGTCTTCGGGCCTGAGGGCGCTGCTGGTGGCCGGCAAGGCCATGCGCACCGCCAAGCGCAAGCTCACCTTGTCCTCGCTGCAGCCGCAGATCCGGGAAGTGTTCGACATTTCCGGCTTCTCGACCCTGTTCGAGATCAGCTGAGCCCGCGCGGCGCCTGAGCGTGGCCCAGGTTTAGCCCACGCGCCCTCAAGGCTCCCCATCAGCCGACCGGCGCCCACAGCACGTCCTCGATGCGGCGGGCGCCGCTGGCCAGCACCGCGAGGCGGTCGAAGCCGAGCGCGCAGCCGCTCGCGGGTGGCATCACCGCCAAAGCGGCCAGGAAATCGGCATCGATGGGATAGCGCTCGCCATAGAGCCGCTCTTTCTCGTCCATCTCCTCCTCGAAGCGCCGGCGCTGCTCGTCGGCGTCGGTCAGCTCGCCGAAGGCGTTGGCCAGCTCAAGCCCGCAGGCATAAAGCTCGAAGCGCTCGGCGAAGCGCGGGTCCTGCGGCTTGGGCCGGGCCAGCGCCGCCTCGCTCACCGGATAGTCGCACAGCACCGTGGGCCGCCCCATGCCGAGCTGCGGCTCGATCTTTTCCACCAGCACCCGCGAGAAGATGTCCGCCCAGGTGTCGTCGGGCGCGGTGCGGATGCCATGCGCAGCCGCCATCTCGGCGAAGGGTCTCGCATCGGGCGGCTCGCCGGGGGTAGGGAGCACGGCGGCGAGCGCCATGCCGGCGTGGCGCGCGAAGGCCTCTTCCAGCGTCAGGCGCTCCGGCGCGGCGAAGGGATCGCACGTCTGCCCCCGCCAGGCGAAGGCCGATACCCCGCCGGCCTGCGCGGCACAGGCGAGCAGGCCGGCGCAATCGTCCATGAGCCGGGTGTAGGGCGCGCCGGCGCGATACCATTCCAGCAGGGTGAACTCGGGATGGTGGGCCATGCCCCGCTCCCGGTTGCGGAACACGCGGGCGAACTCGAAGATCTTTTCCTCCCCGGCGGCCAGCAGCTTCTTGGCGGCGAATTCCGGCGAGGTGCGCAGATAGAGCGGCCGGCGCGTGCCGTCCGGGCCGATGAGATCGGTGGCGAAGGCGTGCAGGTGCGCCTCGTTGCCGGGGGAGATCTGGAGCGCCGGTGTTTCCACCTCGATGAAGCCTTCGGCGGCAAGCCGCGCGCGGATCGCCGCCATCATGCGCCCGCGGGCGATGAGGAAGGGGCGCCGGTCGGCATGGATCGACGGGCTCCACCATGGGCTCGGGCTGGGGCTCGGGCCGGGGCTCGGGGCGGGCGATGATACCGCCATAGGGCGCAGAATCCTTGTTGCGGCAGGGCGCCGGAGGCAGAAAGGCGGGCACGAGACTGGTTTTGTGCGCCAAGATCGCTATGTTGCGCGCCGATGGATCAGGAGCGGCACGCCGCCGCACAAAGTTCAAGGAACACGCGACGTGGTCAAGGTCATCGCCAGCTCTCTGCGCAAAGGCAACGTGGTCGATATCGACGACAAGCTCTATGTGGTGCTCACCGCTGAAAATATTCATCCCGGCAAGGGCACGCCGGTCACCCAGCTCGACATGCGCCGCATCTCCGATGGGGTGAAGATCTCCGAGCGCTACCGCACCACCGAGCAGGTGGAGCGCGCCTTTGTTGAAGACCGCCCGCACACCTTCCTCTACGAGGATTCGGACGGCTACACCTTCATGAACCCTGAGAATTTCGATCAGGTGATCGTGACCAAGGACGTCATGGGCGACTCGGCGGTGTATCTGCAGGAAGGCATGGAATGCATGCTCTCCACCCATAACGGCGTTCCCATCGCCATCGAGCTGCCCGCGCGCGTGACGCTGGAGATCGTGGACACCGAGCCCACCGTGAAGGGCCAGACCGCCTCGTCCTCCTACAAGCCGGCCAAGCTCTCCAACGGCGTGCGCACCATGGTGCCGCCGCACGTTTCCGCCGGCACCCGCGTGGTGATCATGACCGCCGATGCCTCCTATGTGGAGCGCGCCAAGGATTGACCGGGAGGCGGACCCGGGACGGGCCAGGTCCGTCCCGTTGTCCCGTCCCGCGCTTCCTCCCGCCGCCCTGCGGTGTTGCTTCGCGACCGCAGCATCCTGCGGAAGGGATGGAACTTTTCGCCAAGTCCATCCGTTGTCGCGGAAATGGCTGTCAGTCAGGGCGTATGGTGATGATCTTTTTGGGAAAGCGGGTTCTCGTCGTGGAAGACGAGTTCCTTGTGGCCTTAGGGCTGGAAGACAATCTGAGGTCGCTGGGCTGCACCGTGGTGGGGCCCATCTCGAGCCTGTCGGGTGCCAAGGCCGCCGCCGCCCATGAAAAGGTCGATGCCGCCATCCTCGACGTCAATCTGGCGGGGGAGGCGGTCTATCCGGCCGCATCGATCCTGGCGGACCGGGGCATCCCCTTCATTTTCTGCTCCGGCTACACCGGCAGCGTGCGCATGCCGGCCGAGTTCGCCGACGCGCCGCGTGTCGCCAAGCCCTATACCAGCCGGGCCATCGCCGAGGCCCTGTCGGACCTCCTGTCCGGCGGGCCGTCCGGGGAGAGAACCCTGAGTGGTCCGGCCACCGCCTCCAGCGAAATGTAAGGGCGGCGTCGTACCGGCGGGTTTGAGTCCGTCCAGCTCCGGCGGGCTTGACCAAGGGCCGTTGAGCCGATCGGCCGGCCCCTGGTGCAGGCGAAAAGGCTGGGGCGTCAGGCCGCCCCGGCTTCCTTGTCCTTGTCCTTGTCGGACGTCTGGGACGCGGCCGCCTCGGCCTTCGGTCCGCCGCGGGCGACACCCACCATGGCCGGGCGCAGCACGCGCTCGCCGATGACGTAGCCGGATTGCACCACCTGCACCACCGTACCCGACGGCACGCTCGGGTCAGGAACCTCGAACATGGCCTGGTGCAGGTTGGGGTCGAACTTCTGGCCCTTCGGCTCGATCTTGCGGATGCCGTGCTTTTCCAGCGCCTTGACGAGGCCGCGCTCGGTCAGCTCCAGCCCTTCCAGCAGGCCCTTCACGGCACCGTCCGCGGTGGCCTTGGCCTCCTCGTCCACCGTGCCGAGGGCGCGGGCAAGGTCGTCGGCCACGTTCAGCACGTCGCGGGCGAAGGAGGCGATGCCGTAGGTCTTGGCGTCCACCACTTCCTTCTCGGCGCGGCGGCGGATGTTCTCGGCTTCCGCGAAGGCACGCAGGAACTTGTCCTTCAGGCTCGCGATCTCGGCTTCCAGGCGCTGCTTTTCCGCAGCGAAGTCGCCGGCGATCTCCTGGTCGGCGGTGGCGAGGGCTTCCGCCTCGGCGGTCGCCTCGTTGACGCCCGCGTTCACACCGTTTTCGCTTGCGTCGCCGCCGGTTTCGGGCGCGCGCTTCTGCTCGCTCATCCGGTTTCTTCCCCTGCCATGAATGTTCGCCCCGTAGGGGCAAAGGCCAAATGTCAACGCGGATATCGGGGCCTTGGCGCCAAAAATCAAGACGGCGTGCGCGCCGGCGCGGATCGGCCCCCGAAAGTTTCGTCCTTCCAGGCGATCCGCTCAGGCGGCATCCACCCCCGGCGCGCCGAGCACGCGGCTGACCAGCCGGGCGGTGAAATCCACCATGGGCACGATGCGCCCGTAATTGAGCCGCGTCGGGCCGATGACCCCGAGCACGCCCACCACGCGCCCCTGCCCGTCGCGATAGGGCGCCACGATGGTGGAGGAGCCGGAGAGCGAGAACAGCCGGTTCTCCGAGCCGATGAAGATGCGCAGGGCCTGCGCCTCCTCGGCCCGGCCCAGGAGGTCCACCACCTCGCGCTTGGTCTCCAGGTCGTCGAACAGCAGGCGGATGCGCTCCAGGTCCTCCAGCGCGCGCAGGTCCTCCAGAAGCTTCGCCTGCCCGCGCACGATGAGCTTGCGGTCGCCCGGCTCCTCGCCGGACCAGGAGGCAAGACCGTCCTCCACCACCCGCGCGGTGAGGGCGTCGAGGTCGAGCCGCAGCTCGGCGAGCAGGTTCTCCATCTCGGCCCGCGCGTCGCCCAGGGTGCGGCCACGGATGCGGGCGTTGAGGAAATTGGTGGCCTCGGTGAGGGCGGAGGTGGGCAGGCCCGGCGGCAAGGGCAGCACGCGGTTTTCCACCTGCCCGTCCTCGGACACCAGGATGACGAGGGCGCGGCCCGGCTCCAGCGGCACGAATTCCACATGCTTCAGGCGCGGATCAGTCTTGGTGGCGGTCACCACGCCGGCGCCACGGGCGAGGCCCGAGAGCATGGCGGAGGCTTCCTGCAGCACGCCTTCCACCGTGGTGGTCTTGGCGGCGGCCATCACCTGGGTCTCGATATTGGTGCGGTCGCGCTCGTTCACGTCGCCGATTTCCATCAGCGCGTCCACGAAGAAGCGCAGGCCGCGCTCGGTGGGCAGGCGTCCGGCGCTGGTGTGGGGGGCATAGATGAGGCCCGCCGTCTCCAGGTCCGCCATCACATTGCGCACCGAGGCGGGCGACAGGGTCATGGGGATGAGGCGCGAGAGATTGCGCGAGCCCACCGGCTCTCCGGTGGCGAGATAGCTTTCCACGATCTGGCGGAAGATCTCCCGCGCGCGCTGGTCGATCTGCGCGAGGCCGCCGGTCGACAGGGGCTGGAACGGATCGAGCGCCACGGGGTCACCGCTTTCCACTGAACCGGGACTGCCCCGGGACCCGTATTATGTGTCCATGAAGTGGGCGCTGCACAAGCGGTGTCGTGCATCGGGAGGGGCTTTGCTTCCCTCGCGCCGTCCCGCGCAAGAACGGCCCCCGTGCACGGGAGCCGTTCGCTCTTTGGCGTCTGCCGCATTTCCTTCACGCGAACCGGTCTCCACTTCGCTCGAAAATGCTCTAAAAGGGGCGCCCGATGACCAGACAAGAGGTAAGTCCCATGCGCCCCAGCAAGCGCGCCGCCGACGAGATGCGCGCGGTCTCCTTTGAACGGGGCGTGATGCGCCACGCGGAAGGCTCCTGCCTCGTGAAGTTCGGCGACACCCATGTGCTCGTCTCCGCCACGCTGGAAGAGCGCCTGCCGCCGTGGCTCAAGGGCCAGGGCCGCGGCTGGGTGACGGCGGAATATTCCATGCTGCCCCGCGCCACCCACGACCGCACACGGCGCGAATCCACCACCGGCAAGCAGTCCGGCCGCACCCAGGAAATCCAGCGCCTCATCGGCCGCTCCATGCGCTCGGTCACCGACCTGGTGGCCCTGGGCGAGAAGCAGATCACCCTCGATTGCGACGTGCTGCAGGCCGACGGCGGCACCCGCACCGCCTCCATCACCGGCGCGTGGATCGCGCTCTACGACTGCCTGAGCTGGATGCGCCAGCGCTCCATGGTCAAGGAGATCCCGCTCAAGGACCACGTGGCGGCGGTGTCCTGCGGCATCTACAACGGCACGCCGGTGCTCGACCTCGACTATGCCGAGGATTCGGTGGCCGAGACCGACGCCAATTTCGTCATGACCGGCACCGGCGGCATCGTGGAGATCCAGGGCACGGCGGAAAAGACCCCGTTCTCGCAGGACGAGTTGCTGGGTCTGCTGTCGCTCGCCCGCTCCGGGGTGGAGAAGCTGGTGGGGCTGCAGAAGCTGGCGGTGGGCTGATGAGCCACCGGATCCTGAAGGGCCGGCTCGTGGTGGCCACCCACAATCCCGGCAAGCTGATCGAGATGCGCATGCTGCTCGCCCCCCACGGGGTGGAGGCGGTCTCGGCCGGGGAGCTGGGCCTCACCGAGCCGGAGGAGACCGAACAGACCTTCTCCGGCAACGCCCGGCTGAAGGCGCAGGCGGCGGCGAATGCCGCCGGGCTACCGGCCTTCGCCGACGATTCGGGCCTCGTCATCGATGCGCTGGGCGGCGCGCCGGGCATCCACACCGCCCGCTGGGCGGGGCCGGACCGCGACTTCGAGATGGCCATGGAGAAAGTGCAGGCCGAGCTGGAGAAGGTGGGCGCCATCGCCCCCGAGCAGCGCCGCGCCCGCTTCGTCTCCGCCCTGTGCCTGGCGTGGCCGGACGGCCATGTGGAGGAGTTCGAGGGCGTGGTGGAGGGCACTTTGGTGTGGCCGCCGCGCGGGGCCAAGGGCTTCGGCTACGACCCCATGTTCGTCCCGGAGGACTATCCCAAGACCTTCGCGGAGATGACGGCGGACGAGAAGCATTCCATGCCGCCCAAGGGCTTCGGCCTCTCCCACCGGGCGCGGGCCTTCCTGAAGCTGTCGCAGGCGTGCCTGGAGGGGTGAGAGTGGCGTCCGGCGCGCGCGAACGCCATTCGTTTCCCGGCCCAGCGACGGCGCAGCCGGAGCGCCGAGCCGGGATCCAGCGCAAGAGTCCTGCGCAGCAGGCAATCGGGTGCCCCGGCGTTCGGATTGGCAAGCGCCTTCGGCGGACTGGGTACGCTGGGCCCCGGCTCTCCTTCCGCTGGCGCTGCAGTCGGCCGGGGCACGAGAGGACGCGTTGAAGGCGCGGAGCACAGGACATGAGCATGATCGCCGCCGCCGCCACGCCGCCCGTGCTTCCGGACGCGGTTCCCCATGCCTCGCCTGTACCCGACCCCGCCGGCTTCGGCGTCTATATCCATTGGCCGTTCTGCAAGGCCAAGTGCCCCTATTGCGACTTCAACAGCCACGTGCGCCACGCCCCGCCGGATGAGGCGCGCTTCATCGCCGCCTTCCGCCGCGAGATCGCGCACATGCGCGCCCTGTCCGGCCCGAAGCAGGCGCAGACGGTGTTCTTCGGCGGTGGCACGCCCTCCCTTATGGCGCCGGCTACGGTTGGCGCCATCCTCGAGGCCGTCAACGCCGCCTGGCCACTCACCGCCGATGCCGAGGTGACGCTGGAAGCCAACCCCACCTCGGTGGAGGCGGAACGCTTCGCCGGCTATGGCGCGGCGGGGGTCAACCGGGTATCGCTGGGGGTGCAGGCGCTGCATGACGCCGATTTGCAGGGCCTCGGCCGCATGCATTCGGTGGCCGAGGCGCTGGCGGCGGTGGCCATCGCCCGCCGGGCCTTCAGGCGCGTCTCCTTCGACCTCATCTATGCCCGCCCGCGCCAGACCCCCGAGGGCTGGGCAGCGGAGCTGAGGCGGGCCCTGGCCGAGGGCTGCGAGCATCTCTCGCTCTACCAGCTCACCATCGAGCCCGGCACGCCGTTCGAGCGGCTGTATGGCGCCGGCAAGCTGATCCTGCCCGACGACGACATCTCCCGCGCCCTGTGGGACGTGACGCAGGCGGTGACGGCGCAGGCCGGCCTTCCCGCCTACGAGGTCTCCAACCACGCCCGTCCGGGCGCCGAGGCGCGGCACAATCTGATCTACTGGCGCTACGGCACCTATGCCGGCATCGGCGCCGGCGCTCACGGCCGGCTGGTGGTGGACGGCACCCGTCGCGCCCTCTTCACCGAGCGCGCGCCGGAAGACTGGCTGGCGCGGGTCGAGACGCACGGGCACGGCATCGTCTCCGACGAGGCCCTGTCTGCGGCCGAGCAGGCGGACGAGATGCTGCTCATGGGCCTGCGCCTGAAGGAGGGCGTGGACCTTGCCCGCCACGCCCGCCTCGGCGGCCGGGTGGATGAAGCGCGCATCGCCGCTTTGGCGGCGGCGGGGTTCGTGACCCGCACCGGCGACCGGCTGAGCGTGACGCCCGCTGGCGTCCCGGTGCTCAATGCGGTGATCGCGCAGCTCGCGGGGTGAGGCCGGCGCGGTTCACCTCTACAGTGTCCCGGCGTTATAAGGCTGGCCGGTATGAAGGCGTGTCCGCCATGCGGTGCGCCGGTCCAACGAGGCGGAAATGAGCGAGAGCGTGCTGAATTCCCTGTCCGGTCCCGTGGTGCTGCTGGGCGCCGGCAAGATGGGCGGGGCCATGCTGGACGGCTGGCTGAAGCTGGGCCTGCCCGCCGGCAAGGCCGTGGTGCTCGATCCGAATCTGCCGCCGGATGCCGCCGCCGCGCTGGCCGCACGCGGCGTCGCCGTCAATCCCGCCCCGGCGGACATTCCCGCGCCATCCGTGCTGCTGCTGGCGGTGAAGCCGCAGGTGGCGCCCGATGCGCTGCCGCCCCTGGCGCCGCTGGTGGGGGAGGGGACGCTGGTGGTCTCCATCATGGCCGGGCGGACGCTGGCCTTCATGTCCGCCATCTTCGGGGCGGGCGCCGCCATCGTCCGCTCCATCCCCAACACCCCGGCCGCCATCGGGCGAGGGGTGAGCGTCTGCGTGCCCGGGCCGAAGGTGTCCGCTGCCCAGCGTGATCTCGCCACCGCCCTGCTCGGCGCCATCGGCATCGTGGAATGGATCGAGGACGAGGCGCTGATGGATGCCGCCACCGCCGTCTCCGGCTCCGGCCCCGCCTACGCCTTCCTGCTGGCGGAAGTGATGGCGCAGGCGGGCGCGGCCGCCGGCCTGCCGCCGGAGCTGGCCGCCCGCATCGCCCGCGCTACCGTGGCGGGCGCCGGCGCGCTGATGGACCAGTCGGACCTTCCCGCCGCCACCCTGCGCCAGAACGTCACTTCCCCCGGCGGCACCACCGCGGCGGCCCTTGGAGTTCTGATGAACGAGACGGCCGGTTTCGGCCCGTTGATGGTGGAAGCGGTTGCCGCCGCCACCAGAAGGGGCAAAGAATTGGCGGGCTAGAGGGCGGCTTCACCGATCAGATTGGTTCGATCTGATCGGATCCGGCTCTAAGGCGCGCCGATCCCGATTGCGCGACGACAAGAGAGTGCGCGAGGAGAAGACATGACCTCCGAGACCACCCGCGATGCCTGCCTGCGCAGCTTCCTCGCCCTTCTGGCCGAGCGGCCGTTCGCGCGCATCGCCCTCGGCGACGTGGCGGAGCGCTGCGGCGTGTCGCTGGCGCAGATGCGGGCGTCCTTCGCCTCTCCCCACGATCTGCTCGCCGCCTTCTTCCGCGCTACCGACCGGCACGTGCTGGCGGAAGGCGGCCCGGATGCGGAGGATTTCGCGGGGGAGGGGCCCAAGGAGCGCTTGTTCGAGGTGCTGATGCGCCGGCTTGATGCGCTGGACCCGCATAAGGAGGCGGTGCGCTCGCTGCGCCGGTCCGCGCGGCGCGATCCGCTGCTGGCGCTGCACCTGCTGCGCCTCTCGGAAGGCTCCCAGCGCTGGATGCTGGCGTCGGCCGGCCTCGACTGCACCGGCCTGGCCGGCAGCCTGCGGGCGAAGGGGCTCGCCGTGCTGTTCGCCCGCGTGCTCGACGTGTGGCTGGACGACGAGGACCCCGGCCTCGCGCGGACCATGGCCGCCCTCGACCGGGAACTTGGGACCGGAGCCAAGCTGCTCGGCATGCTGGACGATGTGGCGTACATCGCCATCCCGTGGCGCAAGCGCCGGGCCTCGACCGCGCCGCGCCAGGGTGAGCGGTGTCAGGATGCGCCTGCGGAAGGCGAGCCGGCGGCCTGAATGAACCAGCCCCCCATGCGGGACGCGCCCATCGCCCTTTATATCGACGCCGACGCCTGCCCGGTGAAGGAGGAGGCCTACAAGGTGGCCTTCCGCCACGCCCTGAAGGTCTTCGTGGTCGCCAACACCCCCATCGCGGTGCCGCGCCACCCGCTGGTGGAGCGGGTGACCGTGCCGGCGGGGCCGGATGCGGCCGATGATTTCATCGCCGGCCGCGCCGTCCGCGGCGACGTGGTGGTGACCACCGACGTGCCGCTGGCCGCCCGCTGCGTCGCCGCCGGGGCGGACGTGATCGCCCCCAACGGGCGGCCCTTCACCCGCGATTCCATCGGCATGGCGCTGGCCACCCGCAACCTCATGGAGGATCTGCGCTCGGCCGGCGCCGTCACCGGCGGGCCGAAGCCCTTCGCCGCGCGCGACCGCTCGGCCTTCCTCTCGGCCCTGGACCTTGCCATCGTGCGGCTCAAGCGCGCGGGCTTTTCCACCGGGACGCCGCAGCAGGACGGCTGAGGCTCGGCGCCATTAAAAGCACTCCTCCTCCAGGGTCTTCAGGTCGGCGAGGGCGATGTCGTCCTCCTGCTCCTCGAACAGGTCGACCATGTAATAGACGTGGGAATGGAGCAGCAGCAGCTTGTCGCAGATGGTCGCCGACCCCGCTTCCGCCGCCTTGAGGCGCGCCTTGAAGCGGTCCCAGAAGGCGTTGCCGTGGGCCGGATCGTCGATATAGCGGGTGAGATGCGCCAGCACGCGGCGCATGTTGCCCTCAAAATCGATGCCCTGGAACGTCAGGTAGCGGTCGGGCTGGTCGAGTTCGAAATGCAGGGCCGGAAAGCCGGCGGCGGGCTGGTCCATCTGTGTCCCCTTGTTCAGAACGCCGGACGGCGTCTTGAGGGGAGGGTGCGGGGGCGGTCGGATGCCCTTCAACCGGCAAGGCGCGACCCACGGGGGTCCTGCATGAACGGCATCCCGGCTGCACGAACGGTAAGCGCCGCCGTGCGGAACTGCGCGTAAATCGGCGCGTCAAACAGCCAATAGCCGGCGGATCGCCTCCACTCTGGCGCGGCTCACCGGCACGCGGGTCTGGGCGGTATCGGCCATCACTAGATGCCAGGCGCCATCCTCGCGGGTGGCGGCACGCACGTGGCGGATATTGACCAGGTAGCGGCGGTGGACGCGCACGAACAGCGCCGGGTCCAGCCGGCGCTCCAGGTCCGCCAGCGGGCGCGGGCAGAAGGCCGAGAAGGCGAGGGTGCGCGCCTCGGCATAATGGCCCTGCGCCACCAGGCACACCACTTCATTGACATCGATGAGGCTGATGAGGTCGCCCTTGCCCTGCACCAGCGGCAGCTTCATGAGCGGGCACAGGGCCTTCATGGCCGCTTCCCCGGCCACGGCGAGGCCCTCCACCTGAACGTCGGCATCGTCCGCCCGCGCCCGGCCCATCACCGGGGCTTCGGCCAAGGCGTGGATCATCATGCAGAAGCCTTCCACCGGCCCGCCCGGCGTCGCCTCCAGCCGGCTGACCTTGGCAATGAGGCTGCCCATGGCGGTGGTCACCACCAGCGATGAGGTGCCGTCGGCCGAGGTGCGCGCCCGGTCGATGAGGAAGGCGACCTTCTCCCGCGCCTCGTCGGGGTGGAGGGAGAGGATGTCCACGCCCGCCAACTTCTCCCCCGGCGGGGCCAGCAGGCGCATGGCCACCGGGTTGACCGAGCGGATGGTGAGATCGGCATCGAGCAGCACCACGCCCACGGGCGTGCGCTGCAGGCGATATTCGAAGGATTGGGCGGCCGGTGCCGAAGGGCGCGCGGCTGGTGTCTCGGCCATGGTCGGCGATCTTGCTCCCCGATGCTCGCCCGCATCGGGGCACCGGCACCTTATAGGCGTTTGCGCCGGACTTCTTGCGGCAGAAGGCCCGGTCGCCGCTTGGACATGCCGACCGCCCCGATCTTCGGCCGGCGCCGCGACGGTTTCGCCTGATCGCCGCGTGGCCCCGCTCTTGTACCGCTTCAGGCGTCTCCCGGCGCATCGGCCGGCAGGAAGGCCCTTAAATCGCCGCGTTTGCCACGATGAAGCCGCATGGGTACTTTACGCGCCCTTTTGCCGGTGCGCCGGCCCATCGCAAGTCGCGGACCCCATGACCGATATTTTTCACGAGATCGAGGAAGACCTCCGGCGCGAGCGCCTGCGCAAGCTGTGGGACCGCTTCGGCGGGCTCATCATTGCCGCCATCGTGCTGATGGTCGTTGGCGCGGCCGGGTGGAGCGGATACAAATACTGGCGCCACCAGCAGGCGGTGACCGCCAGCGCCGCCTTCCAGTCCGCCGTGGGCCTGTTCGACGCGGGCAAGTTCCCGGAGGCGGAGACCGCATTCGGTGCCCTCGCCAAGGACGGCCCGGCCGGCTACCGCGCGCTGGCCCTGTTCCGCGGCGCGGCCGCTGCCGCCGCGCGGGACAAGGCAGCGGGCATCGCCGCCTTTGACGCCATCGCCGCCGACGCCGGCCTGCCCGCGCTGGTGCGCGATCTGGCCCAGCTGCGCGCCGCGCTGATTCTGGTGGATACGGCCGGCCTTGCCGAGGTGAAGCAGCGGGTGGGCGCCATCGCCGCCGGCACCGGGCCGCTGCGCAATGCCGCCCGCGAGGCGCTGGCGCTGTCGGAACTGAAGGCCGGCGATCTTGCCGCCGCCAACAGGACCGCCACCGACATCACCTCCGACAGCGAGACCCCGCCCGGCGTGCGCTCCCGCGCGGAACTGATCCGCCGCCTCACCGCCGGCGCTGCCCCGGCGCCCGAAGCCGCCGCGCCCGATGCTGCTGCGCCTGCCCCCGCCGCCCCCGGCGGCGCGGCTACCCAATGAGGACCAGCTGATGACGAAAGACAGTCGCGTTTTCAGGTCGGTGAAGCTGGTGCTGGGCCTTGGTCTGGCGCTCGCCGCCACCGGGTGCGAGGCCCTCGACAAGTTCAACCCCTTCGACCAGCCCAAGAAGCCGCTCTCCGGCACCCGCCAGCCGGTGTTCCCTACCGGCGTGCCTGGCGTGGACTATGGGACGCCGCTCGGCCAGCCGAGCAACGCCAACGTCTCCGTCGACCAGCTTCCGCCGCCGCCCCAGGGCGGCCAGCAGCAACGCTGACCCCTTTTCGACCTGACCGGCCGGACGTTCGCAAGCCCGGCCAAAGAGCCCCTTTCATGACCTTTTCCCTGGCCATCGTCGGGCGTCCGAACGTCGGCAAGTCCACCCTCTTCAACCGCCTCGTGGGCAAGAAGCTCGCGCTGGTGGACGATCGCCCCGGCGTCACCCGCGACCGGCGGGAAGGGGATGCGCGCCTCGGCGACCTCGCCTTCCGCATCGTCGACACTGCCGGTCTCGAGGAGGCGGACGCCGCGAGCCTTGAAGGCCGCATGCGCGCCCAGACCGAGGCCGCCATCGGCCATGCCGACGCCATCCTGTTCATGATCGACGCCCGCATCGGCCTCACCCCCACGGACCGCGCCTTCGCGGATCTCGTGCGCAAGTGCGGCAAGCCGGTGATCCTGCTCGCCAACAAGAGCGAGGGGCGCGGCGGCGAGGCGGGGCGGCTTGAGGCGTTCGCCCTCGGCCTCGGCACGCCGCTGCCGTTCTCCGCCGAGCATGGCGAGGGCCTTTCCGACCTCTACGACGCCATCTGCGACGCCCTGCCCGAGCAGACCAAGCCCGAGCCGGAAGAGGACGAGGACGAAGACGCCGCGGCCGCGGACGAGGTGGACGACACGCCGCGCCGTCCCATCAAGGTGGCGGTGCTGGGCCGGCCCAATGCGGGCAAGTCCACCCTCATCAACCGCCTTCTGGGCGAGGACCGGCTGCTCACCGGCCCGGAAGCCGGCATCACCCGGGATTCCATCTCGGTGGAAGTGAGCTATGCCGGCACCCGGCTGGAAGTGTTCGACACGGCCGGCCTGCGCAAGCGCGCCCGCATCGAGGACAAGCTGGAGAAGCTCTCCGCCGCCGATGCCCTGCGCGCCATGAAGTTCGCCGAGGTGGTGGTGGTGCTGGTGGATGCCACCCACCCCTTCGAGGAGCAGGACCTGCGCATCGCCGACCTGGTGGCGCGCGAGGGCCGCGCCCTCGTCATCGGCTACAACAAGGCGGACCTGGTGGCCCGCGGCGGCCTCATCACCCGCCTGCGCGAGGATGTGGACCGGCTGCTGCCGCAGGTGAAGGGCGTGCCCATCGTGCCGGTGTCCGGGCTCATGGGCCACGGGCTGGACAAGCTGGTGGCTGCCATCTCCTCCGCCCACAAGGTGTGGAACAAGCGCGTCGCCACCAATCCGCTGAACCGCTTCCTGCAGCAGGTGACCGACAATCATCCGCCGCCGGCGGTGTCGGGCCGGCGCATCAAGCTGCGCTACATGACCCAGCCCAAGGCGCGGCCGCCGTCCTTCGTGCTGTTCTGCTCGCGGGCCGATGCGGTACCGGAGAGCTATATCCGCTATCTGGTCAACGGCCTGCGCGAGACCTTCGACCTGCCGGGCGTGCCGATCCGCCTGACGCTGCGGCAGAAGGACAATCCCTACGCGGATTGAGCCTGCGCGGGGCGTGATCCGACGCAAAAACCCCCGTCGCGGATGGCGCGCGGGGTGAGGTGGTGTCTGAGTTCCGTAACGTAAAGATCAGGCAACGGCCGGCGGGTGAACCGCGCCGGCCGTCTTGATCAGGCCTCGCCCACCGTGTCGAACAGGGCGGTTTCCATGGCTTCCTTGGCGCTCTTGCCGGCCCAGACCACGAACTGGAACGCGGGATAATAGCGCTCCACGGCGTCAAGGGCGGCATCCAGGATGGCCGCGCACTGCCGGTCCGAGGCGGTGGCACCGCCCGCCAGCACCAGCGCGTAGCGGAACATGATGACGTTTTCCTGCGACCATATGTCGAAATGGCCGAGCCACATCTGCTCGTTGACCAGGGACAGAAGCTTCAGAACCTCGGCGCGGCGTCCGTCGGGCACCTTGAAGTCGAAGGCGCAGGCGATATGCAGGGATTCCAGCTCGTCCATCCACTGGAACGAGACGTGGCAGTCCGTCCAGCGACTGGTGAGCGAGAGGGTGATCTCGTCCTCGTCGGAACGCTCGAACGACCAGTCGTTGAGGGCAGCGAGCTGCTCCACAAGATCTACGGGGTTCGCCGGTGCATCGGCTTCGATGTCGATGAGAGACATGGCCTCGACCTCGCGGTGTGAGGAACGCGGAGAGGGTCGAACGCGGCACTTGGCGCGTGTCAGGCCATTTGGCGAACGAGGCCACGTGGCATGCGCGTCGCGGCGTGCCGGGCGGAGGCCCACTGAGGTGATACCCCAACACGGGTCATTCCCCAAGACGGACCTCCTGGCGAGGCTGCGCCACGTCGTACGCCTGATACGACGAACCGGCTCCGAATCGCCACGAAAATCAGTATATCGCGGGTAAAGATTTCCCCGCTACGACAGATTGTATCCCGTCTGGCCCGACACCACGGCTTTTTTGCGGTGCGGGAGGCCGAGACGTTTCGCCGCCGGTCAGGCCGGGTTCCCCGATACCGTGGAATCGGCCGGGGCGGCGGGGCCGCTGTGGCCGGCAGGCGTGGGATGGGTGTGGGCGAGCAGGGCGGCCTCCAGCCGCAGCACGCGGGCGGCAAGGCTCTCGCTCTCGGCGCGGGCGGCGGCGGCAAGGTCCTTCACCGCGTCGAATTCCTCGCGCTTGACGAGGTCCATGTCGCGCAGGAAGCGCTCCATCTGGGCCTTCATGGCGGTCTCGGCCTCGCGGCGCACGCCTTGGGCGACCCCTGCGGCGTCGTTCACGAGACGCGCCATCTCGTCGAAAATGCGGCCGGTGGTCTGGGTCATGAAAGCCTCCTCGCGTGCGTCGCGCCCGGCGCTGAACATGGCGAGGTGCGCGCGCGGGTGCAAGTGCGGAGCAAGTTCGCAGCAGGGGTGCGCGGCGGCGCCGCACCCCGAAGCGGCAGCACCGCCGTCCTTTCGCGGCTTGCGACGCGTGGGTTCGGCCGCGCCGGCCTCTCCCTCGGGCCCGTGTCTCAGTTTTAAGAGCAGCGGCTTCGACCGGGCGCACCCGAGAACCCTCTCCCGCTTGCGGGGGAGGGCAGGGT
>NZ_JAIVFO010000096.1 GCF_029991245.1 Xanthobacter autotrophicus
GGGCAGGGGCGGGCGCTCAGCCCTCCGCCTCGTCGAAGGGCAGGCGGAGGGTGGCGCTGGCCATAGCGGCGATGCCTTCCCGCCGGCCGGTGAAGCCCAGCTTCTCGGTGGTGGTCGCCTTCACCGACACGCGAACGAGGGGCACGCCGGTGATGCGCGAAATGGCGGCGCGGATGGCGTCGCGATGCGGCCCCACCTTCGGCGCCTCGCAGATGAGGGTGAGGTCGAGATGGGCGATGCGCCCGCCCCGCGCCGTCACCTTCTCCACCGCATGGGCGAGGAAGCGGTCCGAGGACGCCCCCTTCCACTGCGGGTCGGACGGCGGGAAATGGGCGCCGATATCGCCGTCGCACAGGGCGCCGAGGAGCGCGTCGGTGAGGGCGTGCAGGCCCACGTCCGCATCCGAGTGGCCGACGAGGCCGGCTGTGTGGGGCACGGCGACGCCGCCCAGCATCACATGGTCGCCGGGGCCGAAGGCGTGCACGTCGAAGCCGGTGCCGGTGCGCACATCGGCGAGATCGGCGAAAGCGGCGCCGGCGGCGCGGGCCATGTCGTCGGGGGTGGTCAGCTTCACGTTGGTGCTCTCGCCTTCGAAGGTGGCCACGCGGTAGCCAGCCCATTCCATCACCGCCGCATCATCGGTCAGCGTCTCCACCCCGGCCGCGGCGGCGGCGGCATGGGCGGCGCGCAGGGCCGCGAAGCGGAACGCCTGCGGGGTCTGCACGGTGCGCAGGGCCGCGCGGTCCAGGGTCTCGACCACGATGCCGTCGGCATCCACCCGCTTCACCGTGTCAGTCACGGCGAGCACGGGAATGGCCGCATCCGCATTGCCTGCCGCCGCCACCGCGCGGGCGATGAGGTCCGGCGAGGTGTAGGGGCGTGCCGCATCGTGCACCAGCACCAGGTCCGGGTGCATGCCCCCTGTTGCGGCAAGGGCTTCCAGCCCCGCGCGGACAGACGCCTGTCGGGTGGCGCCGCCGAAGGCCGGTGCCAAGATCTTGGGCAGATCGCGGGCCGTGTCCGCAAAGCGGACAGAATCATCGCTATGGATGACCGCGAGGACGGCCGTGATCCGGGGATGGGACGCGAACAGGCGGAGGGTGCGGCGCAGCACCGGCTCGCCGGCCATCATCTGATACTGCTTCGGCAGCGGTCCACCGGCGCGCGTGCCGCGTCCGGCGGCAACCACGATGGCCACGCATGAGGGATTCGCCGCCTCGCTCATGGCTGGCTCCCCTGTTGCGAGCGGGGGTGAATCCCATCCCGGCATGGGTCGGAGCACCGGTGCAGGGAACCGGCAGTGGGGTAAATTCTGCTGCGCTGCACTTCCACGCAGACTGCCCTTGCGTGTGCCGTGCACTTGTCTAAGATGTAGGCAGAAGCGAGGTGGCCTAATTTCTGTGCAAGAGACTGTCGCATTTTCCATTCCGGCGTTGCGGATCGGCTCCCACGCGCTGCCCAATGCGGTGATTCTCGCCCCCATGGCGGGAATCACGGACGCACCGGTGCGGCGGATGGCTGTTCGTTACGGCGCCGGCCTCGTCATATCAGAAATGGTGGCGAGCGAAGCGCTGCTGGAAGGCCATCCCGAGATGGTGCTCCGCGCGGAGGGGGAGGGCGTGCCGCTCCATGCCGTGCAGATCGCCGGCAATGATCCGTATCTGATGGGCGAGGCCGCCCGCGTGGCCGAGGCGGCGGGGGCGGGCATCATCGACATCAACATGGGCTGCCCGGCCAAGCGCGTCACCACCGGCGCGGCCGGCGCCGCCCTGCTGCGGGACCTGCCGCTGGCCCGCGCGATTCTGGAGGCCGTGCGCGGCGCGGTCTCCGTCCCGGTCACGGTGAAGACCCGGCTGGGCTGGGACGATGCAGCCTCCACCGCCGTGGATCTGGCGCGCATGGCGCAGGAGAGCGGCCTTGCCATGGTCACCATCCATGGCCGCACCCGCTGCCAATTCTATACCGGCCGTGCCGACTGGACCGCCATCCGCGCGGTGAAGGACGCGGTCTCGATCCCGGTGATCGCCAACGGCGACGTGGTGGCGCCATCGGACGGCCCCGCCATCCTTAAAGCCTCCGGGGCGGACGGGGTGATGATCGGACGCGGCGCGCAGGGCCGGCCGTGGTTTCCCGGCCGGGTGGCCCGGGCCATCGCCGGGGTTCGCGGCACCGCCGATCCGGATTTGGGCGAGCAGCGCGCGGTGCTGCTGGAGCTTTATGAGGGCTGGCTCGGGCTTTATGGCCGGGCGCTCGGGGTGCGGCAGGCGCGCAAGCATGTGGGCTGGGCGCTGGACGCGGCGGCGGCCGGTACCGGCGCGGCGCGGGCCAGCATCGTGGCGGGCTGGCGCAAGCGCCTCCTGGTATTGGAGGACCCCGCCCAGGTGAAGGCCGGCATCGCCGCCGCCTTCGACGACATCATGTGGAGGGCCGCGGCATGACGGCCGAAGCCAGAAAGCAAGACGCACGGAAGATGGATCAAAAGCGCAAGGCTGAGCAGGAAAGCGGCAAGGACCCGGGGATGCCGCGCGCCATCCTGGACGCGGTCCCGCACCCCGTCTTCACCATCGCCGGCAACGGGCATGTGGCGGAGGCGAACGTGGCGGCCGAGGCGTTCTTCGAGGTCTCAGCGCCGCTGCTGCGCCGCCGGCCCCTGAGCGACCTCGTGCCGTTCGGCACCCCGCTGCTCGGCCTCATCGAGCAGGTGCGCCAGCGCGGCGCGCCGGTGAACGAGTATCGCGTGGACCTCGGCACCCCGCGCAACGGCGGCGAGCGCATCGTGGACATCCATGTGGCGCCGGTGTCGGAGCATCCCGATCAGGTGGTGGTGATGCTTCAGGAGCGCACCATTGCCGACAAGATGGACCGCCAGCTCACCCATCGCGGCGCCGCCCGCTCGGTGAGCGCGCTGGCCTCCATGCTGGCCCATGAGATCAAGAACCCGCTCTCCGGCATCCGCGGCGCGGCCCAGCTGCTGGAACAGTCGGCGGACGACGACGACCGCGCCCTCACCCGCCTCATCTGCGAGGAAGCCGACCGCATCGTGAAGCTGGTGGACCGCATGGAGGTGTTCTCCGACGAGCGCCCGGTGGAGCGCGAGCCGGTGAACATCCACGCCGTGCTGGAGCATGTGCGGACCCTCGCCGCATCGGGGTTCGCGCGGCATATCCGCATCGTGGAGGAATACGACCCCTCGCTGCCGCCGGTGCTCGCCAATCGCGACCAGCTGATCCAGGTGTTCCTCAACCTGGTGAAGAACGCGGCCGAGGCCATCGATGGCGATCAGGACGGCGAGATCCAGCTCACCACGGCGTTCCGGCCGGGCGTGCGCCTGACGGTTCCGGGCGCCTCCACGCGGGTGAGCCTGCCTTTGGAATTCTGCGTCCGCGACAACGGCAAGGGCGTGCCGGACGACCTCATTCCCCACCTGTTCGACCCGTTTGTCACCACCAAGCCCACGGGCAGTGGCCTCGGTCTTGCTTTGGTGGCGAAGATCATCGGCGACCACGGCGGCATCGTCGAATGCGACAGTCAGCCCCGCCGTACAACCTTTCGCGTGCTCCTGCCCATGTATCGCGGCAAGAGCACGGCTCAAGAGGATAACTGAGGTGTCGATGCCTTCCGGAAGCATCCTGGTCGCCGACGACGATGCCGCCATCCGCACCGTGCTCAACCAGGCGTTGTCGCGCGCCGGGTACGAGGTTCGGTCCTGCGGCAACGCCGCCACGCTCTGGCGCTGGGTGAGCCAGGGTGACGGCGACCTCGTCATCACCGACGTGGTGATGCCCGACGAGAACGCCTTCGACCTCCTGCCGCGCATCAAGAAGGCGCGGCCGGATCTTCCGGTCATCGTCATGAGCGCGCAGAACACCTTCATGACCGCCATCCGCGCGTCCGAGCGCGGGGCCTATGAATATCTGCCCAAGCCGTTCGACCTGAAGGAGCTGATCGCCATCGTCGGCCGCGCCCTGGCGGAGCCGAAGAAGGGCGATGGCCACCACCATTCCCACGAGGAGCAGGACAATATCCCGCTGGTGGGCCGCTCCCCCGCCATGCAGGAAATCTATCGCCTGCTCGCGCGGCTGATGCAGACCGACCTCACCGTGATGATCGCGGGCGAGAGCGGCACCGGCAAGGAGCTGGTGGCCCGCGCGCTCCATGATTACGGCAAGCGCCGCACCGGGCCGTTCGTGGCCATCAACATGGCGGCGATCCCGCGCGACCTGATCGAATCGGAGCTGTTCGGCCACGAGAAGGGCTCGTTCACCGGCGCCACCACGCGCAATCCCGGCCGCTTCGAGCAGGCGGAGGGCGGCACCCTCTTCCTCGACGAGATCGGCGACATGCCCATGGAGGCGCAGACGCGCCTGCTGCGCGTGCTCCAGCAGGGCGAATACACCACGGTGGGCGGGCGCACGCCCATCAAGACCGACGTGCGCATCATCGCCGCCACCAACAAGGACTTGCGCACCCTGATCCAGCAGGGGCTGTTCCGCGAGGACCTGTTCTTCCGCCTGAACGTGGTGCCCCTGCGCCTGCCGCCCCTGCGCGAGCGCTCGGAAGACGTGCCGGACCTGGTGCGCCACTTCTTCCTCCAGGCGGAGCGGGAGGGCCTGCCCGCCAAGCAGATCGACACCGCCGCCCTCGACCGGCTGAAGCGCTACCGCTGGCCCGGCAACGTGCGCGAGCTGGAAAACCTGGTGCGGCGTCTGGCGGCGCTCTATCCGCAGGAAGTGATCACCCCCGCCATCATCGAGGCGGAGCTGTCGGAGCCCATGCCGAGCGCCTTCTCCGAGGAGGGGCCGGTGGACGCGACGCTGGCGGCCTCGGTGGAACGGCACCTCAATACCTATTTCTCCGGCTTCGGCGAGGACCTGCCGCCGCCCGGCCTTTATCACCGCATCCTGAAGGACGTGGAATATCCCCTGCTTTCGGCGGCGCTGGCGGCCACGCGCGGCAACCAGATCAAGGCGGCGGAACTGCTCGGTCTCAACCGCAACACCCTGCGCAAGAAGATCCGGGACCTCGACATCCAGGTGATCCGGACATCCAGGTGATCCGGACGTCGAAGTGATCGGCACGTTGCGGTAGGGGCGGGGAGGGCGGCTCCAGCTGCCTTTCCCTCCCCGTGCAGGCAAGGCTGTGACGCCACCTGCCAGGCGGAAGCTGCCCGGTTCCCGATTCGCGGCACGGCCGGCTTGCGCTGCCGCGCCGCGGGCTCGAAGTCCAAGGGACTGCCGCCCAAATGCCCGCGGCCTGTGCACAACACGCGCTGATATGGACCCTGCTACCAACTCCCAGCCTTGGTTGCGCGAATTCGGGCCGCGTTAGGTCCTCTGTCACATTTTTGCACCAGTGTCGTTCCACTGCATCACCTCCATCGCGCGATTCGGCGTGGCGGCGGCGGAAGCTTGGGGGACTGTGGCAGGGATGACGGACGCGCCGGTCAAGGACCCAGCGGAGCGCACAGTGCCGCGCCGCGGCATCGCCGCCCGGCTGTTCGCGCCCGTCGTCGTGGTCCTGTCGCTGGTGCTGGCGGTGGCCACCTTCCTCATTCTGATGGGCCTCACCTCCATCGTGCCGACGCCGCAGGTGGTGGTGGGCGTGCTCACCGCATCGGGCATCGCGGTGCTCATCCTGCTGGCCATCATCGGCCGGGAGGTGTGGCGCATCCTGCGGGCGCGGGCGCGCGGGCGGGCCGCGTCCCGGCTGCATGTGCGCATCGTCGGACTATTCGCGGGCGTCGCGGTGGTCCCGGCCATCGTGGTGGCGCTGGTGGCCAGCCTCACCCTGGACCGCAGCCTGGATCGCTATTTCTCCGGCCGAACCCGGGACATCGTCGGGACGGCGGCGTCGGTGGCGCAGACCTATGTGCGCGAGCATGCGCTTTCCATCCGCGGCGACGTGCTCGCCATGAGCAACGACCTGTCACGGATGAAGCAGCTCTACGACACGGATATTGAGAAATTCCGGCAGATTCTCACCGCCCAGGCGGCGCTGCGCAACGTGCCGGGCGCGCAGATCGTGCGGCGCGACCTCTCGGTGGTGGAGCGGGCGAACCTGCGCACGGACCGCGAATATATCGTTCCCGCCAACATCGCCATCGCCGAGGCTTCCGCCGACCAGCCCATCATCTATTTGCCGTCGGACGCGGACTTCGTCGGCGCGGTGGCGCCCATCGCCGGCTTCGACAACCTGTTCCTTTACGTCGCGCGGCCCGTCGACCCCCGGGTCATCGGCTTCCTCAAGGTGACGCAGGAAACCCTTGCCGATTACCGGGCGCTGGAGGAGCGCCGCTTCAACGTGCAGCTCGCCTTCGCGCTGATGTACTCCATCGTCACGCTCATCGTGCTGCTGTCGGCGGTCTGGCTCGGGATCAACTTCTCCAAGTGGCTGGTGTCGCCCATCCGCCGGCTCATGTGGGCGGCGGGCCGGGTGGCGGCGGGCAATCTCGACGTGCAGGTCCCCGTGCACCGGGCCGAGGGCGACCTTGCCACCCTGGGCGAAACCTTCAACAAGATGACGGTGGAGCTGAAAACCCAGCGCAATGCCCTGGTCACCGCGCGCGACCAGATGGACAGCCGCCGCCGCTTCACCGAGGCGGTGCTCTCCGGCGTCGGCGCGGGCGTCATCGGCCTCGACGCCGAGGCCCAGGTCACCATCCTGAACCGCTCCGCCGAGAAGCTCCTGGGCCTTGTCGAGGACGACGCGCTCGGCCGCAAGCTTGCCGAGGTGGTGCCGGAAACCGATGCTCTGCTCACCGAGGCATTGGGCGCGGGCCAGCGCGCGGTCCAGGGCAACATCACCATCCAGCGCGAGGGCCGGGAGCGGATCTTCGCCATGCGCGTCACCACCGAGCAGTCCGCGGCCGAGGATCACGGCTGGGTGGTGACACTGGACGACATCACCGCGCTCATCTCGGCCCAGCGCACCTCCGCATGGGCCGACGTGGCACGGCGCATCGCCCACGAGATCAAGAACCCGCTCACCCCCATCCAGCTTTCCGCCGAGCGGCTGAAGCGCAAGTACGGGCGCCATATCACCCAGGACCGGGATGTGTTCGACCAGTGCACGGACACCATCATCCGCCAGGTGGGCGACATCGGCCGCATGGTGGACGAATTCTCCTCCTTCGCCCGCATGCCCAAGCCCGTGGTGGATGCTCAGGACCTCGCGGAGACCGTGCGCCAGGGGGTGTTCCTCATGCGCGTCGGCCATCCGGACGTGACCTTCGAGACCGAGCTGCCGCCCTCCATGCCGGCGCGCTTCGACCGGCGCCTGATCTCGCAGGCGCTCACCAACATCCTGAAGAACGCCGCCGAGGCCATCGAGGGGGTGCCCGAGGCCGAGCGCGGCAAGGGGCGCATCCGCGTGCGCGTGGTTGCGGAGGGCGAGGACCTCGTCATCGACGTCATCGACAATGGCGCCGGGCTGCCGAAGGACAAGCGCAGCCGGCTGCTGGAACCGTACGTGACCACCCGCGAGAAGGGCACCGGGCTCGGCCTCGCCATCGTGGGGAAGATCATGGAAGAGCACGGCGGCTTTATCGAACTCAACGATTCGCCCGAGGGCCGGGGGGCCTGGATCCGGCTTCGGATGCGGGCGGACGGTCAACCACCGGCCGGCGCGGGCGGGGCGCAACCGGTCCCTGAAACAGGGAGGGCCTGACACATGGCCATGGACATCCTCATCGTGGACGATGAGGCCGACATCTGCGAACTGGTGGCCGGCATCCTGGAGGACGAGGGCTATGCCGCCCGCACCGCCCGGGACGCCGATGGCGCGCTCGCGGCCATCTCGGCACGACGGCCCAACCTGATCTTCCTCGACATCTGGCTGCAGGGCTCGCGGCTCGACGGGCTGGAACTGCTCAACGAGATCAAGGCCCAGCACCCCGAGGTGCCGGTGGTGATGATTTCCGGGCACGGCAACATCGAGACCGCCGTGGCGGCCATCAAGCGCGGCGCCTACGACTTCATCGAGAAGCCCTTCAATGCCGACCGCCTGGTGATGGTGGCCGAGCGCGCGCTGGAGACGCTGCGCCTGAGGCGCGAGCTGAAGGAGCTGAAGCAGCTGGCGCCCCACGGCCATGTGCTGGTGGGCCGCTCCAGCGCCGTCCAGCAGCTGAAGGCCACCATCGACCGGGTCGGACCCACCAACAGCCGCATCCTCATCGTCGGCCCCTCGGGGTCCGGCAAGGAACTCACGGCGCGCCTCATCCACACCACCTCGACCCGCGCCCAGGGGCCGTTCGTGGTGCTGAATTCGGCGGCCATCACGCCGGAGCGGCTGGAGTTCGAGCTGTTCGGCGTCGCCGAAGGGGAGGGCCGGGAGCCCAAGCGCGGGGCGCTGGACGAGGCCCACGGCGGCACGCTGTTCCTCGACGAGATCTCCGACATGCCGCGCGAGACCCAGAACCGGGTGCTGCGCGTGCTGGTGGAGCAGACCTTCTCGCGCATCGGCTCCAACGACAAGGTGAGCGTGGATGTGCGCATCATCTCCTCCACCGGGCGCAACCTGGAGGAGGAGATCGCCAAGGGCCGCTTCCGGGAGGACCTCTACCACCGCCTCTCGGTGGTGCCGATCCGGGTGCCGCCGCTGGCCGAGCGGCGCGACGACATTCCCGACCTGGTGGAATTCTTCGTCGACACCATCTCGCAGACCACCGGTCTGCCGCGCCGCCCCATCGGCGAGGACGCCATGGCGGTGCTGCAGTCCCACGACTGGCCGGGCAACGTGCGCCAGCTGCGCAACAATGTGGAGCGGCTGCTGATCCTCGCCGGCGGCGATCTGGAAGCCACCATCACCGCCGCCATGCTGCCCCCGGACGTGGGCGCGCTGGTGCCGAACCTGCCCAACGGCAATGGCGGCGAGCATCTCATGGGCCTTCCGCTGCGTGAGGCACGTGAGGTGTTCGAGCGGGAATATCTTGCCGCCCAGATCAACCGCTTCGGCGGCAACATCTCGCGGACGGCGGAATTCGTCGGCATGGAGCGCTCGGCCCTTCATCGAAAGCTTAAGGCTCTCGGGGTAGGCTGACGGACCAGTTGACGGGATACCCGAAAAAAGGGCTGCATCGGAGCGTGGGGCTCGGGATGCGATCGGTTTTGCCGCGATCTTTCAGGTCGCGATTCGCTTGGGCGCCGGGGGAGGGTTCATGAAGGTCGTGATCTGCGGCGCGGGGCAGGTGGGGTTCGGCATCGCCGAGCGCCTCGCCGGGGAGCAGAACGACGTGTCCATCATCGACGCGAGCCCGCGCCGCATCCAGATGGTGACCGAGCAGCTGGACGTGCGCGGCGTGGTGGGGCAGGGCTCCCACCCGGACGTGCTGGCGCGCGCCGGCGTCGAGGCGGCCGACATGCTCATCGCCGTCACCCTCCACGACGAGGTGAACATGGTGGCCTGCCAGGTGGGCCACGCCTTGTTCAACGTGCCCACCAAGGTCGCCCGCATCCGCGCCCAGACCTATCTCGCGCCCGAATGGCGCGACCTGTTCTCGCGCGACCAACTGCCCATCGACGTCATCATCTCGCCGGAGATCGAGGTGGGCGAGATGGTGCTGCGCCGCCTGTCCCTGCCCGGCGCCACCGACACGGTGAGCTTCTCCGACGGGGCGGTACAGGTGGTGGGCGTGCTCTGCGGCGAGGACTGCCCGGTGGTGGATACCCCGCTCAACCAGCTCACCCAGCTGTTCCCGGACATGCCCGCCACCATCGTGGCGGTGAGCCGGAACGGCAAGACGATGGTGCCCCGCTCGAACGACCAGCTCGCCATCGGCGACAACGTCTATTTCGTCGCCCAGGCGGATCAGGTGCAGCGCGCGTTGTCCCTGTTCGGGCACGACGAGGTTCCTGGCCAGCGCATTGTCATCGCCGGCGGCGGCAACATCGGCTACTACGTGGCCAGCGAGCTGGAGCGGCGCAATGCGGCGGCGCGGGTCAAGCTCATCGAATTCTCGCGCGAGCGCGCCCAGACCATCGCCGAAGTGCTCTCGCGCACCGTGGTGCTGAACGGCGACACGCTGGAGCGCGCCATCCTCGACGAGGCGGGCGTGCGCGAGGCGGACACCATGATCGCGCTCACCAACGACGACCGCATCAACATCCTGTCCTGCCTTCTGGCCAAGCAGATCGGGGCCAAGCGCATCCTGGCGCTGCTGAACGAGCAGGGCTACGCCACCTTTGCCCGGGGCCTGGGCATCGACGCCCATGTGAACCCGCGCCAGATCACCGTCTCCAAGGTGCTCCAGCATGTGCGGCGCGGGCGCATCCGCGGTGTCCATGCACTGCTCGACGGTTCCGGCGAGATGATCGAGGCGGAAGCGCTGGAGACCTCGCCGCTGGTGGGCAGGCCGCTGAAGGACCTCGACCTTCTGGAGGGGCTGCGCATCGGCGCCATCGTGCGGAACGGGCAGGTGCTGCTGCCGCGCGGCGATTTCGTGGTGCGGGCCCACGACCGGGTGGTGCTGTTCGCCCTCGCCGACCGCATCAAGCGCGTGGAGCAGCTGTTCCGCGTGGCCCTCGAATTCTTCTGATCACCCAAATCTTCTGATCGCAAGGCGCACATGGTCAACGCCGCCCGCCCGCTCGCCGCCGGCCTTTTCACCGTCGGCCTCCTCGCGCTCCCGCCTGCGGTGGTGGCCGCGCGGGGCGGGGAGGGGCATGCGCCGGTCTTCCTCGCCACCTTCGGCCTCTGCCTGTTCCTCGCCGGGCTGCTGCGCTTCACCACACAGGACACCCCCATGCGCCTCACCCGGGTGGGCGGCGTGGGGCTGGTGGCCGGCCTGTGGCTGCTGCTGCCGCTGGCGGCGACGCCGGCGGTCGCCATCGTCTCCGGCCTGCCGCCGCTGGCCGCGTGGCTGGAAGCGGTGTCCGCCTTCACCACCACGGGGGCCACGGCGCTCCGGCAGGGGCCGGCAAGCCTCTATGTCTGGCTCGGCCTGCTGCAGTGGACCGGAGGACTGCTGACCATCGTCGCCGCAGTGGCCGTGCTCGCGCCGGCGGGGCTCGGCGGCCTGCCGGACCGCACGCCGCGCGGCGGGACCACCCTCGACGTGGTGGATCTCACCGCCGTGCTGCGCGAGATCGCCCCAGCCTATGGGGGCGCCACCCTGCTTGCCCTGATCGCGCTGCTGGCGAGCGGGGAGAGCCCCTATGTGGCCTTCACCCTGGCCACGGCCGTGGTCTCGGCCGGGGCCCACCTGCCGCCGGAAGCCCAGCTCGCGCTGACCCTGGACGAAAGCCCGAAATGGCTGCTGCTGCCGTTCCTACTGTGGAGCGCCACCAGTGTGCGCTGGCATCGCGCGCTGCTGACGCGGCGCATCAATGCCGCCCCGGAGCAGACGGAAAGCCTCGTTATCCTCGGCTGGTGGGCGGTGCTGGGCATCGTGCTCGGCGCCATCCTCTACCGCTCGGCCGACGTGCCGTCCTTCGAGGCGATCCGCGACGGCCTGTTCTCGGCGGCCTCGCTCATTTCCACCAGCGGCATCGGCCCCCGCGAGGGCACTTATATGAGCCTGCCCCTCGGCCTGGTCATCCTGGTGGTGCTGCTGGGCGGCGGGGCGCTGTCGGTGGCGGGCGGGCTCAAGATGCTGCGGCTGCGCGCCATTCTCCTCAATACCCGCGGCGGCCTGATGCGCCTCGTCTACCCGCACCTCGTGCAGCCGGCGGCCTATGAGGGCGTGGGCACGGTGATGCTGGGCATCTGGGCGGGCGCTGCGAGCCTCGCACTGGTGTTCGCCGTCTGCGTCATCGCGCTCAGCCCCGGCCTGCCGGGCCTTGATGCCGCTCTCGCCGCCGCGGCCGCGGTGGTGACCAATACCGGGCCGGTCTATGACGCCGGGGGCGCCGGCTGGCCGCCGCTCTCGTCGCTGCCCGTTGGTTCCGTCCTGGTGGCCGGGCTCGGCATGGTGGCAGGGCGGCTGGAGATGATCGGCCTCCTCGTCGTCGTCCATCTCGCCCTCTGGCGCACCTGAAGAAGCGGTTTGCCATGTCCCGCATCGCCTATGTCAACGGCCGCTACCTGCCGCACCGCCATGCCAGCGTGCATGTGGAGGATCGCGGCTACCAGTTCGCCGACGGCGTCTACGAAGTGTGCGAGGTCTTCAATGGCGGCCTGGTGGACAAGCGGCGCCACCTGGACCGGCTGGAGCGTTCCCTGCGCGAACTGTTCATCCCCGCGCCCATGAGCCGGATCGCCCTGGCCAACGTGCTGGAAGAGGTGGTGCGGCGGAACGGGGTGCGCGACGGACTGGTCTATCTCCAGGTCACCCGCGGCGTAGCGCGGCGCGACCACGCCTTTCCGCCGGCGGGCACCAAGCCATCGGTGGTGGTCACGGCGCGCCGCTCCGACCGCAAGGGGCAGGAGGCGCTGGCCGCCAAGGGCGTCGCCGTCATCACCGTGCCGGAGAACCGCTGGCCGCGCGTGGACATCAAGTCCATCTCGCTCCTGCCCAACGTGCTGGCCAAGCAGCAGGCGAAAGAGGCGGGCGCGCGGGAAGCCTGGTTCGTGGACAGCGCCGGCTTCGTGACCGAGGGCGCGTCCACCAATGCCTGGATCGTGACCGGCGGCAAAACCATCGTCACCCGCCCGGCGGAGAGCGGCATCCTGCGCGGAATCACCCGGACGGTGGTGCTCGACGTGGCGGCCGACCTCGGCTACGCGGTGGAGGAGCGCGCCTTTACCGTAGCGGAAGCCCTGGCGGCGGAGGAAGCCTTCATCACCGCCGCGACCACGGTGGTGATGCCCGTGGTGCGCATCGACGGCCATGCGGTGGGTGCCGGGACGCCCGGCGTGGTGGCGTCCACCTTACGCTTGAAATTCCACGATTTTTCAGAAGTTTCCTGAGGTATCCACGGCCGCACTTATGGTGCGGAGCAAAATAATATTGCGCCGCCATGGGGCTGTGCCATTCTAGGATGCCAACTCCCGTGGCGGCAGCACTTTATTCGTGCGCGTCTGCGACGGACTTAACGCCAAAAAAACGGATACGAAAATGGCGGCGGAACGGACACAAAATCTCCAAGACACCTTTCTCAATCACGTCCGCAAGAACAAGACACCTCTCACGATCTTCCTGGTGAATGGGGTGAAGTTGCAGGGCGTCGTCACTTGGTTCGATAATTTTTGCGTGCTTTTGCGCCGCGACGGGCATTCCCAGCTTGTTTACAAGCACGCCATTTCCACCATTATGCCGGGACATCCGGTGCAATTGTTCGATCCCACCGACGATGTGGGAGAGAAGGCCTAAAGCATCGTGGAGCGTACCACCGGCAAGGGGTCCAGAACGACGTTGAAGACAGGGTCAAAGCTGGGGTCAAAAGGGGGCGCCGCATCACGGGGTGCCGCAATCGGGACGGGCAAGGCCGGCACGCGGGAAACCCGCGACACCGAGGCAGACGCTTCGGCGATCAACGTTTCCGGGGAACTGCCGGACGATCTGTCCCCACCTGCACCTGCGCGAGAGGATGCGCGAGAGGACGGCCGCGGCGGCATCGATCGCCGCGCGCCGCCCACGCGGTGCGCCGTCATAACGCCAGCCCTCGGCAAACGTGCCACCCGCGGCGCGCCGGAGCGGCGTAGCCCCCAGTCCCGGCTGGAGGAGGCGGTGGGCCTTGCCGCCGCCATCGACCTCGACGTGGTCTACTCCGCCACCATTCCCTTGTCCGAGATCCGTCCCGCCACCTTTCTCGGCTCGGGCAAGGTGGAGGAACTGGAGGGCGTGGTGCGCGCCGAGGCGGTGGACCTCGTCTTCTTCGACGCGGCGCTCTCCCCGGTGCAGCAACGCAATCTCGAAAAAGCCTGGTCCGCCAAGGTGGTGGACCGCACGGCGCTGATTCTGGAAATCTTCGGCATGCGCGCGCGCACCAAGGAAGGTGCGCTGCAGGTGGAGCTTGCCCACCTCAATTACCAGCGCTCGCGCCTGGTGCGCTCCTGGACCCATCTGGAGCGCCAGCGCGGCGGCTTCGGCTTCCTTGGCGGTCCGGGCGAAACGCAGATCGAGGCCGACCGCCGGCTCATCGGCGAGCGCATCGTGCGCATCGAGAAGGAACTGGAGCAGGTCAAGCGCACCCGTGGCCTGCACCGGGCCAGCCGCAAGCGCGTGCCCTATCCCATCGTCGCGCTGGTGGGCTACACCAATGCCGGAAAATCCACGCTCTTCAACCGCCTGACCCGGGCGGAGGTGATGGCGAAGGACCTGCTGTTCGCCACCCTCGATCCAACGCTGCGCGCGGTGGACCTGCCCCACGGCACCCGCATCATCCTCTCCGATACGGTGGGCTTCATCTCCGAGTTGCCGACCCAGCTTGTCGCCGCCTTCCGCGCCACGCTGGAGGAGGTGCTGGAAGCCGACCTCATCCTGCATGTGCGCGACATCTCCCATCCGGACACCGATGCGCAGGCGGCCGATGTGTCCGACGTGCTGGAGGATCTGGGCGTCGATCCCCTGCCGGGCGGGCGCGTGATCGAGGTCTGGAACAAGATCGACCGGCTGGCGCCGGACGAACGCGAGCAGGTCGAGAACCGGGCCGCGCGGGGCGGCACTGACGCGCCGGTGCCGGTTTCCGCGCTGACCGGGGAGGGGACGGGCGACCTTCTCGGCCTCATCGAGCGCCGCATCACTGCCGGCCGGGTGACGGTCTCGGTGACGCTGGCGGCGGAGGACGGGGAGGGGCTCGGCTGGCTCTATCGCCACGGCGAGGTGCTGGAGCGCACCACGGACGAGGACGGGGCCGTCCACGTGGCCCTGCGCATTCCGCCCGACCGCACCGGCCTCGTCACCCGCCGGTTCGGCGCCCAGCGCGTGCATCCGACCTGAGCCGGCGTTCCACCGCGGTTCAGGCGGCCGCAGTTCAACCTGCTCCGCTCACGCGCCCTCGTGTTCCTTCAGCTTCGCCTCTTGCCAGAGGGCTTCCATCTCGTCGAGGCTCGCCTGTTCCGGTTGGCGGCCATCGGCGGCGAGCCGGCCCTCCACATGGCCGAAGCGCCGGGTGAACTTGTCGTTGGTGCCGCGCAAGGCGGCCTCCGGGTCCACGCCCGCATGTCGGGCGAGGTTGACTACGGCGAACAGCAGGTCGCCCATCTCGTCCCTTATGGCCGCAATGCCGCCTTCCTCCAGCGCCTCGGCCACCTCCTGCGTCTCCTCGCGGATCTTGGCCAGCACCTGGCGCGCATCGTTCCAGTCGAAACCCACGCGGCTGGCTTTCTCCTGAAGCTTCAGTGCACGGGTGAGGGCAGGCAGGGGCAGGGGCACGCCGGAAAGGGCGCCCTGGTGCGCCTCCTCCTCCGGCAGGCCTGCGGCAGCCCGTGCCTGCGCCCGCTCGCGCTTTTCCTGCGCCTTGATCTCACCCCACAGGCCCTTCACCTCAGCGGGAGAGAGATCCCGCGCGGTACCGAACACATGGGGGTGCCGGCGGATGAGCTTGGCGGTAATGGCCTCCACCACGCCACCGAAATCGAAAGCGCCGTCCTCCTCCGCCATCCGGGCATGAAAAACCACCTGCAGCAGCAGGTCGCCCAATTCGTCCCTCAGGTCGCCCATGTCGGCGCGGGCGATGGCATCCGCCACCTCATAGGCTTCCTCCAGCGTGTAGGGCGCGATGGTGGCGAAGCTCTGCTCCAGATCCCACGGGCAGCCGGTTCCCGGCGTGCGCAAGGCGGCCATGATCTCGATGAGGCGCGCGATGTCGCGGGAGGCATCCATGACGTTTTCCATTCAAGAGCGCGATCCGAGCAAATTGCTTCAATTTACTCGACCGTCCTATGCTCCGCCCAGCCTGGAAGAGGAAGAGACCATGGTCGAGATCGCGCCCGCCGGCCCCATCGACGAGGACATGCGGCCGGGCGAAAAGGCCGTGGCGTTGCCGGAGCGCTTCGATGCGGGCCTCTATTTCATCGGCCGCATCCATACGCCCTGGACCGAGCGTGGCGCCTGTCCCCGCCGTGGCGACCCGGAGGAGGGACCCCTCTGCACATTGGAGATCGACCCGCGCTGGGCGGAGGCCCTGACCGGCGTCGCCGATTGCCCGCGCCTGCAGGTGCTCTACTGGATGAACCGGGCGCGGCGCGATCTGGTGCTCCAGAGCCCGCGCCACGACGGCGACACGCGCGGCACCTTCGCCCTGCGCTCGCCGGTGCGGCCAAATCCGGTCGCCTCGTCGGTGGTGCGGCTGGTGGGCGTCGACGGCCTGCGGGTGCAGGTGCGTGGGCTGGACTGCCTCGACGGCACGCCGCTCATCGACCTCAAGGCGCAGCACGGCTGAGGGGGCGGGCTCCCCAATGAAGCAGCTGGGCGCTCACTCCCACGGCCAGCCACGAGAACCAGGCCGGGCGGAAGCGAGGGCCCGGCATCGCTCTGGCGCCCGATGCAAGAGACGCAGAACCAGAGTCGCAGAAGAGATATTATGGAACTAATCTGTGCCGCTCGGTGGGGAAGGGCGAAGCCGGACCGCCCTTGGCGGCGTTGCCGAACGACCTTCAGTGCGCCCGAACATTTACAAAAATAGCACGTCCAAACAACGCGTTGTGAGACTAATTGAATCCAACACGCGAATCGCTTGCGGCCCTTCATGTGCGTCGCCAGGAGCAGGTGATCGTGCAGGTGACGGCGCAGGTGATGCTGCACGTCAGCCTCTGGCGGCGGTGTCGGCGGAGGCGGCGGGCACCCGAATCTGGGACTCGAAGCGCATGCCGTCATAGGCCGGCACGATGCCGTCCGGCAGGTGTTCTGCCAGAACGGCATAGTCGAGATCGGTGTGAAGGTTGGTGAGAATCGCCCGCTTCGGCTTCATGAGCGCCACGTGGTCGAGCGCCTCCTGAAGGGTAAAATGAGACGGATGGGGCGTCTCGCGCAGGGCATCGATGATCCATACATCCAGATTGTGCAGGCGCGTCAGGCTGTTCTCGGCAAGCCCGTTGACGTCGCTGGAATAGGCCACGTCGCCGAAGCGGAAACCGAAGGAATCGATGTCGCCGTGCCTCTGGCGGAACGGCAGGGCGCTGATGGCGCCGCCCGCCCCTTCCACCACGATCTCCCGGCCCTCCCGGAAGCGATGTTCGGTGAGGATGGGCGGATAGGCGCTGCCGGGCGGCGTGGAGAAGCAATAGCCGAAGCGCTGGTGCAACATGAGGGAGGTATCTTCATCCGCATAGATATCCACCCGGCTGCGATGGTGGATCGCGAGCGGGCGCAGATCATCGATGCCGTGGGTGTGGTCCGCGTGCTCATGGGTGTAGAGCACGGCGTCGATATGGGTCACGGCCTCGCCGAGGAGCTGCTCCCGCAAGTCCGGAGAAGTATCGACCAGAACAGTCGTTTTTCCGTTCGGCCCGAAGCGTTCCACGAGCATGGAGCAGCGCCGGCGACGGTTGCGCGGGTTCAGGGGATCGCAGGCGCTGCTCCATGCTCGTGGAACGCTTCGGGCCGAAC
>NZ_JAIVFO010000097.1 GCF_029991245.1 Xanthobacter autotrophicus
CCCATTGGCAAGCCCGCCCATTGGAATGTGCGTGGGCCAGGCTTCTTCGCCATTCACGAGCTGTTCGACAAGGTCGCATGGGATGCGGAGACTATTCCGACCAGATCGCGGAACGCGCGGGCGCGCTCGGCGGCGTCGCCCGCGGCACCTTTCAGACGGCGGTGGAGCGCTCGTTCCTGACCACCTATCCACTCGACATGCCGGCGAGAAGGAACATGTCTTCGCCGTATCCGCGACGCTGACAGCGATCAAGGCGACCTTCCGCGCGTTGCGGGGCGACCTCTTGAGCGGGTCGAGCGGAATGAAGATTTCGGCGCCGCTTCCGGCAACCGCCGCCATCTCCATGCCGGCGACTTCGCCGGCAGGGTCCCCCTGATCCGCCGCCTCGACGGTCGCGGCCTTCGCCGTCTTCGATATCCTCGCCATTGGTCCGATCCTTTCTCTCGTCAATGCCGGAGGCGCGTGAGTGAGCGGAAGAGAGAGGGGGGCGGCTGCCGGCGAGCGGGGCTGGGCTGCGCGGCGAGCGTGGCGGATCGGTTGGAAGTGCGACGGCCATGGGCCGCCTTGCGAGCGGGCGGCCTCGCCCTGGCGGCGGTCGCAGGGGAGAGAGGGTCAAGACCATCTCTCCCCTGTTTCGCCAGTTGAGGTGTCCTGTCGGGCGGATTCAGAGGGCTGGAGGTGGAACGGTCGTGCCTGTCGGCATTCGATAGGGCCTCGCTTCCCCCTCTGTCTGGGGAGGGTCTCAACCACGAAGGGGGCGGTCGTTTGCGAGGCGAGACTGTGGATGCAGGCGCGGGGAATCCTACGCCCGGCTGCCCTGCGATTTCCGCTCAAATGCTTCCATTGCGCTTCCGGCCTCCCGCCGCGAGGAGAATGGAAGCAGAAAACGCCCCGAAGGGCGTTTGCTAACTATCAGATTTTATTGGGAAAATTTGGAGCGGGCGATGGGATTCGAACCCACGACCCCAACCTTGGCAAGGTGCCCGAGAGCCATTCGCTGCAATATCCCCTAGTTTGCTAAAGTGCGATAAACTTCTATAAATAAACGATTATTTTTTGAGTTGTGCGCGCTAAAGGCCACGCTTCATACGCTATTTTGCGCTTCTGAGAGCTTGGAATTTGATTGGAATCCGGCTAGCCTCGCGAAATCTAAGCAGATTTTCGATAGGGCTTTGAACTCACTATGGAAAAGCTGACGAAGCGTTTTATCGACGCGCTGGAAGTTCCGAAACCTTCGAAGGTTGGGGTCAAGGTTCGGGAGAGTTTTGCCTGGGATCGGGAGCTTCGAGGCTTCGGCGTCCAGGTCATGCCCTCGGGGCTGAAGAGCTTCGTGATCCAGTATCGTTCACCCGAAGGACGGCCTCGTCGCACCGTGATAGGACGCTACGGGCTGATGACGGTCGAGGAGGCGCGCCGGATCGCCCATGAAAAGCTGGTGGCCGTCTCCAAGGGGCTCGACCCGCTGGATAGCCCGGACAGCAAGGTGAAAGGCATCACGGTTGCCGAGGTGTGCGACTGGTATCTGGCCGAGGCCGAAGCCGGCCGCATACTCGGCCGCAGCCGTCGCCCCATCAAGGCATCGACCCTGGCCATGGATAAGAGCCGGATCGAGGTTCACATCAAGCCATTGCTGGGCCGACGACTGATTGCCACGCTGAAGCTCGGAGATATCGAAGGAGCGCAGGCTGACATCGCCGCCGGCAAAACATCCAAACCTCGCGCGGGCAGTCGAGGTGGAGCGACCACGGGCGGGGAAGGGGTGGCCGCGCGCACCATGTCGACGCTGCATGCCATCTTTGAACACGCCGTTCGCCTTGGAAAGATCGACGCCAATCCCGCACGCGGCGTTCGCCGGCTGGCCGGAAAGGCACGCGAACGCCGCCTCAGCCGCAGCGAAATCGCCCGCTTTGGGAGGGCCATGCGTTTGGCTGCAGAGGCTGGAGAGCATCCGACGGGGCTGGCTGCCATCCGCTTCCTTCTCCTCACGGGTTTTCGGCGAATGGAGGGCCTTGGGGTGAAGCGGCTTTGGCTCAACACGGAGGAAGGCTCGGTCCGTTTTCCAGATACCAAAAGCGGAGCCCAGACACGGGTCATAGGCCGCGCAGCTATGGACCTTTTATTGGGGCAGGCCAACACAGCATCACCGTACTTCTTCCCGGCGGATTGGGGCGAGGGCCACTTTATCGGCGTCGTTCGGGTGCTCGATCGGCTGTGTGCCAGCGCGAAGCTGGACGACGTAACCCCGCACACATTGAGGCACACATTTGCCAGCGTCGCGGCGGACCTGGGCTTTTCCGAACTAACCATTGCCGCGCTGCTGGGTCATGCGGCCCGCGGCGTAACCCAGCGCTATATCCATATAGACGAAGCGCTCAGGCTCGCAGCCGACAAGGTTGCCGACGAGATTGACGCGATCTTGGATGATCCCGACCGGGCTGTCCGAGCAGCCCGGTCGGGGCATCGGCCGGCGGCGATATCTCCGCCATCGGAATGAGGCATGCCCAAGTGTGGCGGTCCACGACGGTAAGGATGCGTAACCGTAGGGCTGCAGGTGATCTGCTCCGATACGAAGGCGAGCGGCCAGCGTTCATACGGCCCACGGGGATCTTCATGGGTCCCTGCGTCCCGATTGCAGTGATCGTCTGCGTCCGTATTATGGAAGGCAATGCAAATACGAGGGATCAGCCCTGAACCCGCACGAAAGTGCGCGGCTGGACTTGAATGTTCGCACGAACCTGCTCGTAGATCTGCGCCGCTCCGGGCATTTCGATCGTGACCGCAAGACCGAACGGAATCGCCTCGTCGATTGGAGTTCCTTGATCTTTTTCTCGCTGAACCTGAAGCGGGATCGAAGCGCCATTGGCGATCACGCCGATGCGTGCATCACGCCATCTACGATGGACGATCGTTCCGCTCTCAGATTGGCTGTTGGACGGTTGGCTCGTGGAGGTCCCAACGCCTGCGATCTCCAGACTGTCGGGCTGAAGCGAGTCGATCTTCAGTTTGACGGCACGGTAGGCAAGGTGCCCAGGCCGGATTGGTGTGAACCATGCTAGCGTTGCCCGCACCTCCCGAATGCTTGCGCTGGCGCCGAGGGCTGGGGGGATCGGAATATCGAAAGCCAGCGATCCTTCTATCGGCAGCGTGCCGGTCGCCCACATGGTGGCTCGATCCGCAGCACAAGCAATCGCATCTTCCGGATCGACAAAGCCGTATCCCAGATGACGGCAAACCTCTCGTCGCCAATGTTCATGGTGCAAAGTAGCTGTCGGATCGATGAGGGGGCGGATGAACGTCTCTGCATCACGCCAGGAGGCACAATGAACGAGGAGTGCCTTGAGCAGCGCCGCTCGCTGAGCTAGCGGCATCCCCCCGATCAACTGAGGATAAGCATTCTCCAGGGCGTCAAAGATGCGATGAGTGGTATGTGTAGCAAGTGCGGTCGCTGCGCTGGTCCCTATCGTGAAATGCAGTCCCATTGCGCCGTTCTCAGGAGGCGCGGCAACCTTCAGCCCCCAGTATCTGCTCGGATTGGGATGCGAGAGCAGCACCGGCGGCGCGGCCACGGGATCCAGTCGCACAGGCTGGCGACCGCCAGCGAACAGCGCTTCCGGCTTTGTCCCGCGCCGCAATCCGAGGCCTAACCGAGACGAGAGGTTCGGCATCTCTCGGTCGGCATATGGTGGAAACGGCGAGGCGCCTCGAAAGACCTCTTGAGAGGCATCGCGATGCCAGGCGCCGATCGTCAATGCGTTGACGCTGTCGGCAGGAGCAAGGAGGCGACGATCGGCCTTCAGAGCATCCAGGCCCCGAAGAACCGCATTGGCTTTATCTGCAGGGTCCGCCGCTTGGAATGCCGCAGAATCTGCGTAATCCGCGAGCGTCACGCCGTCTCCAGTATTTCCTGCACTGACCAGAAAGAGAATGCCATAGGTGAACGCCAAATAATCCAGCGCGCGGCCCCAGGTCGATATCTTGCCTGAAAAGGGTTTGGTTCTGTCGCCCAGCGAGATGTTGACGACAATCACTTGGGTGCCGCCCTCGGCACGCATGCGCATCACCGCTTCGACGATAACGTCGATCACCAGCTTGTCGCTGTCGAAGAGCTCATCTCCAAATGCCGGCGCATACATGACAGGTCGGAAGTAGACGCGTCGGCTTACGGGTGATGGTTGTTCGTTCAGATCACCGTGCAGCACAAGCGAGGCCATTGCGGTGCCGTGAACGCGAGCTCCCACCGCTCGAGCCTCTAGGTCGTCGGGATCGTCTATCGTAAGCCGATCACGGAGCAATGGGTGAGCCTGCACCGGTACAGCATCGAAGACGGCAGCGATCGGCTCGGGATTTGTCGGCAAGGGACGAGCCGCGTCCAAGCCGAGTCGATCAGCCGCCTCGATCGGGGTTCCTACGCTCTGGGGAACAATCGACGCGATTGGATCGGCACCGGCCAATGAATGCAGGTCGAGTTCGGCGATTCGATGGATCTCGGCCGCGGACACATCAGCCAGGATCGCATGGTAAGCGAACGCCGCTCGGCGAGAGCGATGAATGATCTGCCCGCCGGTCTCTGCGATCCTGGCGGCGATCTCGTCCTCTGCGGATCGTGATGCCGCTTCGCTGCTCCGAAATACCAGCTCGATTTCAATCCTGAATAGATCGTTGTCGGGCGCGCCATCGACGATGGCGCGAAAATAATCGCGATTGCGGAGTGAAACGCGATCAGCAGGCCCCCAGGGGCGGACCGCTCGCAGTTGCTGAAACAGATCGCGCCAGGGCGTATAGTTCCGGGGCACGGTTCCGTTGCGTCCCCAGCCTTCCCAAAGCGAAACGATTTCGCGTAGGGCGCCGAGCTGAGGCACAAGCAAGTAGAATTCTGGATTCTTATCCAGCTCGTCCGCTTCCAGTTCTTCTTCGCCAGCGAATTCGAGCCCCGCGATCCGCGCAACGGCATTGGCGAAATTCTGGATCGAGCCGGTGACTTCGAAGACCAGAAGGCGTTCCGGCGCCAGCGAATTGGCATCCGCACGCAATTGCAGCGCGGCGTCCTGCCGATTCAATACATTGCTGAGCTGGCGAAAAACCGGGCCGTGCGCCTGGACCTGGGCATTGCGGTCAATCCGTCTTGCTTGTTCCCCGCCGCGGCCCGGCGCCCGTCGAGCCACGTCCCTTGGATCGTTCAGCCGAAGAAGAGGTTTTTCCGGGTCGTGTGGCATCTGTACTTTCTGGCGCGACTCTCGTTGCCCAAAGCTCAACTTGCTCGCGCAAGATATCTTTCAGTGCCCTATTAGCCAGAGAGAGAATATGCTGGCGCCGCACGGTCTGGCAGAATTCGAGTGCTTCAGCAAAGCTAATGCTGCCGAGCTTCCCTGCTAAGATTTTCGGCTCGATCCCGGCCGGTTCCGGCCACGTGTCGAACTGACGAGCCAGGAAAGCTGCAAGCGCTTCCCGTGTCGGATGCGGCAGTGCAAGACGTAGCTGAAACCGCCGCCACACGGCGCGATCGAGCAACTCGGCATGGTTCGTCGCAGCCACGGTCACGACGTAGCTCGGCAGTTTATCGATCTGCATCAGGAGGAACGAGACGACGCGCTTTATCTCGCCGGTCTCATGGCTGTCGCCCCGCTCTTTTCCGATTGAATCGAATTCATCGAAGAACAGCACGCATGGCACGGTTCGGGCATAGTCGAAGAGACGCGCCAATCGCGTGTTGGTCTCGCCGAGGAAGGAGCCGACCAAGGCATCATAGCGGACGGTGAAGAACTGGACTGCGAGCGCCTCGGCTATTCCCTCGGCAACCGACGTTTTGCCGTTGCCAGGCGGACCGGACAGCAGGATCCGATGACGGGGTTGCATCCCGTGGGCTCTGAGCAGGTCCGCTCTATGCTGCTCTTCAATCAGTTGTCTGGTCTGCTGGGTTACCGGCAGAGGAAGAATCAGGTCTTCCAGCCGTTGCCGCGGCTCCGTTTCGAGGATCGTATCCTTGCCCGCTTGAGCGATTGGAGCCGAAGCGGCCGGCGGCGTGACGGCAACGGCATTCAATGCACGCTGAAGGCGATCCGCAAGCGTGTGGTGATTCTTGCTTCGTTCTTCCGCAACGGCAGCCTCTACGGAAGAACGCAAAGCGGCTCGATCGCCGGTCGCGCCAGCGCGGACAATCGACAGAAGGAGATCGCTTCGAGCCACAGGCGTCACGTCCGAACAGAAAATCACTAGGCCTCAAAAGTTAACATCTTGGGGAAGCCCTTGACAGAGGGCTTGAGCGAACGGAGCTGCGCCAAGGTGGGCTATCCACGAACGAGCCGGGTCAACTGGAGCCCGGAGTCATCTCCCGTTACCTCGACCTATCAGCCTATACCATGGGAGAGACGCTGGTTTTTCTCGGCCCGGCAAGCCCACCGAAAACGCCTTCATCGAAGCGTTTAGAGCATTGGCCGATCGCTTGAATCTGGCGGGCTTTTCAAATGGGGGCCGAGCTGATTCAAGCCTTCTGCCGAAGTTGGACGCCGGCAGGCATAGTGAAAGCGCTGTCGCTCGATCTTCGGGGCCGTGTTCTCGCCGCGGCGGCGGGTGGCAGTCGGTTTGTCCAGTGCAGAGAGTGAGAGGCCGGATCGGATTTCCGTGACGGGTTGAGGCCGGGAGAGAGGCTTCCGGCGCCCGTCATGGAGGTTGATCCCCATGAACATGCAGGTTCTGGATGCCGGTCGCGACGCCAGTGGCGGCTACAAGGTGGATGTCACGCGCGGCGAGCGGGTCGGGCGCGTGTCGTCGGAATGGTTCTCCCGGCCGGATGACGAGCGCTTCCTGTCACTCGGCGAACTGGCCGCGATGGTGCGGGGCCGGGCCGATCACAGCCGGTCGCGCCTGGTGGAGACGTCCCGCATCCATGTGGAGGCGAGCCGCTCCAATGCCGAGCGGCTTGCGCTGGTGTTGCCCGGGGCGGATGCGCCCGTCGAGCCGAACCATTGGTCCTTCGGCCAGCTCGCGGCCCAGATCGGGGCGCCGGCCGCCTATCTGCGTCAGCTTCCCGCCGCGCTGGCCGGCATTAATCTGCAGTATGGCCTGGCCGCGCACCGCGCCGAGCAGATCAAGACGTTCGAAACTGCCAATGGCCGCGTCGAGCTGCGCGCCGTGACCGGGCCGGACTATGGCCGGATCTATGATCATGAGTTGGTCGAAGCGGTGCAGCGCATTGCCGGCAACGGCACCGGCGACACGCGCTGGAAGGTGCCGGGCGTGCTCGACTGGTCCACAGGCGTTTATAATCCGCGTGTCGACATCACCAAGGATACGACGACGCTCTACGCCTCCGACCGCGACGTCTTCGTGTTCCTGGTCGACGATCTCAACCCGATCGAGGCCGGGCGGCTGCCCGACGGCTCGCCGGACCTCTATTTTCGGGGCTTCTACTGCTGGAACTCGGAGGTCGGGGCCAAGACGCTCGGCATCGCGAGTTTCTATCTGCGTGCCGTGTGCCAGAACCGCAATCTCTGGGGCGTCGAGGATTTCCAGGAAATCACCATCCGCCACTCCAAATACGCGGCCTCCCGCTTCGCGCACGAGGCAGCCCCGGCCCTGACCCGCTTCGCCAATTCTTCGCCGATGCCCTTCGTCAACGGCATCAAGGCGGCACGGGAGAAGATCGTCGCGCGCACCGACGAGGACCGCAGCGACTTCCTGCGCAACCGGGGCTTCTCCAGGGCCGAGACCGCCAAAATCATCGATACGGTTCTGGCCGAGGAAGGGCGCAAGCCCGAGAGCATCTTCGACTTCGTGCAGGGCATCACGGCGGTCGCACGCGGCAAGCCCCACCAGGATGCGCGGCTCGACCTTGAGGGCCGGGCCAAGAAACTGCTCGATCGGGCCGCCTGACTTCCGGAAAGCCGGAGATGCGGAGATCCGTATCTCCGGCTTTCCGGTTTTCCGCTTGTGCGGATCTGCGGTTCTGCGGCGTCGCCCTCCAGAGTGAGAGGGCGGCGCTGCGCTTCGTGACGGGTTGGAGGCCGAGAGAGAGGCTCCCGGCCGCCGTCGCGGAGGTGCCTTCCATGGCGACCAATGTTCAGAAGATCACGCTCTCGCCCTCGCGTGACATCCCTTTCAACAAGCTCCTGCTCAGCCAGTCGAACGTCCGGCGCATCAAGGCCGGGGTCTCGATCGAGGAATTGGCCGAGGACATCGCCCGCCGCGGCCTGCTGCAGGGCCTCAGCGTTCGGCCCGTCGTCGATGGCGCCGGCGTCGAGACCGGCATGTTCGAGATCCCGGCCGGCGGGCGGCGCTATCGGGCGCTGGAAGTGCTGGTGAAGCAGAAGCGCCTCGCCAAGACCGCGCCGGTGCCCTGCGTCATCCGGGAGGGAGGCATCGCCGAGGAGGATTCGCTCGCCGAGAACGTCCAGCGCGCGCCGCTGCATCCGCTCGACCAGTTCCGCGCCTTCCTCGCCCTGCGTGAGAAGGGGCAGTCCGAGGAGGAGATCGCGGCCGCCTTCTTCGTCTCCGTCGGCGTGGTCAAGCAGCGCCTCAAGCTCGCCTCGGTGTCGCCGGTGCTGCTGGAGGTCTATGCCGAGGACGGCATGACGCTCGACCAGCTCATGGCATTCACCGTCTCCGGCGACCATGCGCGCCAGGAACAAGTCTTCGAGCGGCTGAAGACCTCCTATGACAAGCAGCCCTATGCCATCCGCCGCATGCTGACCGAGGGTGCTGTACGCGCCTGTGACAAGCGCGCCCAGTTCATCGGTCTTGAGGCCTATGTCGAGGCCGGCGGCACCATCCTGCGCGACCTGTTCCAGGGCGACGACGGCGGATGGCTGCAGGATGTCGCGCTGGTCGACCAACTGGTGGCCGAGAAGCTCAAGGCCGAGGCGGACACTGTCGCCACCGAGGGGTGGAAGTGGGTCGAGACGGCCCCCGACTTCGCTTATGGCCACACCTACGGCCTGCGGCAGCTGCGCGGCGAGACCATCCCGCTCACCACTGAGGAGGAAGCCAGCCGCGACGCTCTTCAGGCGGAATATGATCGCCTGTCTGCGGAATACGCCGATGCGGATGAACTGCCGGATGAGGTGGACGCCCGGCTCGGCGAGATCGAGACGGCGATCGAAGCCTTCGAGGCGCGTCCGATCAACTTCGATCCGGCGGAGATGGCCCGCGCCGGCGCCTTCGTCAGCATCGCCCATGATGGCGCGGTGCGCATTGAGCGCGGCTATGTGCGGCCTGAGGACGAACTGCCGGCTGAGCCCGAAGTCGCTGTGGAGGACGCCGGGCCGCTCCTTGCCGTCGCTGCGGCCACGAGGGCGGGCGATGCTGTTACGGCCGAGACGCCGGCGCCCGAACTCGAGGAGGACGAAGGGCTGTCTGCCATCTCGGACCGGCTGTTGACCGAGCTGACTTCGCATCGCACGCTCGGCCTCCGCCAGGCGTTGGGCGAGCGGCCCGATGTCGCCTTGCTCGCGGCCCTGCATGCCCTGACGCTGAAGAGCTTCTACCGCTACGGCTCGGATAGCTGCCTCGAACTCGACCTGAAGAGCGTGGCCTTCAGCGCTCAGGCGCCGGGGCTGAACGACAGCGCCTCGGCGGCGGCAATCCATGCCCGGCATGAGGGCTGGGCCAAGGTCCTGCCGAAGGACTCGGCCGATCTCTGGGAGGCTCTGCGGGACTGGGACAGCGACAGCCGCTCCGGCCTGTTCGCACATGTGGTGAGCCTGTCGGTGAACGCCGTTCACGAGGCCTGGAACCGACGCCCGCGCGCGCTCAACCATGCCGATCAGCTCGCTCGTGCCGTCGACCTCGACATGGCAGCCGTCGGGTGGAGACCGACCGTGGACAATTTCCTCGGCCGGGTCACCAAGGCCCGCATTCTGCTGGCGGTGAGCGAGGCGAAGGGGCCGCGCGCGGCGGAGCGCATCGCGCATTTGAAGAAGGGCGACATGGCCCGCGAGGCGGAAGCACTGCTGGCCGATACCGGCTGGCTGCCCGAAACGCTGCGCGGAGCCGAACCGGCGGCAGGCGAAGAAACGGCGGCGCAGGACGGCACAACGGCCATGGGCGAAGACGAAAGCCCTGAGGATACTGAGGACGCCACGGACATCCCCCCTGCCGTGGCGGCGGAGTAACCCTCAACACGATCCTGAACCTCGGCCCGCCGGCTCTGTCGGCGGGCCTTTGTTTTTGAAAAGCTCGCCATGTCCGGGATTGCTCACGATCTGTCGCACAGGCTCGCTGATCGGGCCGAAGCCGTCTGCCGTCACTATCTCTCCAATGGGCGCCGGGAGGGCCGTTACTGGCTCGTCGGCGATATCAGAAACACGCCCGGCCGCTCGCTCTTTGTCCGGCTCCAGGCATCCGCGAAGGGGCCGGCGGGTAAATGGACCGATGCCGCCACCGGCGAACATGGCGATCTTCTCGACATAATCCGCGGATCATCGGGCCTCACCGACTTCGCTGACGTTGCCGACGAAGCGCGGATCTTTCTCAGCCTGCCGCATCCCGAACCGGAGCCCGCAGCACCACGTCGCTGCGTCACGCCGGCTCCATCAGGGTCGGTCGAAGCGGCTCGCCGGTTGTTCGCCATGTCGCAGCCTATCGCCGGGACCCTTGCAGAGACGTATTTGCGTCGACGCGGCATTACGCTTCTGCACGGAACCGGAAACCTGCGCTTTCATCCGCGCTGCTACTACAAGCCTGACGACGGCCCGACAGAGTCCTGGCCCGCCATGATCGCCGCCGTCACCGATCTCACCGGCAGGATCACCGGCGTACACCGCACCTGGCTCGCCCCCGACGGTTCGGACAAGGCTCCGGTCGACACGCCGCGCAAGGCGATGGGTAATCTGCTTGGGTCCACCGTTCGCATCGGTGTGCCCGACAGCGTGATGGCAGCGGGCGAAGGCATCGAGACCATGCTGTCGCTCCGGCAGGTTCTGCCGAGCATGGCGATGGCGCCCGCGCTCTCGGCCGCGCATCTGGCCGCCATCCTGTTCCCACTGCGGCTGCGACGACTCTACATCGTTCGCGACAACGATCCGGCGGGAGACGGCGCACGGGACATGCTGATTGAACGGGCGAACGCCCAGGGCATCGAGGCCATTCCATTGTCGCCAGCACTCGGGGACTTTAACGAGGATCTCCAGCGGCTCGGTATCGATACCCTGCGGACGGGTGTTCGGGTGCAACTCGCACCGGAGGACGTCGCGCGCTTCATGAGCCTGCCCCCATAGCTGGAATGGGCTGAACCGCGAGACGTGGCTGCCATACCCGCAAGGATCCGTCAGCCCACGGAAAAGGACCGCGCCTTGCGCCTTCGAGAGGGCGATCGGCCATCAGCCGGACCGGATCGGCAATGGCTGCCGCCGACGATTTTCCGGCGCGGCCTTCGGGCCGCTTTCCATCGCGAAGCAAAATCGCCGGCTTCTCGCCATCCTCCGCTGCCGCTGCGGCCCTGTGCGCTTTTCCGGCATGGTCTCGTCCCGAAACCGGTTCCCACTTTCGTGGACCATGCCCGCGCTCCGGGTGCAGGTCCGTCCCGCCCGACGGCTTCGTCGCCATGAAGGCCGCCACGGCAAGCGGTCCAAACCGACGGAGGATCCCATGAGCGCGCATGACGACCACGAGCCGCACCACGTCTCATCCCCGACCGAGCACCTGATCCAGGAGTTGCAGCTCCACGGTTATCGCCCATCCGAATACGAACGCGACCAGCGCCCGCCACCGGAGGAACGCCTCATCGACGGCGCCATCGCCGACATCTTCGATGCCATGGTCGCCACGATCACCGACACCAGCCTCGATACTGAGCTTCCCGATCTCCTCTGGTCGACCGTCAACATGTTCCATCGCGCCGTGGACCGGATCGAACAGAAGCTCGACGACAATGAGCAGGCCCAGAAGCAGCTGCAGCGCGAACAGGACGGCTCCGAGGTGAAGTCGCTCGAGCTCGAGCGTCTGATCGACATCGGCATGAACCTGATCGGCCGCCGTGACGGCATGGAAACCTTCCGCGAGGCCGCCGCCGACCGCTATCGCATCGCCAACGGCTCTCCCTGGACGCCACGGGCCGGATCTCGGGTCAACCATCGGCACCTCACCGCATCGCTGATCGATAGCCGGGATTTCCTCGCTGCCAGGAGGCGTGCCGATACCGAGGTGCTCGTGCCCGCCGGCCCGAAAATCGCCTTCTCGGGTGGCGATACCGCCGATCACCGGCAGATCTGGGCCAAGCTCGATCAGATCCACGCCAAGCACCCGGACATGGTGCTGCTGCATGGCGGCTCCCCAAAAGGCGCCGAGAAGATCGCGTCCCTCTGGGCCGACAGTCGCAAGGTGCCGCAGGTGGCCTTCAAGCCCGACTGGACGAAGCACGCCAAGGCCGCGCCCTTCAAGCGCAACGACCAGATACTGAACGTGGTGCCGATCGGGGTCGTGATCTTTCCGGGCACCGGCATTCAGGACAATCTCGCCGACAAGGCCCGCAAGATGGGCATCCCGGTCTATCGGTTCGGGTCTGGTGGCGCATAAGCGCCGCCAACCCCGCCGCCTTGAATGTGATGGCAAACTCTCTATTTTGCTATCAACGCTATCAGCCTTCCTGGAGGCGCCATCATGCCCGCTGTGACGATCCGGAATCTTTCGGAGGCAACGCACCGCGCGTTGAAGGTGCGCGCGGCACAGCATGGCCGCAGCACCGAAGCCGAGATGCGTGACATCCTGGAGACCGCCGTTCGCCCTGACACGCGCCTCCGGCTCGGGACGGAGCTCGCGGAGCGCAGCCGCCGCCTCGGCCTGACCAATGAGGACATCGACGCCCTCAACCCGGCGCGCGACAGGACGCCTGCCGAGCCCATGAGCTTCGAATGATCCTTCTCGACACCAATGTCATCTCGGAAGCGATGAAGCCCACGCCCGACGACACCGTGCGGGCGTGGCTCGACGAGCAGGCGGCCGAGACGCTCTATCTCTCCAGCGTCACCATCGCCGAACTGTTGTACGGCATCGGTGCGCTGCCCGGTGGCAAGCGCAAGGACCGGCTCACCGAAGCCCTGGACGGGGTGATGGAGCTGTTCGCCGACCGAGTCTTGCCTTTCGATATCGCTGCCGCACGACGCTATGCCGACCTCGCCGTGAAGGCGCGTGCGGCCGGTAAGGGCTTTCCGACGCCCGACGGCTATATCGCTGCGATCACAGCCTCCCGGGGCTTCGCTGTGGCCACGCGCGATACCAGCGCCTTCCATGCCGCCGGTGTGGCGGTCATCAATCCGTGGAACGTGGACCGCTGACGACCTGCCACAGTCAGCACGTGTTGAACCTGACAACTCTGCGGAAGCGACCTGCGCAGTAACCCGCCATCACGGTCTCCTGACCGGACGACCATCCCCGCTTCACGACGCTGATCCTTGGGTCCAGCCGATGGCCTGACGCCATCAACCCATGAAGGGTCGGACTACGCTGCGCGTGCCGCCGCTCCGGCTGCGCCGGACACGGTGATTGCGGCCACCGGCCGGCCCTTTCGGGCGCCTGTCAGCGGGGGATGGACCTCCGCTCGCGCAGGAGCCAGGTCGATGTCCGCCCAGATCGCTCACGCCTTCGCCTTCAGCCTCGCCACCACCCTGATGGCCACCGTCGTCATCTTCCGCGCCGGCGACGGCACGCTCTTCGTCGCCCCGGCTGCCGAATATGACGGCGATGAAGCCGCCATCGTCCGCGAAATCGACCCCTTCGCCACTTGAGAGGCGAATAGGCGGCCATGAACGGCGGAGACGGCGTGCGCTCGTGCTCTGACGCCAACGCCAATCCCGCCGGTGCATCGTGGTGGTGGAGGCGCTTCGATCTGATTTTATGGAGCCGCCCCCATGATCTTCATCGGCATTCTCCTCAGCATGGCGACGATCGCATTCTTCTGCTGGCTGCTCTTCACCCTGGCGGTATTCGCGCTGCCGCTGTTTGCGGGCATCACGGCGGGCACATGGGCCTATGGCACCGGCGCCGGATGGCTCGGCGTTGTTGTCGGCCTTGCCGCCGCTGGCCTGACTTACGCCCTCGGCCAGTTCCTGTTCGCGATCGTCCGCCCGATCTGGGCGCGTCTGCTCATCGCTGCCGTGTTCGTCGTCCCGGCCGTGGCGGCAGGCTTCCACGCCACCCATGGCATTGTGAAGCACACCATGCCCTCCCAGCCGTGGCAGATGGTGTTTTCTATCATCGGAGCCGGCGTGGTCGGCATCGTCGCCTTCGTGCGCATCACCGGAAGGAAGGCGTTCCGCCCTTCTGACGGGCACAGCTCCCCTCCCTGACACCGCGATATCCGCTCGGCGGCACCAGACAGCGAGTGACATAGCGTCCGCGTCAACCGGCTGGGCCGGGAGGGAGCGGAGATCCGGCGCGTCGGCTTCGCCCTCCGGGGCGGCAGGGGTGGCGCGCGCGGCGAACGGCGGCCGCGTCGCAGCCGAAAGCCCCCTCCGGGCTGAGCATTCGAATGTTGGCGGGACGGGGAATGGGCAGATTGGCCAAGCTCAGGGTATCGTCCGCCGATGCTGGCCGGTCGGGTCTCTATATCCGGCGCGAGGGCCACGGCCTCTCCGTCATCCATCCGTCCGTGCCCGCTCCAGACGGCTTCTTCAATGGCCTGATCTGGCCGAAGGACGGCTGTGCCTCGAGCGCCTATGCCACAACGGCTGGTCCCGACTTTCTTCCCCTGCCGACGCCCACCCCGCGCGCTGCGCGGGACCCGGGATCGCCGTCATTCCTCGCGAAGCAACAAAGTCGCGCCTGCGCCGTCCTCCGCTGCGCTGCGGTCGCACTCCTCACCCCATCGCGCCAGCGCGACGGGGACCCCGAGGCGATGTGGCGTCGCTCGCCTCCGGCCTCTCGATCGCCATCGAGGCCGCAATGGTGCGGGCTCAGAAGACAGGACGGAGACGGAACAAGGCCACCATCGGCACCTTCAAGAAGACCGGCACCAACGAGTTCACCGGCGACATCGTGACCCTCGGCGTGCAGGCCCGGGGCGTGCGCATCGTCCCCGACACCCGCGCCACCGGCGAAAACGCCCCCAGCCACCGGGTCCTGGTCGGCCGCGCCGAGATCGGGGCCGCCTGGTCCAAGCGCTCCACCGAGGGCCGCGATTATCTGGGCCTCAAGCTCGACGATCCGAGCTTCACCGCCGCCATCTACGCCAACCTCTTCGACGACGAGGACGGCGAGAATTTCTCCCTCATCTGGTCCCGCCCCAACGGGCGCCGCAGCGACTGAAGCGCGGACCGCGTCCCCGGCCAAAGAGGCTGGGGACGCACTCCATCGGCAAGCGCGATCATCGCGACGGCTAAAACCGAGCCCTACTTGTCGTCTTCGAGATCGGTCTCGGTCGGGCCTGTCGGCCGACGCAGGAGCAGGTCGGAGGCCTCGACGCCGAGAACCGAGGCGAGCCGCTGCACCACATCGATGCTGGCGTTGTAAACGCACCGCTCGAGCGAGCTGATATAGGTGCGATCAATGTCCGCGAGGTGCGCAAGCTCCTCCTGCGACAGCCCCTTGGCCAGCCGCAAGGCCTTTAGATTGCGCGCGAACACCTCTCGGATCTCCATGGCCGAGAGAGCAGTCGCTTGATGAGTATTTCTCCACGGAGTATTCTCTACATAGAGCCTCGCCACGGTGGGGGCAGCGGTCGGCTGATGCCTCGCATCGTCAGTGCCAAAGAGAGCGTGGATCAGGTGTGCGCACCGGCGACGCGGCGTTCGGCTTTGTGATAACCCATGGTAGAATGATCCCAAACTGCAGCCCCATGCCGAACCGACGGCCTGGTTTGCGACAGAAGAAACAGCAGCCTGCGGGGGATGGACGTGGCCAAGGCGTTTGATGACAAGGCGCCGTCCGGTCAGGAACTGACCGCCTATGACCGCACCCATATCAAGCTCTATATGCGCCTCCTCGACGCGACCACTGAGGGAGCCGACTGGCAGGAAGTGGTGATCGTCCTGTTCGGGATTGATCCGGCGCAGGAGCCTGCCCGCGCCCGCTCGGTGCATGACAGCCATCTGGAGCGCGCCCGCTGGCTCGCCCAGACAGGCTATCGCGATCTGCTCCCACATCGCATCAACTGAAGCGCCCCGGTCCAGGTGATGCGCGCGCCGCATCACCTGTTGCCCGTGAGGTGAGTTCTGCCTCGCGATGCAATCCTTAATTGCTGATCCCAACGGCATGCACCGTCTGGGAGTCACTCATGAAGCCCGATACGTCACGCTGGCGAGACAGTCGGACCTACGACTATTTCGATGATCTCCCCGTGGAGGGATTGGCCTGGGAGTGCCTGAGGCGGGATCCATCCTACCAGCAGGCCTATCGCGGCCTCATGGAGACCGGCAACACGATAGCGCCCCTCCCGGCCGAGGCCGAGCATCTCTGGGGGTTGCGATGTCCCCGCGAAACCCTCGCTCCCCGCAACCCATCAGCCGGTCCACTGGTCCCCACGGATCAATCCGGCCGTCACCGTCCTCACCGAGCTTCCCGACCATCTGCTGAGCACGGGCACGGCATGTCACGCTGCACCTGCCGACATACCTGATCACGTAGCGCCGCCGCACCTTCTGCTTCCCGGCGTTGAACCCGGCGCATCGATCGCCGCCCTGATCCCCTTCGACGACGACTTGCCCGGCCGTATCGAGGCGCTGAACCGCCTCTGGCATGCGCAGCGTGGGAAGCGGATGCCACCCGACACCCGTATGACCCGCCAGCAGCGCGGACGCCTGCGGCTGATGCTTCAAGCATGCGACGGACGAAACCGGGGCGCGAGCTACCGTGACATCGCCGAGGCCATCTTCGGCACAGAGCGGGTCGCGGCCGATCCCTGGAAGACGTCCTCCCTGCGCGACCGCGTCATCGGCCTCGTGGAAGGCGGCACCAGCTTCATCGCCGGCGGCTATCTGCGGCTGTTTCGCCACCGTCGCCGCACGTGACGGGGTGGGGATTTCAGCCCCCCAATCTTCCCCATCC
>NZ_JAIVFO010000098.1 GCF_029991245.1 Xanthobacter autotrophicus
GGACGGGGGCCATCACGGGCGGCAGCGGCGTGGTCAGGGGCGCGTCGCCCGTTCCCATCCCGGCGTTGCTGGTGACCGGCGCGGCGGCGGGCGGGTCGGGCTGTTCGGCCCAGGCGGGCAAGGCCACGGCGAGCGATGCGCCGAGGAGCCCCAGGGCCATCAGCCGGGCAAGCGGTCGCGCAAGCCCCTCGTCTTGCAGCCGAAACCCTTTAGCCCCGTACCTACTGGCCCCAAACATGGCCTTCTCCTCGCCGCAGCCCCGCCTGTTGGTGCCCCGCTCCGAGGCTGCGATCAACTCACAAGCTTGAGCGGGTCAAGGTTTTCACTCACTTGTCACTCAGCGGCAACAAAACGCTCGGCGGTTGGTTCCCCGTCGCGGTTGCGGCCTACCGTGTCGAGGTCCAGCTCGGCGAGCTTGCGGTAGAGGGTGGAGCGGCCGATGCCGAGGCGGCGGGCCACCTCCGCCATGCGCCCGCCATAGAGGTGGCAGGCAAAGCGGATGGCCTCGGCCTCGATCTGCTCCAGCCGGCGGGCATGGCCGGCGGCGTCGAGGCGGGCATAGGCCAGGCTGTCGGTGCGCAGCGTCGGGGGCAGTGGGGCATCCGGAGCGCTGTCGCGGATGGTCGGCGCCATGGCAAAGGGGCCGGACGCGGGGGTGAAGGGCACCACGTTATCCGGCTGCACAGCGTCCGTCTCGGCCCGTCCGGGCCGGGCCGCCGGCGGGGCGGCGCGGCCGAGAGCCATCGCATTGGCGAGGGCCACCTGCAGGCGCAGCATGCCGGCCGGCTTCACCACGAAATCCCGCGCGCCGGAGCGGATGGCGCCGGAGGCGGCGTCCAGCCCCGCCGCCGTCACCTGCACCACCACCGGGGTGGCGATGCCGCGCGCCGCCATAGTCTGGAGCACGCCCATGCCGTCGAGGCCGGGCACCACCAGGTCCAGCAGCACCACGTCGAACGCGCGGGCGGCGAGATGGTCCAGCGCCGCGTCGCCATCCTCCGCGATGGTCACCTCGTAGCCGAGGCCGGCGAGGGCCGACGAGAGGCGGCGCGCCTCGACAGGATCGTCTTCGACCAGAAGCAGGGGCAGGGTCATTCCGGAATCGCTTGCGGCAGGACACGGGAGAGAATCACCGGGAGCTTGGGGGGCGATGGTTAAGAACCCCTGAGCACCTCCGGCCGCGCCGCTCCGGCCCTGCATTCGCACCGGCGTGGCGGGGCCGGCTTGCGGCGGCGGCCCAATGCGGCGATTTTGTCCCCCGACGACCGGCGCCCGCGGTGCGAGCCGCGCGCGTCGCCACGGTCCGGAGGTTCCATGTTGCACCCATTTTTCCGCACGCCCGCTTTGCGCGCGTCCGCCCATCCCGTTCTTTCGGCCGACTTCGAGAGCGCGTTTGCCGCCGCCCGTCACGCCGCGCCCGCCACCGTCGCAGCGGCGCCCTCCGCCGAGCGCCTGCCCGAATGGAACCTGACGGACCTCTACCCGGCCATGGATTCGCCCGAGCTGAAGGCGGACCTGGACAAGGCCGACGCCGCCTGCAAGGCGTTCGAAACCGCCTTCAAGGGCAAGCTTGCCGCCCTGCTCGCCCTTCCCGACGGCGGCGCGGCGCTGGGCGCGGCGGTGAAAAGCTATGAGGAGGTGGACGACCTGCTCGGCCGCATCGCCTCCTACGGCAGCCTCATCTATGCCGGCGATACCTCGGACCCGGCCCGCGCCAAGTTCTACGGCGACATCCAGGAGCGCCTCACCGACGCCTCCACGCACCTGCTGTTCTTCACGCTGGAGATGAACCGGCTGGACGACGCGGCCCTCGAGGCCGCCATGGCCGATCCGGCGCTTGCCTATTACCGCCCCTGGGTGGAGGACCTGCGCAAGGACAAGCCCTACCAGCTTGACGACAAGATCGAGCAGCTGTTCCACGAGAAGTCGAACCCCTCCCGCGGTGCCTGGAGCCGGCTGTTCGACGAGACCATCTCGTCCCTGCGCTTTACCGTGGACGGGCAGGACCTCGCCATCGAGCCCACCCTCAACCTGATGCAGGACCCGCGGGAAGAGGTGCGCAAGTCGGCCGGGCTGGCGCTGGCCGATACCTTCGGCAAGAACCTGCGGCTGTTCACCCTCATCACCAACACCCTGGCCAAGGACAAGGAAATCTCCGACCGCTGGCGCGGGTTCGAGGATGTGGCCTCCTCCCGCCATCTCGCCAACCGGGTGGAGAAGGAGGTGGTGGATGCCATGGTGGAGGCGATCCGCGTCTCCTTCCCGCGCCTGTCCCATCGCTATTACGCGCTGAAGGCCCGCTGGTTCGGCAAGGACCGGCTGGAATTCTGGGACCGCAACGCGCCCTTGCCCAAGGTGGAGACCCGCGACATCGGCTGGGGCGAGGCCAGGGACACGGTGCTGTCCGCCTATGGCGCCTTCTCTCCGAAGATGGCGGACATCGCCAAGACCTTCTTCGAGAAGTCGTGGATCGATGCCCCGGTGCGCCCCGGCAAGTCGCCGGGCGCCTTTGCCCACCCCACCGTGCCCTCGGCCCATCCCTATGTGCTGCTCAACTATCAGGGCAAGCCACGGGACGTGATGACGCTGGCCCATGAGCTGGGCCACGGCGTGCATCAGGTGCTGGCCGCCCGGCAGGGCGCGCTGATGGCGCCGACCCCGCTGACCCTGGCCGAGACCGCCTCGGTGTTCGGCGAGATGCTGACCTTCCGCCGGCTGCTGGACGGTGCCGAGACCCCGAGGACGCGCAAGATCATGCTCGCCCAGAAGGTGGAGGACATGATCAACACGGTAGTGCGCCAGACCGCCTTCTACACCTTCGAGCGCGACATCCACACCGAGCGCCGGCAGGGCGAACTGACCTCCGAGAAGATCGGCGAGATCTGGATGAAGGTGCAGGGCGAGAGCCTCGGCCCGGCCATCCACCTCGGCGCGGGCTACGAGACGTTCTGGACCTACATCCCCCACTTCATCCACTCGCCGTTCTACGTCTACGCCTATGCCTTCGGCGACTGCCTCGTGAACTCGCTCTATGCGGTGTACGAGAATGCCGCGGACGGCTTTGCCGACCGGTATCTGGAGATGCTTTCGGCGGGCGGCACCAAGCACCATGCGGAGCTGCTGGCCCCGTTCGGCCTCGATGCCCGCGACCCGGCGTTCTGGCAGACCGGCCTGTCCCTCATCGACCGCATGATCTCCGAGCTGGAGAGCATGGAGGGCTGACCGCGGCGCCCGGCTTTGCATCCGGCGGGGGATACCCCGCCGGTCCAGCCTGCGCGCACGCTGGAGCGTTTGCCCGTTTCACGGAATCGGGAAAACGCTCCAGGTTCTCGCGTCGACGCGTTTTCTTCACGCGAACCGGTTTCCACTTCGCTTGAAAACGCTTTGACCAAGGTTAACGTCTCCTAAACCCTGTTTCACCGAGGATCGGGGCCATGACCGCAAGGGCCGCCCTGCTCCTGTCGCTCGCGCTCGCCGGCCTGCTGCCGGCGGCGATGCCGGCGCTTGGGCAGCCGGGCGCGGCGCCGGCCGTGGTGCCGCTGCCGCCCCCCGTGCCCGCGCGTTCCGGCCTCGATACCGATGCGCTGAAATCCGACCTGCGCGGCACCGAGGAGGCGCAGAAGCGCCTGCGCGCGGAGCTGGAGGCGGCCAAGGGGGCAGGCATCGGCGATCGCGCCCGGCTCAACCAGATGCTGGTGGAGACCGCCACCCGCACCCGCGCCGTCGAGCAGCAGCTCATCGACGTGGAGGGGCGGATCGGTCTGCTCGACGGCTCCGCCACGGACCTCAACGCCTCCCTCGCCAAGCGGCGCGGCGTGCTGGCCCAGGTGCTGGCGGCGCTGATGCGCATGGGCCGGGAGCCCCCGCCCGCCCTCCTGATGCGTCCGGACGATGCGCTGGACGCGGTGCGCTCGGCGATCCTTCTGGGCGCGCTGCTGCCGGAGCTGCGGGTCGAGGCCGAGACCCTGGCCGCCGACCTGTCGGAGCTGTCCCGGGTCCGCGGCGAGCTGGCCGCCGCCCGCGACAGCCTCACCCGCCTCAAGGCCGAGCTGGACGACGACCGCAAGCGCCTGTCGGCCCTGGTGACGGAACGTCAGCGCCGTCAGGCCGAGGAACAGCCGGTCCCGCAGGTGGAACGCAGCCAGGCCGAGACGGTAGCCAGATCCACCGGCGACGTGCACGATCTCGTGACGCGGCTGGAGACGGAAGTGGGGCCTTCCGCCCGCGCCGCCGACGCCGCCAAGGCCGTGACCCGCCCCGTCGAGCCGGGCAAGCCGGACCTCACGGCCCTGCGCAATCCCGCGCGGATTACCCCCGCCATCGCCTTCAGCCAGGCTAAGGGCTTGCTGCCATTGCCGGTTGCCGGAGTGACGCTGAAGTCGTTCGGGGCCCCCGACAGCGTGGGCGGGGCCGAGAAGGGCATGACCATCGCCACCCGCGCCGGCGCCCCAGTCAGCGCGCCGGCGGATGGCTGGGTGGTCTATGCCGGACCGTTCCGCAGCTACGGACAACTCTTGATCATCAACGCGGGCGGCGGCTACCATATCCTCATGGCAGGCATGGAACGGATCACCGTGGACCTCGGCCAGTTCGTCCTGGCGGGCGAGCCGGTGGGGGTGATGGGCGGTCTGTCGCGCACTGCGGGACCCGCGGCGGCGCGCGGCGCGGCGGCGACCGTTCCCGGGGCTGGATTACGTTTTGGCAATGAGCCTGGCACAGCCTTGGGACAGCCCCAATTCTATGTCGAGTTCCGAAAAGACGGGATCTCGATAGATCCTACCCCGTGGTGGGCCGCAACGGACAGTCAGAAGGTACGTGGATGATGCGTCGGACGTCTCTATTTCTTTTCGGCGTGGCGGCTGGCGCCCTCGTGGCCGTTGCAGCGGTTCAGCCGCGGGTGCTGGCGCCCTTCTTCCTGGGCACCGCGGCCGAGGCCGCGTCTTCGGACACCTACAAGCAGCTCAACCTGTTTGGCGACGTGTTCGAGCGCGTGCGCACGGACTATGTGGAGAAGCCCGACGACGCCAAGCTGATCGAGTCTGCCATCAACGGCATGCTCCAGTCGCTTGATCCGCACTCCTCCTACATGGACGCGAAGAACCACCGCGACATGCAGGTGCAGACGCGCGGCGAATTTGGCGGCCTCGGCATCGAGGTCATCATGGAAGACGGCCTCGTGAAGGTGGTGACTCCCATGGAGGACACCCCGGCGAGCAAGGCCGGCATCCTCTCCGGCGACCTCATCGCCAAGCTCGACAACGACCAGGTCCAGGGCCTGACCCTGAACGAGGCCGTGGACAAGATGCGCGGCCCGGTGAACACGCCGATCACGCTGACCATCCTGCGCAAGGGCGTGGAGAAGCCCCTCGAGATCAAGCTGGTGCGCGACACCATCAAGATCCAGACGGTGCGCTCGCGGGTCGAATCGGACGACATCGCCTATATCCGCCTCAACTCGTTCACCAACGAGCAGACCTACGAAGGCCTGAAGAAGGCCATCGACGACCTGACCGCCAAGATCGGCCCGGACAAGATCAAGGGCTACATCCTCGACCTGCGCAACAATCCCGGCGGCCTGCTCGACCAGGCGGTGGCGGTGTCCGACGCGTTCCTGGAGCGTGGCGAGATCGTCTCCACCCGCGGCCGCAACGCCGAGGAGACGCAGCGCTTCAACGCCCGCGGCGGCGACCTCACCAAGGGCCGGCCGGTGATCGTGATGGTCAACGGCGGCTCGGCCTCGGCCTCGGAGATCGTGGCCGGCGCCCTGCAGGACCACAAGCGCGCCACCGTCCTCGGATCGCGCTCGTTCGGCAAGGCCTCGGTGCAGACCATCATCCCGCTGGGCCAGCAGGGCGCGCTGCGCCTGACCACGGCGCGCTACTACACGCCGTCGGGTCGCTCCATCCAGGCCAAGGGCATCGAGCCGGACATCATTCTGGTTCAGGACCTGCCGGACGAGATGAAGCAGAAGCTCGGCGCCGCCGTTGATACCACCCGCGGCGAGGCCTCGCTGAAGGGCCACCTGAAGAATGGCGAAGACGAGCAGACCGGCTCGCCCTCCTACGTGCCGCCGGACCCGAAGGACGATACCCAGCTGAAGCTCGCCGTCGAGCTGATGAAGGGCACCGTCAAGAACGCCGCCTTCCCGGCGAGCCCCAACAAGGCCTCCCAGGCGAACTGAGGGTCTCCCGCGGGATCTGCCCGAAACCTGGGCGCCCAAGAGTTGTGCAAATGCCCCGCCCGAGACATCGGGCGGGGCATTTTGTTTGTGTCGCAGCCGGTTCCGTCGGGTCGCGGCCCGCCATCCCGGCGCCGATGCGCCGTGTGGGCGCCGTGCGACAGCCTGCATCCCTTCCCGCGTCCCGTCCTGCATCCCTTGGGGAAGGTCCATCGCCGGATGCCCTTGGCATAGGCCTTGCTGTGTCCCAGTCTGAAAGGCGCGGTGGCGCCGTGTCAGGGAGGCAGGCGCACCATGCGCGCAGATCGCAGGACTTTTCTTCGGACGGCGCTTGCCGCCGGTGCGCTTCTCGGCGCCCTGATCCCGGTGGTGCTGTCCACGGTCGCGCGGGCGGATACCCTCGCGGACATCATGAAGGCCGGGGTGATCCGGATCGCCGTGCCGCAGGATTTCCCGCCCTTCGGCTCGGTGGGCATCGACCTCAAGCCGCTGGGCTATGACATCGACGTGGCCAACCTCATCGCCGCCAAGCTGGGCGTGAAGGCGGAGCTGGTGCCGGTGACCAGCGCCAACCGCATCCCCTATCTCCAGACCAAGAAGGTGGACCTCGTCATCTCCAGCCTCGGCAAGAATCCCGAGCGCGAGAAGGTGATGGATTTCTCCGTGGCCTATGCCCCGTTCTTCAACGGCATCTTCGGCCCCGCCGACGTGAAGGTGGAGAAGGTGGAGGACATCGCCGGCATGACGGTGGGCGTCACCCGCGGCTCGGTGGAGGACCTGGAGCTGACCAAGGTCGCCCCGCCCACCGCCGACATCAAGCGCTACGAGGACAACAATTCCACCATCTCGGCCTTCCTCTCCGGCCAGGTGAAGGTGGTGGCCACGGGCAACGTGGTGGCGGCGGCCATCCTCGCCCGCAACCCGCCGAAGAAGCCGCAGGTGAAGGTGCTGATCAAGAATTCCCCCTGCTACGTGGGTCTCAACAAGGACGAGCCCAAGCTGCTGGAGAAGGTCAACGCCATCATCACCGCCGCCAAGGCTGACGGCTCGCTGGAGAAAATCTCCCAGAAATGGCTCGGCGCGCCGCTCCCGGCGGACCTGTGAACGCCTGAATCTTGAGCGCGCGCCGCTCGCGGCCGGCGCGCGGCAGCTCGCTCCGCTTGCGCTGAGGGGCGAGGACGGGTCCGCCCCGTCCCCGACCTTCCTGAAAGCGGGCGAGCTTCAGGGCCGGCCCGGTTTCGCCGCGGCCGGGGTGTGGGTGCCTCATTGGGGGAAAGGGCGCAGATGGCCTACAGCTTCGATTTCTCCTCCCTCGCCGACTATGCGCCGGTGCTGGTCAAGGGCGTCGCCATCACGGTGGAGCTGATCGGCGTGGGGGGCGCGCTGGGGGTCACCCTCGGCATCGCCTGCGCCTGGGCCAAGACCCAGGGTCCGCGCTGGCTGCGGCCGCTGGTGGAGGCCTATGTGGAGCTGATCCGCAATACGCCGTTCCTGATCCAGCTGTTCTTCATCTTCTTCGGCCTGCCGGCCATCGGCGTCGGGCTCACCGAGATGCAGGCCGCCATCCTCGCCATGGTGATCAATCTCGGCGCCTATGCCTGCGAGATCATCCGCGCCGGCATCGAGGCGACGCCCAAGGGCCAGTTCGAGGCCGGGGCGTCCCTCGCCATGAGCCGGCTGCAGACGTTCCGCCACGTGGTGCTGGTGCCGGCATTGCAGAAGATCTGGCCGGCTTTGTCCTCGCAGATCGTCATCGTCATGTTCGGCTCGGCGGTGTGCTCGCAGATCTCGGTGGAGGAGCTGACCTTCGCCGCCAATTTCATCCAGTCCCGCACCTTCCGGGCGTTCGAGGCCTATATCGTCGCCACCGTGCTCTACCTCGCCCTCGCCGTGCTGGTGCGGCAGGTCATGCGGGGCATCGGCGCTCTCGTCTTCCCCCGCAGGAGTGTCGCCCGATGACGGCGTTTTCCACCTGGGACATCGTCTCCAACCTGCTCTTGGCCGCCCGCTGGACCGTGCTGCTCTCGCTCCTCGCCTTCGTCGTCGGCGGCGTGGTGGGGCTGGTGGTGCTCTATGCCCGCATCGCCCGCAAGGCGTGGCTGCGGCGCGCCGCCGGCCTCTACATCGAGCTGTTCCAGGGCACGCCGCTCCTGATGCAGCTGTTCCTGATCTTTTTCGGCCTGCCGCTCATGGGCCTCGACGTATCGCCCTGGGCGGCGGCGTTCGTCTCCCTCACCCTGTGGAGCTCGGCCTTCCTCGCCGAGATCTGGCGCGGTTGCGTCGAATCGATCCCCAAGGGCCAGTGGGAGGCCTCCTCCTCGCTGGCCATGAGCTTCGTGGAGCAGCTGCGCTACGTGATCCTGCCCCAGTCCATGCGGATCGCGGTGCCGCCCACGGTGGGCTTCTCGGTGCAGGTGGTGAAGGGTACGGCGCTCACCTCCATCATCGGCTTCGTGGAGCTGTCCAAGGCCGCCACCATCATCACCAACGCCACGTTCGAGCCGTTCACCGTCTACGGCTTCGCGGCGCTGATCTATTTCGCCCTGTGCTGGCCGCTGTCGAAGTCGAGCCAGATCCTGGAGAGGAAGCTGAATGTCGCTCATCACCATCACTGAGGTGCGCAAGAGCTTCGGCCAGAACGAGGTGCTGAAGGGCATCAACCTCGACATCGCGCCGGGCGAGGTCATCGCCATCATCGGCAAGTCGGGCTCGGGCAAGTCCACCCTGCTGCGCTGCGTCAACGGGCTGGAGACCATCGACGATGGCTCCATCGTGGTCGCGGGCGCCCAGCTCGCGCCCGACGAGGTGCACCTGCGCGCGCTGCGGCTCAAGGTCGGCATGATCTTCCAGGGCTTCAACCTGTTCCCCCATCTCACGGCGGGCCGCAACGTGATGCTCTCGCCCATGGTGGTGAAGAAGGTTTCGGCGAAGGAGGCGGAGGCGGAGGCGCGGGCGCGGCTCGACCAGGTGGGCCTCGGCCACAAGTTCGACGCCTACCCCGACCAGCTCTCCGGCGGCCAGCAGCAGCGCGTCGCCATTGCCCGCGCGCTGGCCATGAAGCCGCTGGCCCTACTATGTGATGAGATCACCTCCGCCCTCGACCCGGAACTGGTCAACGAGGTGCTCGCCGTGGTGAAGGCCCTCGCCGAACAGGGCATGACGCTGATCATGGTGACGCACGAAATGCGCTTCGCCCGCGAAGTGTGCGACCGCGTGGTGTTTATGCACCAAGGACGCGTGCACGAGATCGGCCCGCCGGAGGACGTGTTCACGCACCCGCAGACGCCCGAGCTGAAGCAGTTTCTCGGTGTGGCATAAGGTGCCGGGCGGTGGGCGAAACGGTATCCGGGCATCGCGGTGCGGCAATGCGGCCTAGGCGCCATCGTTCGGTCATGTTGCCGCCCACTTCTGCCTGTGTTAGGCACACCGAGATTTCGAGAGGCGGGTTCAGCCCTCTCGCGGGGTCGCACTAGAATATTCCCAACAGATCAAGGGCTTGGGCAATGGCTGCGCAAGGCGCGCAGCATGGGCTGCAAGTTCGAGAGAGGTGCGGGGTGGCGGATACGATCGTGTCAGGCATGGCGGGGCGCTACGCGACCGCGCTATTCGAACTGGCGACAGAGGCCGGCGCCGTCGATTCCGTGAAGGCGGATCTCGATCGCTTGTCGGCCCTTATTGCAGAGAGCGCGGATCTGGCGCGGCTGGTCAAAAGCCCGGTCTTTTCGGCCGAGGAGCAGCTCAAGGCCATTTCCGCGGTACTTGATCAGGTGGGCATTTCCGGCCTTGCCGGGAATTTCGTGAGGCGGGTGGCGCAGAACCGCCGCCTGTTCGCTCTGCCCCGCATGGTTGCCGACTATGCATCCCTCGTCGCCGCCCAGCGCGGTGAGACGACGGCGCAGGTGACGGTGCCGGCCCCCTTGAGCGATGCGCACTTCTTCGCGCTCAAGGAGGCGTTGGCCCAGCAGACCGGCAAGGACGTGATTCTCGACGTGACCGTCGATCCGTCCATCCTCGGTGGTCTCATCGTGAAGCTCGGCTCCCGCATGGTCGACGCCTCTCTCAAGACCAAACTCAATTCTATCCGGCATGCGATGAAAGAGGTCCGCTGATGGACATTCGAGCCGCTGAAATCACCGCCATCCTCAAGGAGCAGATCCAGAACTTCGGCCAGGAGGCCGAGGTTTCCGAGGTGGGTCAGGTTCTCTCCGTCGGTGACGGCATCGCCCGCGTCTACGGCCTCGACAATGTCCAGGCCGGCGAGATGGTCGAGTTCGAGAACGGCACGCGCGGCATGGCGCTGAACCTCGAAATCGACAACGTCGGCATCGTGATCTTCGGTTCGGACCGCGAGATCAAGGAAGGCCAGACCGTCAAGCGCACCCGCGCCATCGTCGACGCTCCGGTGGGCAAGGGCCTGCTCGGCCGCGTCGTGGACGCCCTCGGCAATCCGATCGATGGCAAGGGCCCGATCGTGTACACCGAGCGCCGCCGGGTGGACGTGAAGGCGCCGGGCATCATCCCGCGCAAGTCGGTGCATGAGCCCATGCAGACCGGCCTCAAGGCCATCGACGCGCTGATCCCCATCGGCCGTGGCCAGCGCGAGCTGATCATCGGCGACCGCCAGACCGGCAAGACCGCCGTGGCGCTCGACGCGATCCTCAACCAGAAGCCCATCAACCAGGGCACGGACGAGAAGGCCAAGCTCTACTGCGTGTACGTCGCGGTGGGCCAGAAGCGCTCCACCGTCGCGCAGTTCGTGAAGGTGCTGGAAGAGCACGGCGCGCTGGAATATTCCATCGTGGTCGCCGCCACCGCCTCGGACGCTGCCCCCATGCAGTTCCTGGCGCCGTTCACCGGCACCGCCATGGGCGAGTATTTCCGTGACAACGGCATGCACGCCCTCATCATCCACGACGACCTGTCCAAGCAGGCCGTGGCCTATCGTCAGATGTCGCTGCTGCTGCGCCGCCCGCCGGGCCGCGAGGCCTATCCCGGCGACGTGTTCTACCTGCACTCCCGCCTGCTGGAGCGCGCGGCCAAGCTGAACGACTCCCTCGGCGCCGGTTCACTCACCGCTCTGCCGGTGATCGAGACCCAGGCGAACGACGTGTCCGCCTACATCCCGACCAACGTGATCTCCATCACCGACGGTCAGATCTTCCTTGAATCCGACCTGTTCTACCAGGGCATCCGCCCGGCGGTGAACGTGGGCCTGTCGGTGTCGCGCGTGGGCTCCTCGGCCCAGATCAAGGCGATGAAGCAGGTGGCGGGCAAGATCAAGGGCGAGCTTGCCCAGTACCGCGAACTGGCGGCCTTCGCCCAGTTCGGCTCGGACCTGGACGCCTCCACGCAGAAGCTGCTGAACCGCGGCGCCCGCCTCACCGAACTGCTCAAGCAGAGCCAGTTCGCGCCCCTCAAGGTCGAGGAGCAGGTGGCGGTGATCTTTGCCGGCACCAACGGCTATCTCGATCCGCTGCCGGTCTCCAAGGTGCGCGAGTTCGAGCAGGGCATCCTGCTCTCTCTGCGCTCCCAGCATCCGGAGATCCTGGAAGCCATCCGCACGTCCAAGGAGCTGTCCAAGGACACCGCTGAAAAGCTGACGAAGGCCCTCGACGCCTTCGCCAAGAGCTTTGCCTGAGCGGCGCCTGTTCCTCGAACCTGACGGACGGGCACCATGGCGAGCCTGAAAGACCTAAGGAACCGCATCGCCTCGGTGAAGGCGACGCAGAAGATCACCAAGGCGATGCAGATGGTCGCCGCGGCGAAGCTGCGTCGCGCCCAGATGGCGGCGGAAGCGGCCCGTCCCTATGCCGAGCGCATGGATACGGTGCTGGGCAACCTTGCCGCGGGCATCGTCGGCGCCGGCCAGGCGCCGGTGCTGATCGCCGGCACGGGGCAGTCGCAGAAGCACCTGTTGCTGGTGGCCACCGGCGAGCGCGGCCTGTGCGGCGCCTTCAACACCTCCATCGTGCGCCTGGCGCGCGAGAAGGCGCAGCAGCTGATCGGCGAAGGCAAGGACGTGACGTTCTTCTGCGTCGGTCGCAAGGGCTACGACCAGCTGCGCCGGACCTATCCCGACCGCATCATCGAGCTGGTGGACCTGCGCAGCGTGCGCACCCTCAGCTTCAAGGACGCCTCGGCCATCGCGGCGAAGATCCTCGCCCTGCTCGACCAGGGTGCCTTCGACGTGTGCACGCTCTTCTATTCCAACTTCAAGAGCGTGATCTCGCAGATCCCCACCGCCCAGCAGATCATCCCCGCCGTGTTCGAGGCGCAGGACGAGGGCGAGGGCGGCCCGGTCTATGAATACGAGCCGGCCGAGGAGGAAATCCTCGCCGACCTGCTGCCGCGCAACATCGCGGTGCAGATCTTCCGCGCGCTGCTTGAGAACCAGGCGTCGTTCTATGGCTCGCAGATGAGCGCCATGGACAACGCCACGCGCAATGCGGGCGACATGATCAAGAAGCAGACGCTCATCTACAACCGCACCCGCCAGGCCATGATCACGAAGGAACTCATCGAGATCATCTCCGGCGCCGAGGCCCTCTGAGGCCCGGGACCAAGGCTCGGTCGGAACTAGGACACGAGGACGACGAAAATGGCGAACAAGGTCGGACGCATCACCCAGGTCATCGGCGCCGTCGTGGACGTGCAGTTCGACGGCCACCTGCCGGAAATCCTCAACGCGCTCGAGACCACCAACCAGGGCAACCGGCTGGTGCTCGAAGTGGCGCAGCATCTCGGCGAAAGCACCGTGCGCTGCATCGCCATGGACGCCACCGAAGGCCTGGTCCGCGGCCTTGAGGTTGCCGACAGCGGCGCGCCGATCCAGGTGCCGGTGGGTGCCGGCACCCTCGGCCGCATCATGAACGTCATCGGCGAGCCGGTGGACGAGCTGGGCCCGATCGAGGCCGAGGCCACCCGCGGCATTCACCAGCCGGCTCCCTCCTATGCGGAGCAGGCCACCGAAGCCGAAATCCTCGTCACCGGCATCAAGGTGGTGGATCTCCTCGCCCCCTACGCCAAGGGCGGCAAGGTCGGCCTGTTCGGCGGCGCCGGCGTGGGCAAGACCGTGCTCATCATGGAGCTGATCAACAACGTGGCGAAGGCGCACGGTGGCTATTCCGTGTTCGCCGGCGTGGGTGAGCGCACCCGCGAGGGCAACGACCTCTACCACGAGATGATCGAGTCCAACGTGAACAAGGACCCGCACGAGAACAACGGCTCCGCCGCCGGTTCCAAGTGCGCCCTCGTGTACGGCCAGATGAACGAGCCCCCGGGCGCCCGTGCCCGCGTGGCGCTGACCGGCCTGACCGTGGCCGAGCATTTCCGCGACCAGGGCCAGGACGTGCTGTTCTTCGTGGACAACATCTTCCGCTTCACCCAGGCCGGCTCGGAAGTGTCGGCTCTGCTCGGCCGCATTCCCTCGGCGGTGGGCTACCAGCCGACGCTGGCCACCGACATGGGCGCGCTCCAGGAGCGCATCACCACCACCACCAAGGGCTCCATCACCTCGGTGCAGGCCATCTACGTGCCGGCCGACGATCTGACCGATCCGGCGCCCGCCGCCTCCTTCGCCCATCTGGACGCCACCACCGTGCTGTCGCGCTCCATCGCGGAAAAGGGCATCTATCCGGCGGTGGATCCGCTGGACTCCACCTCGCGCATGCTCTCTCCCGCCATCCTCGGCGACGAGCACTACAACACCGCGCGCCAGGTCCAGCAGACCCTGCAGCGCTACAAGTCGCTCCAGGACATCATCGCCATCCTCGGCATGGACGAGCTCAGCGAAGAGGACAAGATCACGGTCGCCCGCGCCCGCAAGATCGAGCGCTTCCTCAGCCAGCCCTTCCATGTGGCGGAAGTGTTCACCGGCTCCCCGGGCAAGCTCGTGGACCTGAAGGACACCATCGCCGGCTTCAAGGGCCTGGTGGAAGGCAAGTACGACTACCTGCCCGAGCAGGCCTTCTACATGGTCGGCTCCATGGAAGAAGCCATCGAGAAGGGCAAGAAGCTCGCCGCCGAAGCGGCCTGAGCGGTAATCCAGCAGGCGGTTCCGGTCACGGTCGCAACGTGATCGGAATGCGCGATTTTCCGGCTCTGCTTTGAGACGAATTTGCCGCTCAGGGTGTTGTACTCAAGTGGCAAATTCGGATCAGGGGTTGGAAAATGATGAATGTGAAGGTCCTGGGCCTCGTGCTCGGACTTCTGGCCGGCGGCATCACCGGCTGGCTCACCCGGCCGCAGGTCGCCGAGATCCGGCTGCCGGGCCTCAACATCGAGCTGCAGGGTGAGAACCCACGCGGCGGGTTGACCTCGGAGCAGGGCCGTCACGTCGGCCTGGCCGCCGTGGTGGGTGCCATCATCGGACTCGGCGTCGGCTTTGTAGCCGACCGTCGGCGCTGATGCCGCGGGGACGGTTGCACCCGGGCTGATCGAGCCTGAGGAGTGAAGCCGTCTTCCTTCATGGAGTGGGGCGTCCGTCCGGCAGGAGGACGCCTGGAGGAGCACCCAATGTTGGGGCGCCTCCCTTTCGGGACGACCCGGAGACGAGAATTATGGCGACCTTACCCTTTGAGCTGGTCTCGCCCGAGCGGCTCGTGTTTTCCGGCGCCGTGACCGAGGTGATCGTGCCCGGCGCGGAAGGCGAATTCGGCGTGCTGGCGGGCCATGCGCCCTTCATCGGCATGCTGAAGCCCGGCATCCTCACCATCAAGGGCGATGGGGCGCCGCGGGCTTATTTCGTGCGCGGCGGCTTTGCCGAGGTGAACCCGGCGGGCCTCACCATTCTCGCCGAAGAGGCGAAGCCGTTGGAGGAGCTGGATCTGGGTGTGCTCCACCAGCAGATCCAGGATGCCAAGGAAGACGTGAACGACGCCGCCACCGACGAGGGCCGGCAGCGCGCGGCGCGTCAGCTCGCCGATCTTGAGCAGGTCTATGCGGCCCTCGAAAGCGGGCGCACCGGCGGCGGCCACTGAGTTCGGATGCTTGGGTTCGGACCCTGTTGCGTCGCCTCATCGGTTTGCTGGCATGGGTGCAGCGAGCGCGGGCTGAGGCGGCCGGCGCTTTGGAGCCCCGATCGCCGATGAACGGCATCGCAAGCTCATCGAACGCCGCGGTCTTGTTGTTGAATCGTGATCCGGGGAATGGTCCGTGCATCAGCCGGACGGAATGTGCAAACGGCGGCCCTCGGGCCGCCGTTTGCATTTGCGCGGCGCTTCGGGAAGGCGGTTAATTTAAATTAGATCTATGGAATTAATCATATTAATAATGATACGCTTCTTGCCGGCTGAGACTGCATCCAACCGGGAGAGAAGCCATGCTGAACGCGCCGCCCCATGGGCATCTTCCCGTCGCTGCATCGCCGCTCCTGGCGGCTGCCGTTCCCGCCCAGGCACTTCTGCTTGCAGAGAATTCCGCCCTCACCAACGGGCCGCCGCTGCTGTTCCAGCGCCTCACCGCCAAGGAGCGGGAGGAGGTGCTGCGCGAAGGCCGGAAACGCGTGGTCTATCGCGGCAAGATGCTGTTCTCCCAAGGCACGCCCCATGACGGCATCTTCCTGATCGAAAGCGGGCGCATCCGCGTCTTCTACATCGCGCCATCGGGCCGGGAGATCACGCTGGCCTATTGGAATTCCGGCAATTTCGTCGGTGGCCCCGAGCTGTTCGGGCAGGGGCAGCACGTGTGGTCGGGTGTTGCCGCCACCAATTCGGTCGTGGTCCATCTGACCGGAATAGCCCTGCGCCGGCACATCGCCCAGATCCCCGGCTTTGCCATCGGTCTCATCGAGGGGCTTACCTTCAAGGGCAAGTGCTACTCCGCCCTAGCCCAGATGCTGGGCACCCGTTCGGTTACCGAGCGCCTCGCGCACCTGCTCCTGCACCTGTCCGACGCCTATGGCGTGCGTGAGGAGGGCGCCATCGTCATCGGAACGGCCTTCACCCACGCCGACCTCGCGCACATGGTGGGGGCGACGCGCCAATGGGTCACCATCAGCCTCAAGCGCTTGCAGGAACAGGGGGTTCTAAGGGCGGAGAAGGCCAAGATCATGGTCTATGACGTCGACGCGCTCCACGCCATGCGCGGTGATCCCTGAGGCCGGGCGGGCGAGAGTCACTCCCGCGCCGGTGCGGCAAGCCCGTTCTGATCAAGAAAGAGGCGGCTCCGCAAAGGAGGCAACTAATCGACACCGCCGCCGCTTCTTCCTTGAACCGATGGAAGCTGGCGCCCGAAGATCACCGTCGAGAGCCGTCTTTGCCCCGAGAGGTGGATCCGATGACCCCGTCTTGCGCCAATCGTCTTGCGCCAATCACCTTCGTTCCAGGCTGCTTGCCTCCCTCGCGGTTGCCCTGACCACCGGCGTGGTGATCAAGGAATTGAAGCTGCTGGAGAAGCACCTGCCGAAAGACGGCAAGTACGCCAACGTCGCCTACACGCTCGACTGCCCGGCGACCGGCTGGTGCTGGTGGCGGCGGCGAACCATCCCGCCGCCGAACGCCGCGTGATCACCCCGGCCGATCTGTTCGGGATGTCGTTCGTGCTGCGCGAGCCGGGCTCGGGCACACGGCAGGTGTTCGAGGATGCGCTTCGGGCCTCCGGGCTCGACCCCGCCGGGCTCAAGGTGGCGCTGGAGCTGCCCTCCAACGAGGCGGTGGTGAGCGCGGCGGCGGCG
>NZ_JAIVFO010000099.1 GCF_029991245.1 Xanthobacter autotrophicus
GGGCAGGGGGCCGTATGGCTCGCGGTGCTGGTGGGCGGAACCATGCTGACTTCCCTGGTGGCGGGACTGGCCACGGCGCCCTACGGCATTTTCCACTTTCAGCGCGTGGCGCCCTACGGTCTCCTCGCCAATCTCGCCGCCATGCCGGCGGTCTCGTTCCTGGTGATGCCGTTCGGCCTGCTGGGCGTGCTGCTGATGCCGCTGGGCTTTGATCATCTGGCCTGGCCGGTGATGGGCAAGGGCATCGAGATCATGGTGGCGGTCTCCGATGCCATTGCAGTGCTGCCGGGTGCGGACGTGCGGGTCGATGCGGTCGGCGCGCCGCCGCTCGCGCTGTTCAGCCTCGGCCTTGCCGCCCTGTGCCTGCTGCGCGGGCTGCTCACCGCGCTCGCCCTCGTGCCGTTTTCCCTCGCCCTGCTGTTGGCCGGCGCACCGCCGCGGCCGGACCTCCTCATCGCACCCGATGCCCAGACGGTGGCCGTGCGCGGGCCGGACGGGCGACTCTCCGTCCTCGGAGCCCGCAGCCAGCGGCTGGTGGTGGAGCAATGGATGACCCGGGAAGGCGACATGCGGCGGGCGGAGGCGGAGGGACTTACCGCGCTGTTCACCTGTGATCCGCTCGGCTGCACCGCGCCCCTGCCGGGTGGCGGTACCATCGCCGTATCGCGACGGGCGGAAAGCCTGGAGGCGGATTGCCTTGAATCGCGCATCGTCGTCACCCGGGATGTGCCGCCCCGGCGCTGTCCGGCCCAGGTGGTGACACCTGAAGCGCTCCAGCGCACCGGCACCTTGGCTTATCATTTCCGCGACAGCGCCTGGCACGTCGAGCCCACCCGCAGGCCCCACGTCCAGCGCCCCTGGATGTCGCCCCTGCCGCCGGAGCCCGCACCATCGCGCCCGCCAACGGACGACCCGGAAGCCGACGCCGCATCGGACTGATCCGCAGCATGGAAGCCCGATGTGTTCCGGGGAGCGGACACACCGCAAGGTGTAAAAAGCAGGGGTGAGAAGCGTCGCTCCAGAGGAGCCGGCCCCGTTGAGCATGGCGACCACCACGCCCCTCACCCCGTCCCGGTCTTCCCCTCGATCGGGGGGAGGAAGCGGAAATCAATAACGCCGCATGAGGCCGATCAGGCGACCCTGGATGCGCACCCGGTCCGGCCCGAAGATGCGGGTCTCATAGGCCGGGTTGGCGGCTTCGAGGGCGATGGAGGCGCCTTTCTTGCGCAGGCGCTTCAGCGTCGCCTCCTCGTCGTCCACCAGGGCGACGATGATGTCGCCCGTGTCCGCCGTATCGCATTTGCGGATGAGCACGGTGTCGCCGTCGAGGATGCCGGCCTCGATCATGCTGTCGCCGCGCACTTCCAGGGCGAAATGCTCGCCACTGCCCAGCATCTCGGGCGGGATATTGAGGGTATGGCTGCGGGTCTGGATGGCGGAGATGGGCGAGCCCGCTGCAATCCGCCCCATGACCGGGACAGTGACCACCTGGCCGGCGCCTTCATCATCGTCCGAGGCCGGCCGCACCTTGCCCAGGCTGCCCTCGATGACAGAGGGGGAGAAGCCGCGGCTGGCGGCACGGGGGATGGCAAGGCCCGGCGCGACGCTGTCCGGCAGGCGCACCACCTCCAGCGCCCGGGCCCGGTTGGGCAGGCGGCGGATGAAGCCGCGTTCCTCCAGTGCCGTGATCAGGCGGTGGATGCCGGACTTGGACCGCAGGTCCAGCGCCTCCTTCATCTCGTCGAAGGAGGGGGGCACGCCGGTCTCCTTCAGCCGCTCGTGAATGAAGCGAAGCAGGTCATATTGCTTGCGCGTCAGCATCTCTCGCCCCCTGCTAGCGCCCGCCCGGCGCCGCGAAACAAATCATGAACAGCTTCTATCTGTTCCTTTTGTGTTCCGCAAGTGGTGAAGGCAGGGTTAAGGCCGCTCAATCGTCAAAAGGGATGATCTCGCAGGGATCGCCGGCCTTGGCCGCGGGGGCGAAGGGCGGGCGCATCAGCAGGCAGTCTGCGGACGCCAGCACGCTCAGCATGGCGCTGTCCTGGGACGCGGACGGTGTCACATGCACCGTTCCATCGGGGCGCCGGTCCATGCGGGCGCGCATGAAATCGCGGCGCACGTCGTTGGCCGGCACGTCCACGGCGAGGCGCGCCGGCGCGGTCACCGGGCCGGGGGCGGCATCGCCCTGCATCGCCCGCAGCAGCGGCACCAGAAACACCATGGCGCAGACATGGGAGGACACCGGATTGCCCGGCAGGCCCAGCACCCGCACACCGCTTTTGCTGCCGAACATCAGCGGCTTGCCGGGGCGCAGGGCGATCTTGTGCACGAAGAGTTCCACCCCCTCGGCGCGCAGCGCCGGCGCCATGAGGTCGTGGTCGCCCACGGAGGCGCCACCGGAGGAGACGACAAGGTCGAACACGCCCGAAAGCGCCTGCTCCACCACGGCGCGAATGGCAGCCAGATCATCCCGCACCAGGCCGAGGTCGGTCACCTCCGCGCCGGCGCGGCGGGCGAGGGCGGCGAGGCCGAAGGCGTTGGACACGACGATCTCGCTGTCCCGGCCCGTGCCCGTGCCGGGCAGAACCAGCTCGTCTCCGGTCTGCAGCAGCGCCACGCGGGGGCGGCGCGCCACCGGCAGGGTGGCGTGATCCATGGCGGCGGCGAGCATGATGTCGCGGCCGGTCAGCCGCCGCCCGGCCATGAGGCCCGGCGTGCCGGCGGTAAAGTCGCAGCCCTTCTTGCGCACGTTGCGCAAGGCCGCCGTGGCGGCCGTGGTGGTGATGATGTCGCCGTCGCGGCTGGTGTTCTCCTGGATCACCACCGTATCGGCGCCCTCGGGCACCACCGCACCGGTAAAGATGCGCACCGCCTGGTTCGGCCCCACGGCACCGGCGAACGGCCGGCCCGCCGCGGATTCGCCGATCACGGCGAGGCGCGCCGGAGTCTGGGCGATATCGGCGCCGCGCACGGCATAGCCGTCCATGGCGGACATGTCGGCGGGCGGCTGGGTGCGGCGGGCGGGCAGGTCCTGCGCCAGCACCCGCCCATCGGCCAGCGCCACCGCCACCGGCTCGACGCCGAGGGCCGACGCGCCGGCCGTGACAAGGCCGATGGCCTCCTCGACGCTCATGAGCGGCGTCTTCTTCCCTGCCGGCTTCTCGACGCCCGCTGTCGCGCTCGGTTCCATCAGTGGCTCCGCCTCTTCAGTCCGTCGGCGGTTCCGCGCGGAAATGCCCGCTGGCGCCGCCGGATTTCTCCAGAAGCCGGATACCATCAATTCGCATGCCACGGTCGGCGGCCTTGGCCATGTCGTAGATGGTGAGGCAGGCCACCGAGACCGCGGTCAGCGCTTCCATCTCCACGCCGGTCTGGCCCGTGGTCTTGGCCCGGGCGGTCACGTGAAGGCCGGGAAGCGCGGGATCAGGAACGACCTCCACCTCCACCTTGGTGAGCATCAGCGGGTGGCACAGGGGGATCAGCTCGTGGGTGCGCTTGGCGGCCATGATGCCGGCAAGGCGGGCCACGCCCATCACATCGCCCTTCTTGGCGTTGCCGGAGAGGATGAGGTCGAGGGTCGCGGGCGCCATGGCCACGCGGCCCTCGGCCAAAGCCTCGCGGGCGGTCGCGGCCTTGTCGGACACGTCCACCATGCGGGCCGAGCCCTCGGCATCGATATGGGTCAGGCTCGCCATGGCCGTCGGTGCGCCCCGGAATCGTTTCGTGCGGGACGGAACATGGCGCCCGCGGCGGGTCCTGTCCACCTCGGGAAGGCAGGCAGAAGGCCGCCGGGGGCGTTCGTGCGGTGAAAGCGGCGCTGCCTCAGCGCAGGCGGGTCCAGACCTGCGTCTTGCAGAGCGGCGCCACCACGCAGCCGCGCAGCTTCAGGGTGTCGTTGCCGTCGAGGGTGATGGAGCCGGAATAGGTCTTGCCGTCCTCGGCATTGTAGATGCTGCCACCGCTCCATTCCTGCGGCCCGCCCGAGAAGCCGGTGAGGATGGTGACACCCTTCACCGGCCGGCTGCGCAGGGAGGCGTTGGCATTGTTCACGTCCTTGAGGGTGGGATCGGCCTTGATCCCCTCGGAGGAGACAAGGCGGCCGCACAGGCTGGCGCCGCACTTGGAAATCTCCACCTGGCCACCCCGCGACGGGGTCTGCCACAGGCCGACGGGGTCGGCGGCCAGCGCCGGGGCACAGAACAGGCCGGCAATGGCAATGCCGGCGAACAGGCGCAGTCTCATGAAGTCCTCCCATGGGTGCGGCCCACTTGCGGAGCCGTCATGCCCATTAAGGCGGAACTTTACCTATACGGCAAGCCTAGCCCGCAAGGAGCTGTGATGTTGCGGATGCGACATCCTCCTGCCGCATCAAGCTCTCGCCGACCAGGATGGTGCCGATGCCCACCTTGGCGAGCCGCGCCACGTCCTGTGGCGTGAAGATGCCGCTCTCGCCGATGGCGATGCGGTCCTTCGGCACGCGGGGAGCGAGGCGCTCGGAGGTTTCGAGCGATGTCTCGAAGGTGCGCAGGTTGCGGTTGTTGATGCCGATAAGCCGGCACGGCAGATCCAGCGCCCGCTCCAGCTCGGCGTCGTCGTGCACCTCCACGATGGCGTCCATGCCGTAGGCGGCGGCGGCATCGGCAAGGTCGCGGGCGAGCAGGTCGTCCACCCCGGCCATGATGATGAGGATGCAGTCCGCCCCCCAGGCGCGGGCCTCCACCACCTGGTAGGTGTCGTACATGAAGTCCTTGCGCAGCACCGGCAGGCTCACCGCCGCCCGGGCCGAGCCGAGGAATTCCGGCGCGCCCTGGAAGGAGGGGGTGTCGGTGAGCACGGACAGGCAGGTGGCGCCGCCGCGCTGGTAGGCGCGGGCCAGCGCCGGCGGATCGAAATCCTCGCGGATCAGGCCCTTGGAGGGGCTCGCCTTCTTGATCTCGGCGATGAGCGCGGTGCGCCCCTCGGCGAGGCTTGCGGCGATGGCCCCGGCGAACGGGCGCACGCGGGGCGCGGCGCGGGCCGCCGCCTCGATCTCCGCCAGCGGGCGGGCGTGCTTGGCGACGGCAATCTCGTCGCGCTTGTAGGCTTCGATCTTCTTCAGGATATCGATCATTGGGCCGCCTCCGGCGCCAGTTTCTCGGATATGGCCACAAGGTGCTCCAGCCGCGCGCGGGCGGAGCCGGTGTCGAGGCTGACCTGCGCCATCTCGACCCCCTCTTTCAGGTCCTTGGCCCGGCCGGCCACCACAAGGGCGGCGGCGGCATTGAACAGGGACACGTCGCGATAGGCGCCCTCGGCACCGTCCAGCACGGTCCTGAGCGCCTTGGCATTATGCTTGGCATCGCCGCCCGTCAGGTCCTGCGCCGGATGGCGCCTGAGGCCCACATCCTCCGGCTTCACGGTGAAGGTGTGGATGCGCCCCTCGTCCAGCACCGCGATATCGGTGTCGCCGGAGATGGTGATCTCATCCAGCCCGTCGGACCCATGCACCACGAACGCCTTTTGCGACCCCAGCGTGCGCAGCACCTCGGCCAAAGGCACGATCCAGGACTTGGCGAACACGCCCACCATCTGCCGCGTCACCCCGGCGGGATTGGAGAGCGGCCCCAGCAGGTTGAAGATGGTGCGCGTGCCCATCTCCACCCGCGTCGGCCCCACATGCTTCATGGCCGGATGGTGGGAGGGGGCGAACATGAAGCCGATGCCGGCCTCCGCGATGCAGTGGGAGATGCCGGCCGGGTCGAGGTCGATGCGCACACCCAGCGCCGCCAGCACGTCCGCCGCCCCCGACTTGGAGGACAGCGCCCGGTTGCCGTGCTTGGCCACCGGCACGCCGGCCCCCGCCACGATGAAGGAGGCGCAGGTGGAGATGTTGTAGGAGCCGGACGCGTCGCCGCCGGTGCCCACCACGTCCACCGCCTCGATGGGCGCCTCCACGGGTAGCATCTTGGAGCGCATGACGGAGACCGCGCCGGCGATCTCCTCCACCGTCTCGCCGCGCACGCGCAGGCCCATGAGCAGCGCGCCCATCTGGGAGGGGGTGGCCTCGCCCGACATCATCTTGTCGAACACGTAAGCGGCCTCGTCGCGGCTGAGGCTCGCGCCGGTGGCCACCTTGCCGAGGAGGGGTTTGAACTCGTTCATGTCTCGTCCTCAGCCTCTCGTGCTCAGCCCTTGGCCTTTTGCGCATTGAAGGCGGCTGCAATCTCGAGGAAATTGCGGATCAGCGCGTGGCCGTTCTCCGAGGCGATGCTCTCGGGATGGAACTGCACGCCGTGGATGGGCAGGCTCTTGTGGGCAAGGCCCATGATCAGCCCATCCGCCGTGTGCGCGGTCACCTCCAGCGCGTCGGGCAGGGTGTCGCGCTCGACGACGAGGGAGTGGTAGCGCGTCGCCTGGAACGAATGGTTGAGCCCGCGGAAGACGCTTTTGCCCTCGTGCAGGATCTCGCTCATCTTGCCGTGCATGGGGACGGGCGCGCGCACCACGTCGCCGCCGAACACCTGCCCGATGGCCTGGTGGCCGAGGCACACGCCGAAGATCGGCACGCTCTCGCCGGCCTTGGCGATGAGGTCGAGGCAGATGCCGGCCTCGTTGGGGGTGCAGGGGCCGGGGGAGAGCACGATGGCGTCGGGCTTCTCGGCCAGCACTTCCTCGATGGTCACCTTGTCGTTGCGATGGACGGTGACGGTCGCGCCAAGCTCGCCCAGGTAATGCACGAGGTTGTAGGTGAAGCTGTCGTAATTATCGATCAGCGTGACGTTGGTCATGGGCGCTCCAGGCCCCGAAGATCTCGGGCTTTCCGGGCTTAATGCGTGGCCCGGCGGGTGTGGTCAAGCAAGGGCGGCGACGGGGGTGCGGGGCAACCCACGCCATCGGGCCGCCATGACGCCGGCCATGATCGCGCGCCCGCTGCGAACCAGCGGGGACGCAGCCATTGCCTTAAACCGGCGCGCATCCATCTCGTTCACTGCCCCTTGCCGGCGCGGGCGGCGAAGCGCACCGCCTCTTCCCCGGCGCGGAACAGGGCCTTGGCCTTGTTCACGCATTCCTGCTGCTCGCTCTCGGGCACGCTGTCGTAGACGATGCCTGCGCCGGCCTGCACATACATGCGGCCGTCCTTCACCACGGCGGTGCGCAGGACGATGCAGGTGTCCATCTCGCCATTGGCGCCGAAATAGCCGATAGCGCCGGCATAGATGCCGCGCTTGTCCTTCTCCAGCTCGTCGATGATCTCCATGGCGCGCACCTTAGGCGAGCCGGAGACCGTGCCTGCGGGGAAGCCCGCGGCCAGCGCGTCCACCGCGTCGAAGCGCGGGTCCAGCGTGCCTTCCACGTTGGAGACGATGTGCATCACCTGGCTGTAGCGCTCGATGAAGAAGCTATCGGTCACCTTCACCGTGCCGATCTGCGAGACCCGCCCCGCATCGTTGCGGCCGAGGTCCAGCAGCATGAGATGCTCGGCGCGCTCCTTGGGATCGGCAAGCAATTCGGCGGCCAGCGCGTCGTCCTCCACATGGGTGGCGCCACGCTTGCGGGTGCCGGCGATGGGACGGATGGTCACCTGCCCGCCGCGCAGCCGCACCAGGATCTCCGGCGAGGAGCACACCACGGAGAAGCCGTCGAATTTGAGATATACCAGGAACGGCGCCGGGTTCACGCGCCGCAGCGCCCGGTAGAGGGCGAAGGGCGGCAGGGTGAAGGGGCTCTCGAAGCGCTGGGACAGCACCACCTGGAAGATGTCGCCGGCGCGGATATAGTCCTTGGCCTTGTCCACCATGGCGCAGAATTCGTCGGCGCCGGTGTTGGAGACCGGCACGACCTCGCCGTGGAACGGCTCCGGAGCCGGATGGGCGATAGCGCGATCGAGCCCGGCCACCACCCGGTCGAGCCGCTCCAGCGCCGCCTCATAGGCCGCGCGGGGGGAGACGCCCTCCCTCGGGCGCACCGGGGTGACGGCGGTCAGCTCGTCCTTCACCGCGTCGAACACCACCATCAGGGTGGGGCGGATGAGCAACGCCTCGGGCACGCCGATCGGGTCCGGCTTGGCGGGCGCGAGCTTCTCCATCTGCCGCACCATGTCGTAGCCGAGATAGCCAAACACCCCCGCCGCCATGGGCGGGGCGCCCGCCGGCAGGTCGATGGCCGATTCGGCAAGCAGGGTGCGCAGCGCCGTCAGCGGCGGCTCGGGGCAGGGGACGAAGGCGTCCTTGTCGGTCTGCGGGGTGCGGTTGATCTCCGCCGTGTCGCCGGAGGCGCGGAAGATGAGGTCGGGCGCGAGCCCGATCATGGAATAGCGCCCGCGCGCCTGCCCGCCCTCCACAGATTCGAGGAGGAAGGCATTGGGGGTGTCGCCGGCGAGCTTCAGGAAGGCCGAGACCGGCGTTTCCAGGTCGGCCACCAGTGTGGTGGAGACCACCTGCGCCTCGCCCTTCAGGTAGCGCGCGGTGAAGAGGTCGAAATCGGTGGGTGCGTTCACGGGTCGGCCCACCTTCAGTTGGTCGCGCCCGCGCCCGTGGCCTGGGCCACGAGCTTGTCATTCACCTTCACGCCGATCTCCTTCTGGATGGCGGAAAGATACTGCAGCAGCATGTCGTTCTCGATCTGGCGCGACAGCTCGGCCGACGCGCGCGATGTATCCATGTCCGGCGGCGGCACCATGATCTTCGTCACCTCGAACACGATGCGGTCCGGCTCGGTGGTGCCGAGCGCGACGCCGAAGCCGCCTTCCTTCACGTCGAACACGCTGGCAATGCTCTCGGCGCTGAACGGCCCGGCGGCGCGACCGCGACGCAGGCTGTCGGCGATCTGGAGCGGCAGATCCGCCTCGGCCGCCACCTGGGCCAGCGGGGTGCCGGCCTTGGCCTTGTCGAGGAGGGCGGTGGCCTTGGCTTCCACCGCCTTCTCCGTCTCCGCCTCGGTCCAGCGGACGGTGACGGCGGCCTTGGCCTCGTCGAAGGTGCGGTCGCGGGCGGGGGTGATGGCATTGGTCTCGTACCAGACGAAACCGGCGTTCTGCGGCAGCTGGACGGTGTCGGTCTCCACCCCCGGCTGGGCGGCGAAGGCGCCGGACAGCACGTCCGAGCCGCCGGGCACGTCCGCCGGATCGCCCGCCGGCGTGCGGCCGGAGCGGTCCACCGCGTCGAAGGTCTGGAGCGTCAGGCCGAGCTTCTGCGCCACCTCGGCGAGGGTGGAGCCGGAGGCGCGCTCGTCCTCCACCTGGTCGTGCTTGTCGAGCAGCGCGCGGCGGGCGCGATCGAGGCGCAGGTCGGCGATGATCTGGTCCTTCACCGCCTCGAATGGCTGGCGGGCGCCGGGCTCGATCTTCGTGACGTGCACCAGCACGGTGCCGAAGCGGCCCTCCACGGCGCTCACCGCGCCCGCGGGCAGGGCGAAGGCGGCGTCCGCGATCTTGGGATCGAGGATGGCGGACTTGGCCACGAGGCCGAGGTCGGTGTCCTTGGCGGTCAGGCCGCGCGCGGCGGCGATGTCGGCAAAGCTCGCGCCCGCCTTGATCTTCTCGTCGGCGGCCTGGGCGTCGGCGGCGGAGGTGAAGACGATCTGCTGCACCTCGCGGCGCTCCGGCGTGCCGAAGCGGGAGAGGTTGCGCTCGTAATCGGCTTTGGCGGCGGCGTCGGTCACGGTCTCGGCGGCGGCGAGCGTCGCGGGGGTCAGCGCCAGGACGCTGATCTTGCGGTATTCCGGGGCGCGGAAGGCGACCTTGTGGGCGTCGAAATAGGCCCGCAGCCCCTCGTCCGTGGGCGCGGCGAGGGGGCCGGCCGCAGCCGGGGTGACGCGCACGTAGGAGGCGGTGCGGGTCTCGTTCTCGAATCGGCCCACCGCATCGATGAGCACCTGCGGCACCGCGACACCGGCGCCCAGCGACTTCAGCAGCTGGTCGCGCACGGCGCGCTGGCGCTCGGAGGCCACGAAGCGCTGCTCGGTGAGGTTGTTGGAGCGCAGCAGCTGCTGGAAATAGGCCGGATCGAAGCTGGTGGCGCCGGGGCGGCGGTAATTGGGGTTCTCGGCGATTTCGCGCGCGATCTGCTCGTCGGAGACCGCGAGGGCGAGGCGGGAGGCCTGTTCGTCCAGCGTGGCGTCGGCGATCATCTGGTTGAGGATCTGCCGGTCGAGGCCGAAGGCACGGGCCTGGTCCGGCGTGATCGGGCGGCCGGCGCGGCGGCTGATCTGCTGGAGCTGTTCGAGATACTGGCGGCGGAACGCATCGGCGGAAATCTCGGTGGCGCCGACGCTCGCCACCGCGGTCGCGCCCATGCCGCGGAAAACGTCCGCGATGCCCCACACCAGGAAGCTGAGCGTGAGCACGACGAGGAAAATCTTGGCGATCCAGCCGGACGCGCCCTTACGAAGGGTCTGAAGTACCATCGACGGTTCGTTCTCGTTTTGGCCGGGTCCGGCGCGAAGCGGCGCATGATAGTGAGGCCGCCATGCTCCCGCAACGGCGCATCTTGATGCCTTTTGGCTGGGAAAGGGCTCTGATAGAGCGAGCCCTGATCAAAACTAGAGGAGAGCCGAACCATGCCCGCTTCCCGCCGCGTCCTGATCGCCGGCAACTGGAAAATGAACGGGCTCAAAAGCTCCCTCTCCGAGATCGAGGCCCTTGCCGCGGGCTATGACGCCGACCTCAAGGCCAAGCTGGACCTTTTGGTCTGCCCGCCGGCGACGCTTCTGGTCTCCGCGGCCGAGCGCCTCGCCGGCTCCGGGGTGCAGCTGGGCGGCCAGAATTGCCATCCCGCCCCCGCCGGCGCCCACACCGGCGGCATTTCCGCGGAGATGCTGAAGGATGCCGGCGTCACCTCGGTCATCGTCGGCCATTCGGAGCGCCGCACCAACCTGTCGGAGAGCGATGCGGTGGTGATGGCCAAGGTGAAGGCGGCGTGGTGCTTCGGGCTACTGCCCATCGTCTGCGTCGGCGAAACCGCCGAGGAGCGCGACGCCGGAGAGGCCGTGGGGGTGGTGACGCGCCAGGTGCGCCAGTCGCTGCCCGAAGGCTGCACGGCAGCCAATCTGGTCCTCGCCTACGAGCCGGTCTGGGCCATCGGCACCGGCCGGACCCCCACGCCGGAGGACGTGGCCAACATCCACGGCACCATCCGTTCCGTGCTCAGGTCGCAGTTCGGCGTCGAGGCGGAGGGGATCCGCATCCTCTACGGCGGCTCGGTGAAGCCGGACAATGCCGCCACCCTCATGGCGGTTGCCGATGTGGACGGTGCCCTGGTGGGGGGCGCCAGCCTGAAGGCGGCGGATTTCCTCGCCATCGCCCGGGCCACCCCGACACGGTAAGCCGGGGGCGGTGACGGCGGATCGAGCGCTGGCGCGCGGTCTCCCGCCCGCACCTTGTGGCCGGTTCCTGGCCATCTCTCCCGCCGTAACCCGGACATCCGGGTTACGGCCCATGTGCCCGTTGCCAACACTCAGAAGGTGATGAGGCCGATCATCTGCTTGATGAGGCTCAGCTCCTCGCCGCTGGTGGGCGTGGTCTGGGAGATGAAATCGAACACCTTGCCGTCCTTCAGCCCGTACTGGGCGACGCGGCTGACGCGCTTGTTCTTGTCGAAATAGATGGCGAGCACCTTCTGCTCGGTGATCTCCGGCTTCAGGAACGCCACCTTCTGCGCGGTCTGCGAGATATAGAAGAAGGCCTCGCCGTTCACCGTCGCGACGGTGGAGGGGGTGCCGAGCACCAGCAGCACCTGCTCCTGGCTCGATCCCACCGGCACCTGATCCAGCGCGCCCTCGGCCAGCACGTAGCCGCGCTGATAGGTGCGGGTGACGCCGGAAATGGTGGTTCCGCTGCCGCCCACCATGTCGCCGCAGCCGGCGAGCCCGAGCGCCGCGAGAAGCAGCGCCGTCGTTGCGGTCCTGTATCCGGAAACCGTGCTTCCGGAACCCGCGTTTTCGGAATTCATGCCGCCCCGCATGTCCTTCATCTCATGTGACGCCACACGCTTCCCCATATGTTCGCTCGACCGGCCCTGACAGGCCGGCGCCTGCCGCCGCCGCACCATCGCCGCATCGCCGCCCCTTGCCACAAGGCCGGCGGCGCGTTACGCCGCTTGGCCGAATGCCAGTCCCACCGCCTGGACCGTCTCGCCCCGGATTTGCGATGTTCAACCTGTTCCGCTCGTCCAAGACCCGCGCGATGTCGCGCGCGACCATTGAGCGCCTGTATGGCGCGATCGTGGCACAGTCGCGGCGGGCGGACTTCTACACCGACTTCGGCGTGCCCGATACGCTCGAAGGACGGTTCGAGATGGTGGTTCTCCACACCGTCCTCGTCTGCCACCGCCTGAAGGGCGGCAATACGCCGGAACGCTCCATGTCGCAGGACATCTTCGATGCCTTCGCCGCTGACATGGATGCCGCCATGCGCGAAGTCGGGATCGGCGACCTGACCGTGCCCAAGAAGATGAAGAAGATCGGCGAGGCCTTCTATGGCCGCGCCGCCGCCTATGACGCGGCCCTGGCCGCGGCGGACGACACCGCGCTGGTCCAGGCCCTGTCCCGCAACCTCCTTTCCGCCGGCGAAGCTGAACCTTCGCCTGAAGCCGCTGCGCTCGCCGCCTATGTGCGCGCCGCCGCGGCGAAGCTCGATGCAACGCCGTTCGAGGTCCTGGCCCGCGGCGTGCTGGAGCTGCCCGACCCCGCCGTGCGCGAGAACGAGACATGACCGATCTGCCCTATTCCTATCCCTTCTCCGTGCTCGATCTGCCCGCCGGCGGCTTCGACCTGGCCCTCGCCCCCGATGCCGCCACGTGCGCCGCCATCGCCAGCCTTGCCGGGGTGATCGCGGTGGAGGACGTGAAGGCAAACCTTCATCTGGCGCCCGAGGGCGGGGCAGGGGCCCATGTGACCGGCCTTGTCACCGCCACCATCCGGCAGGCCTGCGGCGTCACGCTGGAGCCGTTCGATGCGCCGCTCTCCGAGGAGATCGACGTGCATTTCGTGCCGCCCGGCACCTACAAGCCCGTGGTAACCGACGAAGAGAACGAGATCGATCCGCCGGACGAGACCGAGGACGGGCGCATCGACGCCGGCGCGCTGGTGTGCGAGTTCCTCATTCTCGGCATCGATCCCTATCCCCGCAAGCCCGGCGCGGTGTTCGAGCCGCCGGCCGAGGACGCCGCTGCCTTGCCCTTCGCCGCCTTGTCCCGGCTGAAGGACGCCGAGTGACGCCAATTTCGCCGGGACGCATTTGAACGCCGCGCGCCAGTTGCGATGCGGGCGCGAGACGCTATTGTCCGCCCGCCGAAGCGTCAGCCGTCATGCGGGGAGGATATGCACCCCCGGTCGGCACCGCCTTTAAACCCGCAAGAGAGCCCAAGGGACACCTGCCTGAGATGACCGCACCCGTCCGCATCGCCCTCGACGCCATGGGCGGCGACCATGGACCCGAGACGGTCCTTGCCGGGGCGGAAATCTCCCTCTGGCGCCATCCGGACACCGCCTTCGTCCTCTATGGCGACGAGGCGCGCGTGACCGAGGTGCTGAAGAACCACCCCAAGCTCGCCGCCGTCTCCCGCATCGTCCACACCGACGTGGTGGTGGGCATGGACGACAAGCCGAGCCAGGCCCTGCGCCGCGGCCGCTACAAATCCTCCATGTGGCGCGCCATCGATGCGGTGAAGCTGAAGGAGGCGGACGTGGCGGTCTCCGCCGGCAACACCGGCGCGCTGATGGCCATGGCCAATTTCAACCTGCGCACCATGCCGGGAATCAGCCGGCCGGCCATCGCCGCCATCTGGCCGACCCTGCGCGGGGAAAGCGTGGTGCTGGACGTGGGCGCCTCCATCGGCGCCACCGCCAAGAGCCTGGTGGAGATGGCCATCATGGGCTCGGCCATGGCCCGCGTCCTGTTCGACCTCGAAGCGCCCACGGTGGGGCTGCTCAATGTGGGCGTCGAGGAGATCAAGGGCGTCGAGGAGGTCAAGGAGGCTGCCCGCATTCTCCGCGAGGAGATCGTCGGGGTGAACTATCGCGGTTTTGTCGAGGGCAACGACATCGGTGCCGGCACCGTGGACGTGGTGGTCACCGAGGGCTTTTCCGGCAATATCGCGCTGAAGACGGCGGAAGGCACGGCCAAGCAGCTCGGCTCCTACCTGCGCGCGGCCATGGGACGCACGCTGAGGGCGCGAATCGGCTACCTCCTCGCCCGCGACGCCTTCCGCGTCCTGCGGGAGAAGATGGACCCGCGCCGGGCCAACGGCGGGGTGTTCCTGGGCCTGAACGGCATCGTCATCAAGAGCCACGGCGGGACCGACGCGGAGGGATTCGCCGCCGCCGTGGATCTCGCCTACGACATGGTGCGCAACGAGCTTCTCGCGCGCATCGAAAAGAGCCTCGTCGGCCGCCAGCCGCCGGACGTTGCAGTATCCCGGCCGCAGGCCGCAGGGGTGGAAGGCCAATCGTGAGCGGAATCAGGTCCGTCGCCCGGGGGTCCGGGTCCTATCTGCCCGAGAGGGTGCTCTCCAACGACGATCTCGCGCGGCGCATCGACACGTCCGACGACTGGATCGTGCAGCGCACCGGCATCCGCCAGCGCTATATTGCCGCCGAGGGCGAGTTCACCTCGCATCTCGCGCTGAAGGCCGCTGAGCGCGCCCTCGCCGACGCGGGTTTCGCTGCGCGCGACATCGACCTCATCATCCTCGCCACCGCGACCCCGGACCAGACCTTCCCCGCCACCTCGGTGACGGTGCAGGCGGAACTGGGCATCACCCGCGGCGCGGCCTTCGACCTGCAGGCGGTCTGCTCGGGCTTCGTGTTCGGCCTCGCCACCGCCGACGCCTACCTGAAGACCGGCGCCTTCGAGCGGGCGCTGGTGATCGGGGCGGAGACCTTTTCCCGCATCCTCGACTGGGAGGATCGCGGCACCTGCGTGCTGTTCGGCGACGGGGCAGGGGCCATGGTGCTGGAAGCGGTGCGGGAGGACGACGCCCACGGCGCCGGCATCCTCACCACGCACCTGCGTTCGGACGGGCGGCATCGCGCCAAATTGTTCGTGGACGGCGGCCCGTCGTCCACCGGGACGGTGGGCCACCTGCGCATGGAAGGCCGCGAGGTGTTCAAGCATGCCGTGGGCATGATCACCGACGTGATCGAGGACGCCTTTGCCGCCACCGGCGAAAGTGCCGCGAGCATCGACTGGTTCGTGCCCCACCAGGCCAATCGGCGCATCATCGACGCCAGCGCATTGAAGCTCGGCATCGCCCCCGAAAAGGTGGTGACCACCGTGGACCAGCACGGCAATACCTCGGCCGCCTCCATTCCCCTGGCGTTCGACCTTGCGGTCAAGGACGGGCGCATCAAAAGGGGCGATCTGGTGCTGCTGGAGGCCATGGGCGGAGGCTTCACCTGGGGATCGGCACTCCTGCGCTGGTAATTGATTTAAGTCGTTGACCGACCTTGGCAAGCGCGGCTAGTTTGCGTTGCACATCCTTCGCCAGTACTGGGTCGCTTTCGGGCGTGCGGCGATCTTTCCGTCACATTCCTGAAGCGTGCTCTGTTAAAATTGCCGAAGTTCTGCGATCCGCAACCGTCGAACGGGGCTTCGAGCGGATCGCTTTCTTTCTGGGGCCGGGGTGACAAATGGCTGGTCGGACCGTAACGCGGGCGGATCTGTGTGAGGCCGTCTATCAGCAGGTGGGGCTGTCCCGCACCGAATCCGCCCAATTGGTGGAAATGGTTCTGAAGGAGATCGCCGACTGCCTGGCCCGCGGCGAGACGGTGAAGCTCTCTTCCTTCGGCTCCTTTGTCGTGCGCGAGAAGGGCGAGCGGGTCGGCCGCAATCCCAAGACCGGCGAGGAAGTGCCGATCGAGCCGCGCCGCGTCATGGTGTTCAAGCCCTCCAGCATCCTCAAGCACCGCATCAACGGGACCGTCGGCGACGGCTTGGACGAAGACTGACCCCGCCCAAAGGGCAGGGACGATGACTGATCCCGCCCAGAGGGCGGGGGACGAGGCGCGACGCGCCGCCGCGCAGGGCGCCACCACAACTTCCCGCACGCCGCGTTCACCCGTATGATTCCGTCAGGACTTCGGGGCGATTCGGTCGATTGAGGCGGGAGACACGGTGGACGCGCGCGACACGGAGAAAGCTCCGGACGCCTTCCGGACCATCAGCGAGGTCGCCGAAGACCTGGCCCTTCCGCAGCACGTCCTGCGGTTCTGGGAGACCCGCTTCCCCCAGATCAAGCCCATCAAGCGGGCCGGGGGGCGGCGGTTCTACCGGCCGGAGGACGTGGACCTCCTGCGCGGCATCCGCCACCTGCTTTATACGGACGGCTTCACCATCAAGGGCGCGCAGCGCATCCTGAAGGATCAGGGCGTGCGCTATGTCCAGGACCTCGGCATCGAGCGCGAGGTGGCGGTCATGCGTTCGGCGAAGCCGGCTCGCGGCGAGGCGGGGGACGGCGTCACCTTCGGCGGCCTGCTCGGCCTGCTGCCGCGCCGCCGGCCCAAGGGTGGCCAGGGTGGCAGGGCAGGGGAGGACGACATGCTCCCCGATCTGCCCGACGTGGCCGAACTGCCCCTGCCCTTCCCCGATGCCGAGGCCGACCGCGAGCTTGCGGACGAGCCGCCCGAGCCCCCCATCGCCTTCAGGCCGGCGGCGCGGCCCCGCAACAGCGAGCCCCCGCTGCGGGAGGAGCGCCGCGCCGCAGCCTTCGCGGCGCCGGGCCAGCGACGCGAGCCGACCCTGGGCGAGGAACTCCCGCACCTGCCGACCGATGCGCCGCACGCCCCGCCCCATGCCACGCCCCGGACG
>NZ_JAIVFO010000009.1 GCF_029991245.1 Xanthobacter autotrophicus
CGCCTCCGCCGCCCTGAAGGGACAGGTGGACGCCGCCCGCTACGTGGAGGGCGACGTGCGCCGCGTGGCGGTGCCGGTGGCGCCGCTGCGGCGTCGCCCCGCCAGCGACGCCCCGCTCGAAACCCAGGCCCTGTTCGGCGAGACCGTCCGCGTGTTCGAGGATGATCCCGAGGGCTGGTCCTGGGTCCAGCTCGAAGCCGACCGCTACGTGGGCTACATGCCCACGGAAGCCCTCGCCCCGCCGGGCGCCGAACCCACCCACACGGTGCGCGCGCTGCGCACCTTCCTGTTCCCCGGCCCCGACATCAAGCTGCCGCCGCGCGAGGCGCTGGTGCTGGGCAGCAAGGTGGCGGTGCGGGAGGTTCGCGGCGGCTTCGCGGTGACGCCCGACGGCTTCCTGCCCGCCGTGCATCTTGCCGAGCGCGCGGAGCGGGAGGGCGATTTCGTGACCGTCGCGGCCCGCTTCCTGGGCGTGCCCTACCTGTGGGGCGGCCGCTCCAGCCTCGGCCTCGACTGCTCCGGCCTGGTGCAGACGGCGCTCGCCGCCACCGGCGTTGCCGCCCCGCGCGACAGCGACATGCAGGAAGCGGCCCTCGGCGCTCCCCTCGCGCTCGACGCGGAACTCCGGCGCGGCGACCTCCTGTTCTGGCCGGGCCATGTGGGCATCGCCGAGGCGGCGGACACCCTGCTGCATGCCAATGCCTTCCACATGGCGGTGGCGCGCGAGCCCGTGGGCGAGGCGCTGACGCGCATCGCGGCGGCGGGACTGGCCTTGCGCAGCATCCGCCGGCTCGCCTGAGGCTACGGCGCGGCACGTCTGAACGCAGACCCGCGACCACAGGCCGGCAAAGGCCGACCCGCGGCGGCACGCCCGATCGGGCCGGACGGGCTGGGGGAACTATCTGAAGGTGCCGTTCGCCCCGGTGGCGTAGCGCTCGGCGTTGGCAACCACCCGGTCCCGCCCGGAGCGCTTGGCCTCGTAGAGGGCGGCATCGGCGGCGGCCACCAGCGTGTCGGGGCTGCCCTCCAGCGTGGGCGTGGTGCTGGCCACGCCGAAGCTGGCCGTCAGGCGGCGGCGGGGCGAGGCCGGATGGGCGATGGCCACCTCGCCCAAAAGCCGGCGGACGTCCTCCGCGAACGCCAGGCCCGCCGCCAGATCCGCCCCGGACATCAGGACGATGAATTCCTCGCCCCCGTAGCGGGCGACAAGATGGCTCGTCCCCGTCGCCGCGGCCGACAGAATGCGCGCCACGGCGCGCAGGGCCTCGTCGCCGGACAGGTGCCCGCGCGCATCGTTGAACGCCTTGAAGTGGTCCACGTCCAGCATCACCAGGGTCAAGGGGGCACCATCGCTGCGGGCGCGCACCCAGTCCTGGGAGAATTGCACGTCGAAGGTGCGGCGGTTGGCAAGGCCGGTGAGCCCATCGGTGCGGGCGAGGGAGGCGAGGCGCCCGTTCATGGTGCGCAGCTCGCTGTTGCGCTGGGACAGGCGGCGGGCCATCTCGTTGAACGCCCGCACCAGCGGGGCGAATTCGGTGACGTCGTTGTCCTTCACATGGTCGGCTTCGCCGCGGCCCACGGCGGCGACCGAGCGCGTCAGCCGCGCGATGGGCGTGATGACGATGCGCTCGGCGGCAAACCACGACACCAGCAGGAAGCAGGCCAGCGCCGCGAAATGCGCCAGCGCTGTGGTCTGGATCTTGCGGTCGATGGGCGTGAGGACCTTGGCGGCATCCATGCCCACCACCACGCGCAGGTCCAGCCCCTCGAAGCGGTTGAAGGCGAAGATCCGCTCCTTTCCATCATAGCCGACGGTGGTGACGACGCCTTCCTTGACGGCCATGATCTTGCGCGTCAGCGGATGGTCGGGGAAGCGGTGCTCCACGACATCGGCCAGGGTCGGATAGCGCACCAGCACGGCCCCGCCTTCGCCCACCACATCCACGACCGCGCCCGCCTCCACCGCACTGCCGGCGGCAATCCGCGAGAGCCACTGCAGGTCGAGGATAATGCCGGCGACCGCAAGCGGCTTCCCGCTCGGCGCGCGCTCTGTCCGCAGCAGGAAAACCGAGTTCTGGCCGCTGAAGCGCGAAAAGAACAGTTCGGTCATGAACATGTCTTCGGCGGTGAGGGCTTCCTGAAAAAACGGCTGGTCTGCGATGTTGACGCCCATGGCGAACGGCGCATGGGCACATTTCACGTCGCCGTCGGGGGTGGCGACGAAAACGCCCTGGATCCCGGCCACCTCGTTGGCGAGCCGGGTCACGAAGGGGATGCAGGCGTCCGCATCCTCCAGCAGGTCTTCCGACTGCCGTGACACCACATCGAGCACGGTGCGGGCCCGCGTCAGCCCTTCGAGCTGGGCGAGCGTGGCGCGGCGGACCAGATCGCGGACATCGTCCTCAAGGGACTGGATCTGGTCCTGACGATCCGCGAAGAGGGCCATGATGCGCTCGACGGAGAGCGGCACGGCAACGAGGCAGATCAGAAAAAGAATGCGCAGGCGCAGGCTGGAAAGCCGTCTCGAAGCGACTGGCGCCTCTTCGCCGCTACGCTCGACCATGCTCGGCCATGCCCCCTGAGGACGGAAACGCGAAACAGCCGCCCAGTGAGTTGTAAACGCTTCTTGATCGGATGGGGAGATCAGTCCATCTGCTGGCGGATGGACCGGTCTCGCGGGGGGCAGCGAGGCCCTGACTCCCGTGTTTATCGCATTTTTCTTCAAGCGTAGCGGTATCCCCGCATCAAGAATGCTCCGGTCAAGAGGTCGAGGTATCATGAACAGGCAAGCCCAGGCGCAGGACGCCGCGTCGGGTCTTCAGGCGGTGCGCACGCAGATCCTGTCCGCCTGCCATGACAGCGGGCGCGATCCAGCCGCCGTGACGCTGGTGGCCGTCTCCAAGACCTTCCCGGCCCCCGAGATCGTACCGGTCATCGCGGCTGGCCAGCGGGTGTTCGGCGAGAACCGGGTGCAGGAGGCACAAGGCAAGTGGCCCGCATTGTGCGCCGCGCATCCGGGCATCGAGCTGCATCTCATCGGGCCGCTCCAGTCCAACAAGGCGCGCGAGGCGGTGGCGCTGTTCGATGTGATCCATACGGTGGACCGGCCGAAGATCGCCATCGCGCTGGCCGAGGAGATGGCGCGCCAGGGCCGGCGCCCGCGCCTGTTCGTGCAGGTGAACACCGGGGCCGAGCCACAGAAGGCCGGCGTTCTGCCGGAAGCTGCGGACGCCTTCATCGCCGAGTGCCGGGAGCGGCACGCCCTGGAGATTTTCGGCCTGATGTGCATTCCACCGGCGACGGATGTGGTCGACCCGCATTTCGCGCTGCTGGCCAAGATCGCGGCGCGCAACGGTCTTTCCGGGCTTTCCATGGGCATGAGCGCCGACTTTCCGGCCGCCATCCGCCAGGGCGCGACGCACGTGCGTGTGGGCAGCGCCATCTTTGGCCACAGATCCTTGCCCCGGGAGGCTTGAAGTCCCCGCCGAACGCCGCTATAGAGCACCCCTCTCGCGAGATGCTCCCATCGTCTAGCGGTCTAGGACGTCGCCCTCTCACGGCGAAAACAGGGGTTCGATTCCCCTTGGGAGCGCCATTTGCGTTCAAAGCCGCCCCCCCGCCGGATGGGTGGCATGTTCAGCGAGTACGGCCTGTTCCAGCACCGTCCTTGATCCGTGGATGCGGATGACGTGGTCGTCGACCTCCACGGCGTCGATCAGGGATCGCAGATAGGCCTTGCGGAACGGCAGCGCACCTTCGGTGATGTTGGTGCGCATGAGCTGGCCGAACCGGGTGATCCGGTCCGGACCAGCGCTCCGCGGCATTGGGGCAACGGTCCGAAGCCGGAGCAATATTCGGGTCTGACGCAGGTTTGGTGGAGACGATTTAAGGGGCACCTATGAGGCGCGCCGGAAGGAGATCGAGCTTTCCCCTCCCGTACATCCGGTGCTTGAGGAGTTTAAGCTTGGCGATCTGCCCTTCGGCCCGTTTTTTCCACCAATTGCCACCTTGAATGTCATGTCCGCCCGTACGGCGTCACATGTCCGCCCATTGCCGGAGCAGGTTGTGATAGACGTTGGTGAGGGCGAGAACCGCGGGATCGTCGTCCGGCAGCTTCGTGCGGATCGCGATGATGGCGAGGTCGAGATCGTAGAGCAGCCCGCGCCGCTCGCTTTCCTTGATCATCGACTGGGACCAGAAAAACGCCCCCCAGCGGCTGCCGCGGGTAATCTCGTTGACACGGTGCAGGCTGCTCGAGGGATAGACCACGGCGTGGCCCGCCGGCAGCTTCACCTCCTGCGTGCCGTAGGTGTCCTCGATCACCAGTTCGCCGCCGTCATAGTCGGCGGGGTCGCTCAGGAAGAGCGTGGTGGAGACATCGGTGCGCAGCCGTCGGCCGGCGCCGGGAATGGCGCGGATGGCGCCGTCCACGTGCGCGCCGAACTTCATACCCACGTCGTAGCGGTTGAACATGGGCGGAAGCACGTGGAGCGGCATGGCCGCCGAGTTGAAGACGGGGTTGCGGCCGAGCGCGCGGAGAATGATGTCGCCGAGTTCCAGCGCCTGCGGCGACTCCACCGGGATCTGGAGGTTGAATTTCGATTTCGCGGCCTGCTGGCCCGCCGTCACCCGCCCATCGACCCAAGGGGACGATTCCAGCACGCGGCGGCAATGAACGACTTCCGCTTCGGTCAGCAGATTCGGGATTTCGACGAGCATGCGGGATCCGTTGACAAGCAAAGACCGGGGCGGCGCGGGCGGAGAAGCCTCCGTCCGCGCCGCCCGCCTGGACACGCGAGGTTCAGAAGGTGGCGCCGACCGTCAGCGTGAAGGTGCGGCCGGACGCGGGGATGGCACGGTTGCCGAAGCCGCTGGAATAGTTCAGCTCGTTCGTCAGGTTGTATCCGTTGAGCGCGACGCGGTACTTGTCGTGCCTGTAGGACACCAGAGCATCGAGCGAGAATGTTTCCGGAATGATCGCCGTGTTGGCGCTGTTGGTGAAATAGTCATCCGCATAGGTGATGCCGCCACCGACGAGGAGCTGTCCGGGCAGAGTCTTGATCAAGCCGCCCTTGATCAGATCATAGGTGGTCCAGAGCGTGAAGTTGTTCGGCGAGACGAAAGGGACCTCGTTGCCGACATTTGCGGCCGTGGCCACGGGCGAGGTGAGGATCGAGCTGTCGTAATAGGCATAGCCCGCCTGGATGCTCCAGGCGTCCGTGATGTTGCCCGTCACACCAAGCTCGATGCCCTGCACGCGCTGGGTCTCGCCGCTCTCCACCGAATCCCCGGTCACCGGATCGGTGTAGAAGACGTTGCTTTTGTTGACGCGGAAGATCGCCGCCGTGAGGCCGAGCTTGCCGTCCAGCACCGAGATCTTGGCGCCGGCCTCCCAGGTTTCATTGTCTTCCGGCGCAAGGTCCCGCTGCGTGGGATTGACCACCGTGGCATCATTGGTGGGGAAGGCGCCCTGGGGCGTGAAGGACTTGGCGTAGGAGACATAATAGGTCTGGGTCTTGGTCGGCTCCCAGATCAGCGAGACCTTGGGGCTCCAGAACTGCGTGTCGGAGTCCGCGTTCACCCAGGTGCCGGGGCTGGCCGGACAGGTGACCGCCGTGTCGACGCACCAATAGCTGTAGTCGGTCGAATAACTGTCCCAGCGGGTTCCTGCCAGGATGGAGATCTGATCGGTGAACCAGATGCGGTCGCTGGCGAAGACGCCGAAATCGGAGGTGTCGCTGATCTTCTGTCCGTTGTTGCCCAGCGGGTTGGAGTAAAGGTAATAGCCCGTTATATTCTGGTAGATCGGGTTCCAGATGGTCGAGGTACCCTTGCTGCCGTTGACGGAGATCAGGGTGCGCTCGTCATTCACCGTGTAGTAGTCGATGCCGGTTACCAGCTCATGGCGCAGCCATCCGGTCTTGAACTTGGCGTTCAAGGTGGCGACGTTCTGCGCCGCCCAGCTCGTCTGGTCGAAGCCCGGATTGCCGCCGCCGAACGTGACGGCGGGATCCTTGCCGTCGAAGAACTGACCAGTACAGCTCGCCTCGTATTTCGCCTCCGTGATCGGCGACGTCCCCTGGCTGCAGCCCGGCACCGTCGTAGCGAAGTTGCGGGTATAGTATCCGATGCGACTGTCGTTGGTGAAGGTCAGCCAGTCGTTGATCTCGTTCTTGTAATTGGAGGTGAACATGTTGGTGTCGGTGATGTCGCGGTCGGTCACCTTGCCGTAGAAGGTGTTGCGCGGCACGCCCCATTCGGTCACCGGCTGGCCGAGCGCACCGAATTTCTGGACGTCACTGTACAGGGGCGTAACGATCGGAACGCCATAGTCGGGCGTGCGGTCGCCGTGCTGATAGAGATAGTTGAGATACAGCGTCTGGTTGGTGCCGAGGCCGAAGCCCAGCGATCCCATCAGGCCCCAGCGGTCGGCCTCGACGTGGTCGCGATCGACGATGTCCTGCTGATTGACCATGCCGACGATGCGCACGGCCGTGGTGTCGTTCAGCTGCTGGTTGACGTCGAAGACACCGCGATAGAGCGGGCCCGAGCCGAACTGGCCCTCGATGTCATACACGTTGCCGCGATGGGCCTGCTTGAGTTCCGAGTTGATGGCGCCGCCGGTGGTTCCGGAACCGAAGCTCTCGGAGCTTGGCCCCTTGAAGACCTCCACGTTCTGATAGGCGAAGCTGTCGCGCACATAGACGCCGAAGTCCCGCAGGCCGTTGATGTAGATGTCGCCCTTGGCCTGGAAGCCACGGATGCGGAACTGGTCGCCGTTCATGCCGCCGCCGCCCTCGCCGATGGCGACGGTGACGCCGGGCACGTTGCGCAGCGCCTGTTCGAGCGTGGTCACGCCCTGCTGCTGCATCGTCTCCTGCGAAATGACGGTGACGACCTGCGGCGTATCCTGGATGGTGCCCGGCAGGCGGGAGAGGCCCGTGCTCGCTTCGAGCGCGTTGGCCGGCTCACCCTCGCTGGCCACGACGATGGTGGGCAGTTCCAGAGCGGACGATTCCAGGTTCGAATTTTGCGCCTGCTGCGCGAATGCATCCAGCATGGGCACCGCAGACATGGTCATCGCGAGACCGGCAGTGACCGTGGAATGCTTCATCGCCGGCCGAAGTGTCCTCAACGCCACCATACCAATTTCTCCTGTTCGATAACCCGCTCTCGAACGAAAACCATTTCGACTTGAATCAAGAAAAAACGTTCTGAAAGTTTTTATTATGCAATAATGCAATTCGTAATTTTGTTGATTTTGTTTGTCAAAATACATCAAATCGGATTTTATTATTGTTATAATAAACTTCTAGTATGCTATAGATCAGTCATGCATGGTCCACGCTCGACGCATGGGATCCATGTGTCGAGTTTTGTCCGCCAGATCAAAATCCTGCGGTCTCATCTTGTCCCGACGCTCGGGCGCCGCTGTCGCTATCGCCTCACTGGAACGACTTCGATGAGCCGATCCGGGCGGAAACTTCCAGCAACGATCGAGATATAATGATCGATCATGCTGCGACGCAACTATTATGTTTTTTATTAGATCTAAGTTAGGCCGAAGTCTGAAAGACTGAGACATGGTGCGATTTTTTGATACAGAAATGTACACTATTTGGAATAATTAAAATTAAGATCTTCGCGCCTTCTGCCACAGGGGTATTGACACGGATGCGCATCTCCGGGGTCTCTAGGCCCTCTCTCAATACGGCGTGGAGCACGCGGTCATCCAACGGCCGTGCAGGTCCACGGTGGCAGTCCGCAGTGCAGGGTCCCAGATGGTCGACGAACGGATTTCCTACAAGGCTCTCAAGGAGATCCATCCAGATGTCCTGCGTGCCCGGATGGGGGAGGCGCCGCAGGAGGCGGCCCGCTGGGTCCGCGCGGCCGCGCTGAACGGAATAAAGAGCGCGCAGGTCGCCTGGGGCCAGATGCTGCTCGACGGCCAGGGCGTCGAGCGCGATCCAGAGGCGGCGCTCAGGTGGTTTGCGATCGCCGCCGAGGCCGGCAGTCTCGACGGCGTCAATATGGTGGGCCGGTGCCACGAGTTCGGCTGGGGCTGCGCGCCCGACATGGCCGAGGCCGCCCGCCATTATCTTTCGGCGGCGGAGCGCGGCCACGCCTGGGCGCAGTTCAATCTCGCCACGCTCCTGCTTCACGCCGACGAATTTGCCGCCGATCCGTCCCCGGTCCTCGCATGGTACGTGCGCTCCGCGCGCCTCGGAAATGCGAAGGCCATGACCATGATCGGGCGCTTTCTCGAGCGCGGATGGGGGCGACGCGCGCGCCCCGCGGCCGCGCGCCGCTGGTATCGAATGGCGGCCCTCGGCGGCGACTATCGCGGACAGTTCGACTACGCCCGCACCCTGTTCGAGGACGGCTTCATCGCGGAGGCCATCAGCTGGTTCTCCCGTTCGATCGAGGCCGCCGTCCCGGATTTCTGCCGGCTGGCCGAGCCGGGACTGCGGAAGGCGGCGCATCCCGCCCTCGACGCCCTGGCGGACCGGGCGCTGGACCGCGTGCGGGAGGCCGAGGCCCGCGCGACCGCGCTGGTGCGCGCAGAGCTGGTACGCGCGGAGGCGACCCGCAAGGCGAAGCCCCGCCGCCGGCCGGCGTTGTCGTGGCTGCGCTATCGTCGCGCGCGGCGTGAAAAGATGACTCCGTAAGGCGTATCAGCCGCCCGCACCGGCTCCGATGCGCCGATGGGCTGCTTAAGACGGGGCGCGCCGACTGGAGCGCGTATGGCACCCTGGACCAGCCCGGATGGGTCCGGGCACGACCCCGATCCATGCCGCAGGCCGCTGGGCATGACGCCACGTCCTGCGGCGCGGCCGGTTGGCCGGATTGAGCGCAAGCCTCCCGCCACCGCGCGAAGGCTGGGGCCGCTGGGGCGGGAAGCCCCGGGCGTCGCCTCAATCGCGCGCCAGGGCCATCACCGGATCGAGCCGCGAGGCATTGCGCGCCGGCAGGTAGCCGAAGCCGACGCCGATGAGGCTCGAACAGAGCACCGCCGCGACGATGGAGGTCGCGGAATAGATGAGGGTGAAGTTCGATCCCATATGGGCGAAAACCACGCCGAACCCGAGCGCGAGGCCGATGCCGGCCACCCCGCCCACAAGGCACACCAGCACCGCCTCGATGAGGAACTGGTTGAGGATGTCGCTGCGCCGCGCCCCCACCGCCATGCGCACGCCGATCTCCCCCACCCGCTCGGACACCGACACCAGCATGATGTTCATCACCCCGATCCCGCCCACGATGAGCGAGATGATGGCGATGGAGGCGATCAGCACCGTCATGGTCTCGGTGGTGGCGGTGATGGTATTGCGGATGTCATCGGTGTTGATGATGAAGAAGTCCTTCATGCCGTGGCGCTGGGTGAGGAAGCGCGTCACCTGCTGCTCGGCCACGTCCATGGGCGCATCGTCCGCCACCTTCACGGTGATGGAGCGCAGCGAGCTTGAGCCCACGAAGCGCGTCTGCACCGTGGTGAATGGCAGATAGATGGACAGGTTCTGGCTGGAGCCGAAGCCGCCCTGCTGTGGCGCCACCACCCCGACGACCCGCACGAACACGTCGCCGACCAGGACCACTTGGCCGAGGGGGCTTTCGGGAAAATCCTTGAACAGGGTGCGGCGTGTATTCTCGTCGATGACGGCGTCGAGGGCACGCTCGCGCACGCCTTCGGCGTCGAAGAAGCGGCCCTGGGCGAGCCTTGCCCCCTTGGCCTCGAAATACCCCTCGCCGACACCGTTGACGAGGGCGCTCGCCTCGATGGCGCCGAAGCGCACCGTGCTTGATTTCGACACCGTTGGCGTCACTGCGGCCACATAGTGCTGCCGCGCGAGGGCATCCGCGTCGGCCACCACCAGCGTGGTGATGCGGCCCGAACGGGTGTCGCCGAAGCTGCGGCCGGCGAAGATCTCCAGCGTGTTGGTGCCCAGGTTCGAGATGTTGGCGAGCACCTTTTGCCGCGAGCCCTCGCCCAGCGCCACCACGCACACCACCGAGGCGATGCCGATGATGATGCCCAGCATGGTCAGGAAGGTGCGCAGCCGGTGGGCGTTCATGGCGAGCAGCGCCATTACGAACGCCTCGCCGAGCCGGTCGATATAGGCACGCCACCCGGCGAGCCGGCCCGTCGCCGTCCGCGGGCCGGGCGCGGCGCCGGACAGGGGCGCCGGCGCGGCGCCGCCGGGACGGTCGGCGACGATCTCGCCGTCGCGGATCTCGATGATCCGCCGGGCGCGTTCGGCCACCTTCATGTCGTGGGTGACGATGATGATGGTACGCCCTTCGGCGTTGAGTTCGTCGAGGATGCGCAGCACCTCCGCCCCGCTCTTGCTGTCCAGCGCGCCGGTGGGCTCGTCTGCGAGGATCACGTCGGCGCCATTCATCAAGGCACGGGCGATGGAGACGCGCTGCTGCTGGCCACCGGAAAGCTGGCCCGGCCGGTGCTCCGCACGGTCGGCCATGCCGAGCCGGGCCAGGATCGCCTCCGCGCGCGTCCGGCGGGCCTGCGCGCTCGCCCCCGCATAGACGGCGGGGATCTCCACATTGCCGAGCGCCGTCAGCTCGCCCAACAGGTGATAGCGCTGGAAGATGAAGCCGAAATGCTCGCGGCGCAGCGCCGCCAGTTCGTCGGGTTCGAGGGCGGACGTTTCCTTGCCGCCGACGCGATAGCTGCCGGAGGTGGGCCGGTCGAGGCAGCCCAATATGTTCATGAGCGTCGACTTGCCCGAGCCGGATGCGCCCACGATGGCCACGATCTCGCCGCGCTCGATTTCAAGGTCGATGCCCTTGAGCGCCGCGATGGTGCCCTCGCCGGAGGGGTATTCGCGCCACACCTGCTTCAGCTGGAGGAGGGGCGCGTCCATGCTCACAGCCCCCCCATGGGAGATGGCGGCCCACCCGGCCGGCGTTGTTGCTGCTGCTGACCGCCGCCGGCCGCCCCCGGCACGGCCTCGCCCGTCACCACCTTCTCGCCCTCCACCAGGCCCGAGCGGATCTCCGCGGTGATCTTGTCGTTGAGGCCCACCTCGACGCGGCGGCGCTCCACCGTCCCGTCGGGCTGGAGGACGCGGACATGATAACCTCGACCCGCGCGCACCAGTGCGGTCGAAGGCACGGTGAGCACACCCGCCGCGCGGCCGAGCACGATGTGCACCTCCGCCGTCATGTAGGTCCGCAGCCGGCCCTTGGGGTTCGGCACGTCGAACACGCCGATGTAATAGATGGCCGAGGTGGTGGAGCCCGAGGACGACGAGGACGAGCTTGTCGAGGTTGCGAAGCTGCTGTCGCTCTTGATGGATTCGGACGCCGGCTCGATGAATTCGAGCTTGCCCTCGTGCCGCTCCTCCGGCGCGCCGACCACGGTGAACCAGAGCGGCATGCCCGGCGCGACCTTCACGATATCGGCCTCCGAGATGTCGGCGCGCACGGTCATCACGTCAAGCTGGCCGAGGATGACGATGCTGGGCGCCGACTGGGAGGCATTCACCGTCTGGCCCTCCTGGGCCACGATGGCGAGCACGGTGCCGTCGATGGGCGCCGTGATGCGGGTGTAGCCGAGGTTGGCCCGGGCGGTGTCCACCGCGATCTGTGCCCCCACGATCTGGGCCTCCAGGGCGGCGAGCTGGGCGCGGGTCACCTTCACGGTCGCGTCGGCAACCTCGAAATCCGCCTGCGAGACCGCCTTCTGCGCCACCATGGTCCGCTGGCGCGTGAGCGTCTGTTCGTTGAGCACGAGGGTCGCCTCCTTCTCCGCCCTCTGGGCGCGCATGTTGGCGAGGGAGGCTTCCGCCGTGCGCAGCGCATTCTCCTGGGTGACCGCGTCGATCTGCGCGATCAGCTCGCCCTTTTCAACCTTCTGCCCCAGCTTGACCTTGAGCGAGAGGATGCGCCCCGACGCCTGCGAGCCCACGGCCACCAGGCGTGACGGCTTGAGCGTGCCGCTCGCCAGCACGGTTTCCTCCACGGTGCCGGAGGTCACCGGCGCGGTCATGATGCCGGTGCCGGGCGCCGGGGTGGTGTAGCGGGTGTAGCCATAGGCACCCGCACCGAGGAGGACCGCCAGCAGTCCCCATTGCCACAGCCGCCGGCGCGGCCGCGAACCGGCGGCGCCGGGCTTGGGCTTGGTCGCATCTTGCGGGGTGATGCCGGTCTCGTCGAAGGGAGGCAGGGCGTTCATGGTTGGGCGCGTCCTGTCATTGGCTCGCCGACAGCTTGAGACGGGCGAAATGCGGGCCGGTGTATCCGTCCACCACCTCCCGCGCGGAGGTGTCGACCATCCCGTCCCAGCCGCCGCCGAGCGCCTTGTTGAGGGCGATGTAAGATTTGGCCGTCGCGACCCGGCTCTGGATGAGCTGGGTCTCGGCCGAATAGAGCGAGCGCTCCGCCGTGAGCACGTCGAGGAAGCTCGAAGCCCCGTTCTCGTAGAGGGAGCGGGAGAGCCGCGCCGCCTCGCGGTAGGAGGCGGAGGAGGACGAGAGCTTGCCCGTCCTGATGCGTTGCTGGGCGAGGGAGACGGACGCGTTCTCCACCTCTTCCAGGGCGGTCAGCACCGATGCCTTGTAGGCGATGAAGGATTGGTCGCGCCCGGCCTCGGCCAGGTCCACCGCCGCCTTCAATTGCCCGCCGGTGAAGATCGGCACGGTGAGGGAAGGCCCGAAGGCCCAGCTGATGGAGGAGGCGCGCCCGAGGTCGCCGAGCTGGGTGCCGGTGGCGTTGATGTTGCCGGTGAGGCTGATGGCGGGATAGCGGTTCGCCTCGGCCTGGCCGATGAGGGCGGTGGACTGGCCGAGCCGGCGCTCGGCGGCACGCACGTCCGGCCGGCTGGCCAGCACGTCGGCGGGAATGCCGCGCGGCACCGGCAGGCGCGGCGAGGGCACCGCGCGCACGACCGCCATGCGTCGGGCGAGCGTGGCCGGCGGCTGTCCGATGAGGACGGAGAGGCGGTGGACGCTCGCAGCCAGCGCCGCCTCGATCTCGGGAATGTTGGCCTCGGTGCTCGCCACCTGGCCGGAGGCGTTGGCCACGTCCAAGGCCGAGACGGCGCCGGCATCGAGCCGGCGGCGGGTGAGCGCTTCCGTCTCCCGTTGCGAGGCGGCGGTGCGGCGGGCGAGGGCGATCTGCGCCTGGTAGCCGCGCGCGTCCGCATAATTGGATGCGACATCGCCAACCAGGGTCAGCAAGGCGGCGTCAAGATCGTCCACGGACGCATCGACGCCGAAGACCGCCGCCTCCACGCCGCGGCGGTTGGCGCCGAACAGGTCGATTTCCCAGCTGGCGTCGAGCCCGGCCTGGTATTGGCCGTAGCCGCTGTCGACGGTGACGTCGCCGCCGGAGCCGACCCGCCCGCCATTGGCGCCGCGCGTGCCGGAGGCGTTGCCCGTGACCTGCGGGAACAGCGCGCCCACCTGCTGGCGATAGCTGGCGCGCGCCGCCCGCACGTTGGCCTTGGCGGTGGCAACATCAAGGTTGCCGGCGACCGCCTCGTCCATCAGGGCGTCGAGCACGGGATCTCCCATCCGCCGCCACCACGCCTTGAGATTGGGCGCCGCCTCGGCATGGGTAGGCTCGACTTGGGTGCGCGGTACCGCCCCCCAATGACCGGGCAGGGGCAGCGCGGGGGTCTCGTATTCCGGCCCGACGGCGCATGCCGCGAGGCCAAGAGCAAGCAGGCTCCCGAGCACGCCCCTGGGTATGCCGGCTCCGGGCCGTCCCTTGCCGGCGGGGGCGGAGACCGGCGCATCGCGGCCCGGCATCGGGGCCGCACGGGGACGCACGAGCGTCCTGCCGCCCCGGCCCGGATCGGGGCGGGGCGGGACTGCCTCATGAGGGTGTGGCATCAGTCGAACGTGTCCATGCGGACGCGTCCCTCGGCCAGCCACCGGCCGACCTCGTCCCGCGCGGCTTCGGGCTTCAACCCGCCCTCGGCGACGAGGATATGGGCGATGGCGTCCTCGACCGCACGCGCCATGGCGCGCCGGCCGCAGATATAGACGACGGCCTTCTTCTCCACGAGCCAGTCGAACACCGCCGCGGCATTCTCCATAAGCCGCGCCTGGACGCGGGCACCGTCCCCGGGATCACGGGAGAAGGCGGTGTCCATGCGGGTGAGCGTGCCGTCGCGCAGGGCGGCCTCGAACAGCTCGCGCCACAGGAAGTCGCCGTCGCGGTGCCGGTTGCCGAAGATGAGCCAGGCGGGTCCCGCCCGTCCGGACGCGCGGCGCTCGGTGATGAAGCCGGGAAAGGGCGCGATGCCGGAGCCCGCGCCGATCATGAGGATCGGCCATGCGGGGTCCGACGGCGGATTGAAGCCGGGGTGCGGATCGAGCCGCGCCTCGATGGTCGCGCCGTCGAGGGCCTCGCGCACCAGATAGCCGGAGACGCGGCCCATGTGGGGCGTCCCATCCCCATCGCTCCAGGAATGGAGCCGAACGGTAAGGTCGATGCGGCCGGGATCGACCCGGCTCGAACTGCCCACGGAATAGGAGCGAGGCACCTCCCCTTCGCCGGGGGACAGGCGCACAAGGTCGCCCGGGCGGAAGACGAGGTCGGTGCCACCCTTGAGCATGATGCGCCAGGTCTCCAACGTATCCCCGCGCGCCGGATCGTCCAGGCGCTGGCGGGCGGCGACCGTGAGCGCGACCGGCGCGCTGACGGGTGGGAGCTGGGCGACGGCGCACGTCAGCCCCAGCTCGGCGCGCAGCGTATCGACCCAGGAGACCCATGTCGCCGACGGGTCCCCGTCCGCCTCCCACATGGGAACGGCTTCTGCCGCACCGGCGGAGAGCAGCGCCGAGCGCAGCCTCTGCCCGCCGCCGCAGAAATGGGTGTAGGTGCGCTCGCCCAGGGCCAGCACCGCGAACCGGACCCCCTTGAGGCTCCCTGGCTTCAGAGCCTTCGCGACGGCCCGTGCACCGTCCGGGATCTCGCCCTCGCCGGTGGTGGAGGCGATGAGCAGGACGAGGCGGAAGCGGGCGAGATCCTTGGGCTTCACCGCGCCGATGGGGGCGATGGCGGCCTTCTCGCCTGCGGCTGTGAGGCCGTCATAGGTGGCTGTCGCGAGGCGCGCGGCCCTCCCGGTCTGGCTCGCATGGGCGACCAGGATTTCGGCGCCGGCCGCGAGCGGTTTGGCCCGGTTGCGCCGCCAGCGGCGGAACCAGGACACGAAGCCGGTCACGGTGAGGCCCAGAAGGGCGAGGGAAATGATGAAGTTGAGGCTGCCGGACCAGGCTCCGCCCCAGGTTCCCTCATGAATCTGCTTGACGAGGTTCGGGCCGCCGGTCATCGGCGTCACCCCGGAATCGGTGACGACGAAGCTGCCGGCCCTCGGTCCCTCGCCGCCTCCGGCGATCTGGACCATCACCGCGCCGCCCCGGAGCCGGCGCATCGCGGCAAGCCGCGTCATATCCAGATCGCGGGAGGCGATGGTGACGGCTTCGCTGAGGGCCACCGGCCGCTTCGGGCGCGGCAGCTCAGGACGCGGGCCCACACCGATGCCGAGCGTCAGCATCACCGCGGTGACCGGCGAGGTCAGGGTCAGCGGCAGGAGGCACCAGCCCACGGCCGCGTGCCAGCCCATGAGCGTGTTGCGCAATCGCAGCCAGGCCATGAACGGCCCGACCACCATGATCGCCAGCATGAGATAGGTCGCAATCTCCACCACGATGCCGAGGCCCAGCAGCAGCGTCTGGTGCAGGCCCTGCGCGGTGCGGAAGATGTCGATGCCGCCTGCCGGCGCGGGCGTGTGCTGGCCGGTGGCGATCTCCCAGCTGCCACTCACCTTCGGGTCCTGGGACATGACGGCGATGGCGCGGCCGCCGTCGATGACGCTGGCCCCCCCGAACTGGCCGCGGGACTCCACGGTGCCAAGGAGCGTCTTGAGGGCGGCCACGTCGATGCCGGCACCGGCGAGCCCGCTCGACTGGCTCGCATTGATGATCGGCCGGAATGACAGAACCGCGCCGGTGAGAATGATCACCAGGAAGATCGGGGCGAGGATCAGGCCGACCCAGCGATGAAGGACGATCAGCACGGACCGGACGGGGGCGAACGACATGACAAACTCCGATGGGCGAAACGGCACATGCGGGGCTGGACGGCACTCGGCCTGTCTGGCGGCAGGTTCCTTCGAGCCCCCTTATGAACCGTCGGAGTCCCGGGAGTTTGTCGCAGCGCAGCAGGTTGGTAATCGTTCGTGCCTCTTCTGCGGAGATGACACAATTCGATACAATTTCGTGGTAGCAAGCGCCGGTTCACTCCGCTCAAGTCGCCCCGGGGCATGCGGCGCATCCGGGTTTCCCGGCAGCGCGGGCATCGGTCAAATGGCGCAGCGCGGCGAAGCTGGTTGATATCTGGAACGCATGGAACGCACGCCGCACATCCTCGTTGTCGACGATCACCGCGAGATCCGCGAATTGCTCGCGAAATACCTGACCCGAAACGGGTTCAGGGTCAGCGTCGCGAGCGGGGGCGCGGACATGCGCCAGCAGATGCGCACCGGCACGTTCGACCTCGTGGTGCTCGATATCATGATGCCCGGGGACGACGGGCTCACCCTGTGCCGCCAGTTACGGCAGTCGAGCGACATTCCCGTCGTCCTGCTCACGGCGGCGGCGGAGGAGACCGACCGGATCGTCGGCATCGAATTGGGTGCCGACGATTATGTCACCAAGCCCTTCAATCCGCGGGAACTCCTCGCCCGCATCCGCGCCATCCTGCGCCGCGCGCAGGGTCCTGCGCTCGCGCAGCAAGGCGGGCCGCGCCGCTATCGCTTCGACCGGTGGCAGCTCGATCCCGACCGCCGCGTGCTGCTCGACGAGACCGGAAGCGAGGTCCGCCTCGGCAGTGCCGAATTCCGCCTTCTGGCTGCCCTGGTCACCCGCCCTTCCGTCGTGCTCACCCGCGACCAGCTTCTCGACATCACGGCGGGTCGGCCGGCGCAGGTTTTCGATCGCAGCATCGACAATCTGGTCAGCCGGCTCCGGCGCCGGATTGAACGCGACCCCCAGCATCCGGAGCTTATCAAGACTGTGTGGGGCGATGGCTACGTCTTCGCCGCACCGGTCGAGGTGGACCCGTGAACCGCCTGGCGCGCATGGTCTGGCCGCGCAGCCTGGCCGGCCGGCTTGTGCTTCTCCTCGTGGCGACGCTCGCCATCGCGCAACTGCTGCTGATCACGGTGCTGCAGACCCAGAATGACAGCGTCATCGTCGGCATTGTCCGCGGCCAGGCGCTCAGCCAGACGGTGACGCTGGTCCGGCTGATCGAGACCATGGAACCGGAGGATGTGAACCGGCTCACCAACGCCTTCGAATCACGGGGATTCTGCGCGTGGGTCTCCTCAAGGCCACCCGACCCCCGCAGTATGACGCGGGCCGAGGAAAGCCTTGCGAACCTGCTTGCACGGCGTCTCCACGGCGTCGCGCGCGATCGTCCCGAAGTGCACATCGACACCGACGGCACCTTTGACCGCAACTGCCCCGAGCGGCCCGCTGACGATACCCCCTGGCTCCGGCGCGAGGCCGGCAGCGGCTCGGCCACGGCCACGACCCAGGGGACGCCCCAAGGGCAACGGCCGGGCTTCGGCGCCGTGGCCCTGAGTGTGCCGCTGTCGGATCAGCGCTGGCTGCACCTGAAGGCGCTGGTGAGCCTGCCCGGCATCTGGAATCGCGCCACCCTGCTCTCGTTCCTGATCTCCTCGCTGGCGGTTTCCTGCGTGACCATCGCCTGCGTGCGGTTGCAGACCCGCTCGCTCCGCTCCCTCGCGGACGCCTCCGAGCGGCTGGGCCGAGGGGAGACGGTGACCGCCCTGGACCTGCGCGGGCCGGCGGAGGTGGCGGCGGCGACCCTCGCCTTCAATACCATGCAGCAACGGCTCAGCCAGTTCATGCACGACCGCATGCGGCTGCTGGCGGCCATCAGCCACGATCTGCGGACGCCCCTGACCACGCTTCGTCTCAAGGCCGAATTCGTGGACGACCAGGAGGTGCGCGCCGACATCGTCGCCACCATCGACGAACTCGTGGCCATCTGCGAGGCGACCCTCGCCTTCACCCGCGCCGAGGCCATCAGCGAGGATACGCAGACCGTGGACCTCGATGCCCTGTGCGCGGATGTGGTGGAGGAATTCGCCAGCGTCGGTGCCGATGCGCAGATGACCGCAGGCTCCCCTTGCCTCCTTCCCTGCCGCCCGGTCGCCCTGCGACGCGCCCTGCGCAATCTCCTGGACAATGCGGTCCGTTATGGCCGGAGCGCACGGGTCTCCGTCCTGCGGCCGGGGCCGGGCACCGTCACGATCAGGGTGGAGGATGCCGGGCCGGGACTGGCGGAGGATCTGATCGAGGAAGCCTTCAAGCCGTTCGTGCGTCTGGAGCCGTCGCGCAGCAACGAGACCGGCGGCATGGGACTGGGCCTCGCCATCGCGCGCAGCATTGTCAAGGCGCACGGTGGCGAGTTGACCCTGGCGAACCGTCCCGGTGGAGGCCTGAAAGCCGAGATCGTCCTGCCCACCGCAGGATCGACGCCGGGATCGCCACAAGCATAAAACGCCCGCGTCAGCCAAAACCGCGCCCAAATGCAGAATATAATTTTCTGTATCTTAGATTGGCATAATCTCAACAGCATGGATGATTGTCGTTTCATCCATTTTGGTGCCCTGTTTCTGGTATGCTTTAATTATCCATGATCTTTATGTCATAACCCTTCATGGCAGCGAATTAAGGGAGACGCCGCGGGCGAGCGTGGCTCCCTCCTCCGCGTCGGCGGCCTTCAGGAGGCGCGCCGTCTGGCGGTAGAGACCGGTGACGAGGGCATGGGTGCCCCGGGGCGGCGCCCGCTCGCCGGCCACCGTCCGCGCCAGGGCCTCCAGGATGAAGGCGTCGGCCAGGGGGCGCGAGGCAGTCGCCGCCGTCGGCGCCCGCTCCAGATAGGCGCCCAGCACCGCCCGTTCCGCGCGGACGAGGAAGGCCGCGATCAGTTCGCTCCTGAGTTCCGGGGCATCGCATGCCGCACCCGCTTCGCCTCCGGCAATGCGGGCGGCGATCCGCTCCAGCGCCGCCAGCAGCGCGGCCACATCGCGCCACGGGCTCTGTGGTGCCCGCTCCCCTTCCGGCACGCCATCAAGGCCGCCGAGGGCGCCCACGATCAGCACGTCGCCGCCCGCCACCAGCATGTGGTCGAGGTCGCATCGGCCATGGATGCGGATCAAGGGCAGCGCCGTGCCGGAATAGAGCGCGCCAAGCCGCTCCCTGAGCGCGGCACGCGCGCCCTCCAGCTCGGCGAGGCGGGCCGGCCGTGCCCCGTCCGGCGCGGGTCGGCGCGCGATGGTGTCGAGGGCGGCGGAGAAGGTCGCCTCCGCCCGCGTGCGCCACAGGACCCGCATGTCTCCGCTCGCCTCCCTTGGGGCAAAACCGGCGGCGTCCGAAGGCGCCGAGAGGGCCGCGTGCAGCTCGCCGAGGCGCCGGCCCATGTTGCGCAACAGCGCCACCATGCCGGCGATCTCGTCCTCGAAGCGCTGGCGCGCGCCGTCCACCGTGGAGGCGGCGGTGTCGAGGGCGCGCTGGAGCTGGGTCATGGTCCAGTCCGCCGCATTGCCCTGGTGCTGCACGCGCCCGTAGACGAGGGCCAGCGGCGCCCGGGCGCCCGCCGGATCGGTGCGGGTGACCGCGCCGAGCAGGGGCGGCACCTGCGGCAGGCCGAGGGCCGTGAGATGGCGCGCCATCTCCTCTTCCGCCGTGTGGCCGAACTGCATGTGGCGGAACAGCTTCACCGCCACATGATCGGTGATCACGAGGTTGGCCGCCGGCTCGTCGGCATCGATCAGCTCCGCCGGAGCGCCGCGCTCCACAGCAATGCCATCGAGGTGGCTGGTGCGCGAGAAGGCGATGGCGCCGCCATCGGGCAACGCCACGGGAGCCTCCTCCCGAAGCGCCCGCACCACGCCGGCCGCGAGCCCGTCGAGCACCGCCGCATCGGTCAGGAAGCCCACACGGCGGCCCTGCCGGACGCGGGTCAGCGCCAGTTGCTCGGCAATGGCCGGGGGATGCTGGTCCTCCCAGGCGATGCACAGGGGCATGAGGTAGCGCTCGGTGGCACCGGCGATCTCGGCCTCCACCTCGGCCAGCACCACGTCGCGCTCGGTGCCGGGCAGGCGCATGGCCCAGCCGAGGCGCGTCGCCCCGATATCTTCAGCGCGCCCCGCGAACCAGCGGCGGCGGGCGAGATAGCCCGGCAGCGCCTCCTGCTCGATCACGGCGCGATGGGGCTCGGAGAGCGCCCCCATGAGCCCGTCGCGCACCACCAGGGTGGCGAACTCAGGCAGCGCCTCCGGCGCCGGATCGCGCCAGGACGGCTCCGCCGCCGTCTGCGACAGGCTGAAGGCATAGAAGCCGTAGGGCGGCAAGGTGAGGACGAACGGCGCGCGGCCGAGCGCGGCCAGGGGCGTGCCGCTGACGAGGTCCACCGGCACCCGCCGCTCGAACTCCGCAAGATCCAGCTCCACCGCCTGCAGCGTGTGGGCGAGGTTGGCGACGCACAGCACTGCTTCCCCGTCCTGCTCGCGCAGATAGGCGAGGATGCGCCGGTTGCGCGGGAACAGCAGGCGGAAGGTGCCGCGCCCGAAGGCCGCATGCTGCCGGCGCACGGCGAGGAAGCGCCGGGTCCAGTTCAGCAGCGAGTGGGCATCGCGCGACTGCGCCTCCACATTCACCGCGCCGTAGCCGTAGAGCGGGTCCTGGATCACCGGCAGCACCAGCCGCTCGGGATCGGCCTTCGAGAAGCCGCCGTTGCGGTCCGGCGACCATTGCATGGGGGTGCGCACGCCGTCGCGGTCGCCGAGATGGATGTTGTCGCCCATGCCGATCTCGTCGCCGTAATAGATCACCGGCGTTCCGGGCAAAGTGAGCAGCAGCGAGTTCATCAGCTCCATGCGCCGCCGGTCGCGCTCCAGCAGGGGCGCGAGGCGGCGGCGGATGCCGAGATTGATGCGCGCCCGCCGGTCTGCCGCATAGACGCTCCAGAGGTAGTCGCGCTCGGAATCGGTCACCGTCTCCAGCGTCAGCTCGTCGTGGTTGCGCAGGAAGATGGCCCACTGGCAGGTGGGCGGGATTTCGGGCGTCTGCCGCAGGATGTCGGTGATGGGGAAGCGGTCTTCCCTGGCGATGGCCATGTACATGCGCGGCATGATGGGGAAATGGAACGCCATGTGGCATTCGTCCGCGTCCGCGCCGAAATATTGCTGGGTGTCCTCCGGCCACAGATTGGCCTCGGCCAGCAGCATGCGGCCGGTATAATGCGCGTCGAGGTGGGCGCGGATCTGCTTCAGGATGGCGTGGGTCTCCGGCAGGTTGCCGCAGTCCGTGCCTTCCCGCTCCACCAGATAGGGAACGGCGTCGAGCCGCAGCCCGTCCACGCCCAGGTCCAGCCAGAAGCGCATGATGGAGAGCACGTGCTCGAGCACCTCCGGATTGTCGAAGTTGAGATCCGGCTGGTGGGAATAGAAACGGTGCCAGTAGAACTGGCCGGCGACCTCGTCAAAGGTCCAGTTCGACTTTTCCACGTCGCAGAACACGATGGGCACGCCGGGATAGCCCTTGTCGTCGTCCGCCCACACATAGAAATTGCGCTCGGGACTGCCCCTGGGCGCCCGCCGCGCGGCCTGGAACCAGGGATGCTGGTCGGACGTGTGGTTGATCACCAGCTCGGTGATGACGCGCAGGCCCCGCGCATGGGCCTCGGCGATGAAGCGGCGCGCCTCGTCCATGGTGCCGTAGTCCGGCGACACGCCTTCATACAGCGAGATGTCGTAGCCGTCGTCGCGCCGCGGCGAGGGATAGAACGGCAAAAGCCACACGGCGGTGGCGCCCAGATCGGCGATATAGTCGAGCTTGGAGATGAGGCCCCGGAAGTCGCCGATGCCGTCGTCATTGGCATCGAAGAAGGACTTCACGTGGAGCTGGTAGATGATCGCATCCTTGTACCAGAGCGGATCATCGCCGGCGGTGACGGGCTCAGGCATGAAGCGACCTCCCTTGAGGGAGAGGGGGCGAGAGGCGAGTGCGGAAGATCTGGAAGAAGGGCACGGCAATCCTTGAACCGTCGCGTTTCGGTCTGGCCGTGAGGGCCATGCTTCAGCAACTCTGCTGAAGCTTGGCGGTTCCGCTGCCGATGCGATGGTGGAGCCGAAGGAGAACCCAGAAATGGGGCAGCCGGACGGCATGCGGGGGAATGCCGTCCGGCTGGCGCGCTTTGCCGAGCCGGCATCGTGCACGCCGTTGGTTCTAAACCGCCCTGCGCGCCTCACATCCCGAATTTGGAGGATACGGCGAAATTCCCGCAGCGATACGGCACAAAAAATCTGGAACAGCCGGGAACCGAAGGGGCGTTCCCGCGTTTTGACGGACGAGCGGGCTCCGGGAGCCTCCGTGCCCGCTCTTCGGCCATGCTTGAAACCTCGGGTTCCAATCCTGGGCGCCCTTCCCCCGAATGCGGGAAGCGCAAAGCGGCGCTGGCCGACACAAGAGCCGTTGCCAACGCGCTGCAACCCCTACGGAGGACCGTCCATGTTCGAAGCCGCCCGTCGCCCGTTGAAGATCTGTGTTGATGGCTCCTGCATCGTCCTGCACTCGCTCGACGAGGCGATCGGCTTTGTCCGCTCGCACCCCGTGCGCGAGCATGCCGAGATGCTGCTGGACCAGATGGAAGCCGCCCGCCTGCCCGAACTCCAGCGTCGGGCCTGGGTGGCCTTCGAGACTTTCGCCGATGCGATGAAGCTCGTCCCGGATGTTCCGCGCCGGCTGATGTGATTTGCAAAACCTCGGCGCCCGCGCCGCGCGACGCCCCGCCCGTGGCACGCCACCATGGGCGGGTTTTTCATGGAGCATATCGGGTGGATCCACATTCGCCGGATATGCTCCATCTCGTTGTTTTTACGTAATTCCCGACGCCGAACCCCTGCACATTTTTACGGGAATCGCTCTGGCGCCTTGAGAATGCGCCCCGCGCGGACAGGCCATGCATGAGGCGGGCACCCCTCCAGCCTTAAATGCATTTGGTGATTTTGCTGCGCTGCGGCATAAATTGACGTTCATCATCCGGCGCCCTGCGCCCGAACCGGCTTCCGCCCCATCCGGTGATCGTCATGGCCGCACAGCCTTCCGCCCCGTCGCCCGCTCCGGCGCGCGGCAATCCCCGCATGCCCCTGCTGGCGCTCGCTGCCGCCGCCTTCGGCATCGGCACCACCGAATTCGTCATCATGGGCCTGTTGCCCCAGGTGGCCGGCGACCTTCACGTCACCATTCCTCAAGCCGGGCTGCTGGTGACGGGCTATGCCCTGTCCGTCACCTTCGGCTCGCCCTTCCTTGCGGTGGCGACGGCGCGCATGGACCGGCGGCGCGCGCTCCTGGCGCTGATGGGCGTCTTCATCCTCGGCAATCTCATGTGCGCGCTGGCGCCCTCCTACTGGCTGCTCATGGGCGCGCGGGTGCTCACCGCCCTGTGCCATGGCGCCTTCTTCGGCCTCGGCGCGGTGGTGGCGTCCGCCCTCGTGCTGCCGGGCCGCAAGGCGCAGGCCATCGCCATGATGTTCGCCGGGCTGACCCTCGCCAACGTGCTCGGCGTGCCGGCAGGGACGGCGCTGGGCGAGGCCATGGGCTGGCGCAGCCCCTTCTTCGTGGTGGTCGCCATCGGCATCGCCGCCGCGCTGGCGCTGGCCGCCTTCCTGCCGCGCACCATCGAGGTGCCGCCCATGAACCTGCGGCGCGAGGCCAAATCCATCGGCAGCCCGCAGGTCATGTTCGCCATGGCCATAAGCATCGTCGCGTCGGCGAGCCTGTTCAGCGTGTTCACCTACATCGCGCCGATCCTCCAGACCGTCACCGGCCTCAGCACCCACGGGGTGACGCTGATGCTGCTTCTGTTCGGCATCGGCCTCACCTGCGGCAATTTCCTCGGCGGCTGGCTGGCGGACTGGCGACTGATGCCCTCGGTGATCGGCATCATCGCCGTGATCGTCCCGCTGCTGGCATCCTTCGCCCTCACCAGCCACACGGTGGTGCCGGCGGCGCTGACGCTGTTCGTCTGGGGCGTGCTGGCCTTCGCCCTCGTCGCGCCGCTGCAGATGCGGGTGGTGAGCGAGGCGGCGAAAGCGCCCAACCTCGCCTCCACCCTCAACCAGGGGGCGTTCAACTTCGGCAACGCCATGGGCGCCTGGGCCGGTGGGCTCGCGCTCACCGCCGGCCTGCCCTATGGGGACCTGCCCTTCATGGGCGCCGGCATTGCGGTGGCGGGGCTTGCCCTCGCCATCGCCTCATATACCCTCGACCTGAAGGCGCAGCGCCAAGCTGTGGCGGACCCCGCGCCGGTCGCCGGCCGGCCCTGACAGCCGCCGCCGGGCAAAGCTCAGAACCGGGCCGGAACCCGGTGGCGGGCGTAGTCCGCCTCCACATAATCGTGGGATTTCTGACGCTTGGGCAGCTTGATCTTCTCCCGCGGCACGTCCTCGTAGGGGATGCGCGACAGCAGGTGCGAGATGATGTTGAGCCGCGCCCGCTTCTTGTCGTCCGAATGGGCGACGAACCAGGGCGCCCACTGGGTGTCGGTCGCCTCGAACATCTCATCCCGCGCGCGTGAATAATCATACCAGCGCGAATAGGATTCGAGGTCCATGGGCGAGAGCTTCCAGACCTTGCGCGGATCGTCGATGCGGCTCTCCATGCGCCGCGTCTGCTCCTCCTCGGAGACTTCGAGCCAGTATTTGAGGAGGAGGACACCGGACTCGACGATGGCCTTTTCCACAAAGGGCGTGGTGGCAAGGAACTTCTTCGCCTGTTCCTCGGAGCAGAAGCCCATGACGCGCTCGACCCCGGCGCGGTTGTACCAGGACCGGTCGAAGATCACGATCTCCCCCGCTGCAGGCAACAGCGGCAGGTAGCGCTGGATGAACATCTGCGACTTCTCGCGCTCCGTGGGCGGCGGCAGCGCCATCACCCGGAAGATGCGCGGGCTCACCCGCTCGGTCATGGCCTTGATGACGCCGCCCTTGCCGGCGCCATCGCGCCCTTCGAAGATCACGCAGACCTTGGCGCCCACGTGCCTGGCCCAGAGCTGGACCTTCACCAGCTCGCCGTGAAGCGCCTTCAGCTCACCCTCGTATTCCTTGCGCTTCAGGGGTTCTTGCTTGTCACCCTTTTTTCCGTCTTCCGAACCGCCCATGGCGTCCTCCTGTTCTTGTTATTCTGCCTGCTGTGGCGCCGGCCCGGCCTCAGGCCCAGCTGAGGAAGAAGCCGATGTCGCCGGGCATGCCGTTCGGCCAGTCGATGACCATGGCCTTCAGCTTGTAGTGGCCGGCGCGCAGGTGGTCGCGCCACAGCTCGTAGGCCTGGCGGGGACGGCCGGTGAGGCTGTCGGGCCAGCCTTCCTCCGCATTGTTGATGGCGCGTCCCTTGTCCGAACACAGGGTGTTGGGGAAGCGCATCACCATGATCTCGGTCTCGCCCCTCTGGGCGGCGAGGCGCATCTTGGTCTGCAGGTTGGTGGTGATCTCGTGCAGCATCTCGGGGGTGAGGTCGACCGGCTGCGACAGGGTCTTCACCAGCTCCTCGCGCGCCTTGTCGGCGCGGTCCATGGCGGCAAGTTCCTTCGACAGCTTCGACTGCTCGACCTCCTGCATGTAGGCCTTGAGGTCATCGGCCGTCATGAAGGTCTCGTCGCCCAGCTTGGTGTGCGATGCGTTCGGCGCGGCGGTTTCCGACATGTCTCTCTCCCTCTCGTCCTTGGCCATGGGCGGGACTGTGCCAGTTTTGGCAGACGCCCCATTTCGTCATTGTCCGATATCAACACCTTCCTGAAACCGGAGCCAAGATGCAGTGCAGGAGCGCCACCTGCGGGAGGTTCCATCGTAAGGTTCAGGCCCGACAAAAAAACCGGCGCGGCCAAGGCCGGCGCCGGTCTGTTCAAAGCAGCTGGGAAGGTCGCGCGATCAGATCGCCGCGAACACCTCGGCGGGAATGCGGAAGAAGCCGCGACCGTTGGACAGGGTGCGGTAATAAGGAGTAGCGCCCAGGAAGAGCCGATCGAACCAGGCCTTGGGGGCCACGCTCTCGGGCAGGCGGTCGATGGTGAGCACTTCGGCGCTGGGGCTGAAGCGGACGTGGATCAGCACGTCATCGACCTTCTGGACGGGAGCTTCTTCAACCGGCAGCTCAATGCGCTTGGCAAGGGCACTCATCACATCGTCTCCTCTGGAAGAGATCAAGAAATCCGCAACGGAGCCTTTTGGAATGCGGCCGCGCTCCCTTGAAAACACTGAGAAACGCGCGCCCTGCGGCCTCCTGCGAGCTTCTGCCGGCCGAGCGCGGAACCGTGCACTCCACCGGGCACGCCCGAAGACCCCGTCAGCCTCTCAAGGTTAGGAGACGGCGAAAGATCGTTCTTTGATCATGATCAATCCTTGGGCGATGGCCGCCAAATACCCGCGCGACAGGCGGTCGCAGGGCCGCAGGGCGTCCACAGCGATCCCGCCCGCGCGAGAAATCGTGATCGACGACAAGGCGCGAAAATTGCTTGAGTCAGCCCGAATGGCGCTGGCTTCGGCGCTGAATGTCGCCTCGCCGCCCCCACCCGGGGCCGGCGAGGCGGAAGGGGATCTTCGCCATGCGCATTCTGATTCTCGGCAGCGGTGTCGTGGGAACGGCCTCCGCCTATTACCTGGCGCAGGCCGGGCACGAGGTGACGGTGCTCGACCGCCAGAAGGCAGCGGGCATGGAGACCTCCTTCGCCAATGCGGGCCAGGTCTCGCCCGGCTATTCGGCGCCCTGGGCCGGGCCGGGCGTTCCGGTGAAGGCCATCAAATGGCTGCTCATGCACCACCGTCCGCTGGTGCTGTGGCCGAGCCTCGACCCCAAGCTCTACCTGTGGCTCGCCCAGCTGCTGGCCAACTGCACCGAGGCCGCCTATCGCCGCAACAAGGCGCGCATGGTTGCGCTTGCCGAGTACAGCCGCGACGCCCTCGACGCGCTGAGGTCCGAGACCGGCATCGCCTATGACGAGCGCACGCTGGGCACGCTCCAGCTGTTCCGCACCCAGAAGCAGCTCGACCACGTGCATTCCGACACCGAGGTGCTCGACGCGCATAACGTCCGCTACGAATTGCTCGACCCGTCGGGCTGCATCCGCGCCGAGCCGGCGCTCGCCCGGGTGCGGGACAAGTTCGTCGGCGGCCTGCGCCTGCCGGGGGACGAGACCGGCGACGCCCACATCTTCACCCAGCGCCTCGCGGAGATCTGCGCGCGGCAGGGCGTCACCTTCCGCTATGGCACCACCGTGGAGGGGCTGCGGCACGAGGGGGGGCGCATCACCGGCGCGATGCTGGCCGGCGGCGAGGTGGTCACCGCCGACATCTATGTGGCCGCCATGGGCAGCTATACCCCGGCGCTGCTCGCGCCTTTGGGCATAAGGCTGCCGGTCTACCCGGTGAAGGGCTATTCCCTCACCCTGCCCATCGTGGACCCGGATGCCGCGCCCCGCTCCACCGTGATGGACGAGACCTACAAGGTGGCCATCACCCGCCTCGGGGATCGCATCCGGGTGGGCGGAACGGCGGAACTGACCGGCTTCGACCTGAGCCTGCGGGAGCCGCGCCGGGCCACCCTCGCCTTCTCGGTGGGCGACCTCTTCCCCGCCGGCGGCGACATCGCCAGGGCTTCGTTCTGGACCGGGCTGCGGCCCATGACGCCGGACGGCACGCCCATCATCGGCCCGACGAAGCTCGACAACCTCTTCACCAACACCGGCCACGGCACGCTGGGCTGGACCATGGCCTGCGGATCGGGCCGGGTGCTCGCCGACCTGATCGGCGGGCGCGCGCCGGACATCGACACCGCCGACCTCTCCGTCGCCCGCTACGCCGAGGCGGCCTGAGGGGCGGACGGCATCGATGATGGCGTGTCTCAGTTTGAAAAGAAACGCCGTCGGCCCCCTCCCCCGCCCGAACTCGGCTGTTGCCGAGTTCGGCTCCCATGAGCCGAAGCCGGAAACATCCGGCTTCGGAGCGGGAGAGGGTTCCATGGTGCCTGGTCGAAGCAGCAGAACTTCAAACTGAGACAACACCGTGATTCGCCTCGCCCGCCCCTGCCGCGCCGCGAAGCCGGGGGACCCGACCCGCCGCCCTTTCGCGCAACCGCACGTCCTGCCGGCGGTTTTCCGCGACCCTGCGCAGCAGCCTTGCCTTGCCGGCGCCGGCGGCGTCTAAGCTCCCGGCCCGGGAGGGCCGCATGCGTTTCATCCACACCTCGGACTGGCAGTTGGGCAAGCCGTTCGGGCGCGCCCCGGAAGAGGCCCGCGCGGCCTTGCAGGAAGCCCGCCTCGGTGCCATCGACAGCCTCGCCCGCGCCGCGCAGGCCCACGACGCGCCGCTGGTGCTGGTGGCCGGCGACGTGTTCGATAGCGCCGAGCCCGGCGACCGGGTCTACCGGCAGGCGCTGTCGCGCATGCGGCAGGCGGCGAACGTCACCTTCGTCCTGCTGCCCGGCAACCACGATCCCCTGCGCGCCGACGGCCTGTGGACCCGGCTCAAGGCCGAGACCCCGCCCAACGTGATCGCTGCCATCGCCGCCGAGCCCATCTCCCTCGGCGAAAACGCCGTGCTGCTGCCGGCCCCGCTCACCCACAAGCGCAGCCTGTCCGATCCCACGGCCTGGTTCGACACGGCGCAGACGGCGCCCGGCGCGCTGCGCATCGGGCTGGCCCACGGCTCGGTGCAGGCATTCGGCTCCGACCCCGACACCAATCTCCTCGCCCCCGATCGCGCCCGCCGCGCCGGCCTGTCCTATCTGGCGCTCGGCGACTGGCACGGCCGGCTCCGGATCGACGAGCGCACCCATTACAGCGGCACACCGGAACCGGATGATTTCGGCCGCGAGGCCACCGGCCTCGCCCTGCTGGTGGATCTGGCCGGCCCCGGCGCGCCGCCGCAGGTCACCGACCTTCCCATCGGTCGCCACCACTGGATCGAGGCCGACTGGACCCTCGCCGCCGCCGCCGATCTCGACGCCCTCCTGGCGGGCCTGGCTCCCGGATGGGCGCGGCAGGACGTGGTGGCGCGGCTGCACCTTGCCGGCCTCGTCTCCCTCGGCGACAAGGTGGCGGCGCGCCGCCGGCTGGAGGATGCCCTCGCCCACGAGTTGCGCTGGCTCGACCTCGACCTTGCCGGCCTCGTCACCCGCCCCACCGACACCGACCTTGCCGAGATCGACGCCTTCGGCGATCTGCGCGCCGCCGCCGAGCGCCTCAACGCCATGGCAGCCGAAGGCGGCGCCGAGGGGCGCCTCGCCGGTGCCGCGCTGGAGCGGCTTTACGTGGAGCACCATCGGGCCCAGCGGCCGGGAGAGGCCTGATGCGCATCCGCCGCCTGACCATCGAGAATTTCCGCAAGTTCCGCGCCCCCGTGGTGCTGGAGGGCTTTGCCGACGGGCTCAACCTCGTCTGCGAGCCCAACGAGACCGGCAAGTCCACGGTGCTCGACGCCTTGCGCGCCGCCTTGTTCGAGCGCCACAGCGCCAAGAGCGACCGCATCCGCTCCTTCCGCCCCCAGGGCGACGAGGTGGCGCCGACGGTGGATCTCGCCTTCGACGTGGGCGGCGGGGAATGGCGCCTGTCCAAGCGCTTCTGGGCTGCGCCGCAGGTGACGCTGGAGGGCCCCGACGGGCGCTTCTCCTCGGACGCGGCGGAGGAAAAGCTCCAGTCGCTGCTCGGCTTCAACCGCGCCGGCAATCGCGGCGCCGACGATGAAAGCCGCGGCGCCCTCGGCCTGTTGTGGGTGGAACAGGGCCTGTCCTTCCAGCTCGGCGCCCCCGCCGAGACCGCCCGGCGCTCGCTGGAGGAAGCCCTGGCCGGCGAGGTCGGCGCGGTGACCGGCGGGCGGCGGGCGAAGGCCGTGGTCCTGCAGGTGGAAAAGAGCCTCGCCGACTTCTACACCGCCACCGGCCGCCCCACCGGCCGCCTGAAGCAGGCGCAGGAGGCGGCCGACGCCGCCCGCCTCAAGGCCGACGACGCCCGGCGCGAACTCACCCAGTTCGAGGGCCTGCTGGAGCGGCTGGAAGCCAAGCGCAACGACCAGCGCCGCCTCGTCCGCGACATGGAAGACCCGGAGATCGACGCCGACCTGAAGCGGCTCGGCGACGACATCGACCGCGCCAAGCAGGCAGGCCAGGCGCTGCGCATCGCCGACCTCGCCCTGCAGAAGGCGTCCGGCGAGCGCATCGCGCTGGAAGCGCGCACGACCGCACGCGCCCAGATGCGCGACGCCCTCGCCAGGGCCGAGACGGCGGCACGCAAGGCCGCCGCCGATGTCGCCACCCATTCCGAGGCCATGGCCCGCGCCCGGGGCGCCGAGCAGGAGGCCGCCGCCGCCCTGGAGCGCGCCCGCGCCGACCTGCGCGCCGCCGAGGACGCGCGCGACAGCGCCCGCACCGAGCGCGATGCCGCCGAGCGCCGCCGCACCCTTGCCGCCGCCTTCGCCCGGCTGGAGCGGGCCGAGGCGCTTGCCGCCGATATCCGCATCCGCGACGCCCGCATCGCCGCCGAGCGCATGGACGAGGCGGCGGTGAACTGCCTGCGCCAGCTGGAGGACGCCGCCGGCGCCGCCCGCGCCGCCGTGGAGGCGGGCGCAGCCACCTTGCAGGTGGCGCTGGAGCCCGGCGCGCCGGGCATCCTCCTGGACGGCGCGCTCCTTGCCGACGGCACGACGGTGCGCCTCACCCGCCCAATGGTGATCACTGTTCCCGGCGTCGGCAGCTTCACCCTCACCCCGCCGGCCAGCGGCGCCCCCGCGGTCGCCGGTCTCGAAAACGCCCAGCGCAAACTTGGCGACTTCCTCGCCGAGCACGGCCACCCCACGCCGGCGGCGGCGCGCGCGGCGGCGCGGGCGCGGGCCATCGACGAGGCGGAGCTTCTGGGGCTGCGCACCCGGCTGAAGGCCGAATGCCCGGCCGATGCCGCCCTCGGCATCCCGGCGGGTCTCGACCCGCTGCGCGGGGCGCTGGCCGGCCTCACCCCTCCGGCTCCGGAGGCAAAGGAAGCCCCGGCCGGCCTTGCCGACCTCGAAACGCGCACCCGCGCCCTGCGCACCGCCGAGACCGAGGCGGGGGCCCGGCGCGAGGCCATGCTGGAGGGGCTGAAGGCGGCACAACAGCAGGAAATGGCCCTTGCCACTGCGCGGGAGCGCGCCGAGGGCGACCGGCGCCGTCTCGCCGATGACCTCGCCGCCGAGACGAGTGGCCTCGCCGACGCCGACCTCGCCTCCGCCCGCGCCGCGGCGCAGACCGCCGAGGGCCGCGCCCTGATGGATCGCGATGCGGCCCAGCGTGCCGCCGAAGTGCTGGACGAAGCCACCCTCGTGCGCAAGCGCGACGCGCTGAAGAAGCGCCGCGAGACCCTGCAGGGCCAGTTGCCGGCCCTCGCCGGCGAGGTGGCGCGGCTGGAGGAGCAGGCCAAGACCCTGGGCGGCGAAGGCCCCGCGAGCCGCGCCGACGCCGCAACCGAAGAGGCGGACGCCGCCGAGGCCGCGCACCAGCGCCTGAAGCAGGAGGCGGACACGCTGGCGCTGCTCCTCAAGGTGCTGCGGGAGACCCAGCAGGAGGCGGCGCGGCGCTATCTGGAGCCGGTCACCCGCCGCATCGAGCCCTATGTGCGCCGGCTTCTGCCCAATGCGAGCCTGGCCTTCGGCGAGACCCTGCGGCCCGAGGCACTCAGCCGCGGCGGGCGGGAGGAGGCGGCGGACCTGCTCAGCAAGGGCACGCAGGAGCAGATCGCCATCCTCACCCGCATCGCCTTCGCCGACCTGCTGATCGCCAAGGGCAAGCCGGCCTCCCTCGTGCTCGACGATGCTCTCGTCTTCGCCGATGACGACCGCTTCGAGACCATGATGGAGATTCTCACCGAAGCGGCGACACGCATGCAGGTGGTGATCCTGAGCTGCCGCGCCTCCGCCTATCGCGGCGTGGCGGCGACGCGCCTTGCCATCCGCGAGGGGCGGTAGGCCATCGAAGCGCGGAAAAGAAGGGCGATGGAGCGGGCGATGGGAATCGAACCCACGACATACAGCTTGGGAAGCTGTCGTTCTACCACTGAACTACGCCCGCGCGCCGGGCGACCATAATCGCAGGCGCCCTCCCCCATCAAGGGCGTTGCGCGAAATACCCACCGTCTGGAGCGAGCCCCCGGTCCGCCGCGTAACCATGCCCGATGCACGCCCAGGGGCACGTCCAGGGGCACGTCCCGATCCGCCTGCGATGCGGGCCGATCGGGCACGCCGTTCGCTTTCCCGGAGTGGGAAGGCGGATTTGCCGCCCGGATGATTCCACCGGAGCCGATCCGGCTCTATGGTTGGCGAAATATCCCCTTTCCAGCTCCGGCCGCCCCGCCCATGACCGCGCACCACAAGACCCCCCATGCCTTCAAGGCCGTGTTCCAGACCTTCGACGACCTCGCCGACGGCGCGGCGGGGCCGGCGCGGCTCGCCGCGCTCCGGGCCGAGCTGGCGCGGCTGAACGTCGACGGCTATGTGGTGCCGCGCGCCGACGCGCACCAGAACGAATATGTGCCGCCCTGCGAGGAGCGCCTCGCCTTCCTCACCGGCTTCACCGGCTCGGCCGGCACGGGGATCGTGCTTCAGGACACCGCCGCCCTGTTCGTGGACGGGCGCTATACCCTCCAGGCCCCGGCGCAGGTGGATACGGGTGCCTTCACGGTGGTGCCGCTGTCCCAGACGCGGCCCGATGCGTGGGTGGAAGCGAACCTGCCCCGAGGCGCGCGGCTGGCCTACGATCCCTGGCGCACCACCATCGACGGCCGCGACCGGCTGGCCAAGGCGGTGGGGGCGGCCGGCGGCATCCTCGTGCCGCTGGAGGCCGACCCCTTCACCGCCATCTGGCCGGACCGGCCGGAGCCGCCCCGCGCGCCGGTGCGGCTGCTCGACCTGTCGGTGGCCGGCGAGGACACGGCGGCCAAGCTCCGGCGCGTGCAGGAGAAGCTTGCCGCCGACAAGCTCGACGGGGCGCTGATCTCCGATCCCCACGGCGCGGCCTGGCTGTTCAACATGCGTGGCGGCGACGTGGCCCACACGCCGCTGCCGCTGGCCTGGTGCATCGTGCCGCGCGAGGGGCTGCCGGACCTCTTCCTCGAACCGCTGAAGCTCTCCCACGAGGTGCGCGCGGCGCTGGCCGGCCATGCGCGCCTGCACGGCACCGGCGACCTCGACACCGTGCTCGCCAGCTTCGCCAAGGGCCGCAAGATCCGGCTGGATCAGGCCACGGCGCCGGTGCGTCTGGCCGGCCTCATCGAGGCGGCGGAGGGCACGGTGGACAAGGGCACCGATCCCATCGCCCTGCTGAAAGCCTCCAAGAACCCGGCCGAGATCGCCGGCATGCGCGCCGCCCACGCGCGCGATGGCCTCGCCCTCGCGCGGTTCCTCGCGTGGTTCGATGCCGAGGCGCCGAAGGGCCATCTCACCGAGATCGAGGCGGTGGAGGCGCTGGAAACCTTCCGCCGTGGCACCGGCACCCTCACCGACGTGTCCTTCCCCACCATCGCGGGGGCGGGAGAGAACGGCGCCATCGTGCATTATCGCGTCACCCGCAAGACCAACCGGGCGATCCATCCGGGCGAACTGTTCCTGCTGGATTCCGGCGCACAATATCCGGACGGCACCACCGACATCACCCGCACCCTCGCCGTGGGCACGCCGACGGCCGAGATGCGCCGCCACTACACGCTGGTGCTGAAGGGCCATCTGGCCCTGAGCCGGGCGGTGTTTCCGGAGGGCATCACCGGCGCCCAGCTCGATCCGCTGGCGCGGCAGTATCTGTGGGCGGCGGGGCTGGATTTCGACCACGGCACCGGCCATGGCGTGGGCGCCGGCCTTTCGGTGCATGAAGGCCCGGCGCGCATCTCCCAGCTCGGGCACCTGGCGCTGGCACAGGGCATGATCCTCTCCAACGAGCCGGGCTATTACCGCACCGGCGCCTACGGCATCCGCATCGAGAACCTCATCCTGGTGGAGCGCCGGGACCTCGCGGGTGCGGAGAAGCCGTGCCTCGGCTTCTCGACCCTGACGCTGGTGCCTTACGACCGGCGGCTCATCGACCTCAGCCTGCTGGATGGCGCGGAGCGGGAGCAGGTGGACGCCTATCATGGCCTGGTGGCCGAGGCGCTGGCCGGCGATCTCGACGAGGCGGAGCGGAACTGGCTGGCGCAGGCCACCGCGCCGCTTTGAACGGAACCAAGCGGGAACTCTACGGTCAGGCTGGCGTTATCATCGGCGAGAGGTGAGACGAAGCTCCGCCGATCGATAAGGGAGGCCGTCCATGTCCACTATTCTGATTATCGTCCTCGTGCTGCTGCTCATCGGGGCGCTGCCGCGGTGGGGCTACAACTCGGGCTGGGGCTATGGGCCCGGCGGCATTGTCGGCGTGCTGCTGATCATCGTCATCGTGCTCGCCCTGACGGGACGACTCTGACCCTCCGCAGGGTCCGCGCGGGCGGCATCCGCTGCCCAAGCCCCCGCTGAACACGTCATGCCCCGGCTGGACCGGGGCATGACTGTTTTTCAAGACACCGGCGCGCCGGACCGGGCTCACGCCACCTTTTCGATGACCCGGCCCAGCTTCTCCACCAGCTCGCCCACCTGATCCTTGGAGATGATGAGCGGCGGCGTCACCACCAGCGTGTCGCCGGCGATGCGCATCATCAGCCCTTCCTCGTGGAAGGCCCGCTCCAGCGCCTCGTAGCCCTTCAGGCCCGGCGCGCCGTCCTTCGGGGCGAGGTCCACGGCGCCGGTGATGCCCACGGTGCGGATGTCGAGGACGCCGGGCTTGTCCTTCAGGCTCATGATCGCGTCGGCGAAGAAGGGCTCCAGCGCGCGGGCATGGGTGAAGGTGTGCTCTTTCGCGTAGAGATCGAGGGTGGCAAGGCCCGCCGCGCAGGCCAGCGGGTGCGCCGAATAGGTGTAGCCGTGGAACAACTCCACCACGTGCTCCGGCCCCTTCATGAAGGCATCGTGGATGCCCTTGCGCACCAGCACGCCGCCCATGGGCACGGCGCCCGCGGTGATGCCCTTGGCGAAGGTGATCATGTCCGGCACCACGCCGTAGCGCTCGGCGGCGAAGGCGTGGCCGAGACGGCCGAAGCCGGTGATGACCTCGTCGAAGATCAGCAGGATGCGATGCTTGTCGCAGATCTCGCGCAGCCGCTTGAGATAGCCCTTGGGCGCCGGCAGCACGCCGGTGGAGCCGCCCATGGGCTCCACGATCACCGACGCGATGGTGGAGGCGTCGTGCAGGGCGACGATGCGCTCCAGCTCGTCGGCGAAATGCGCGCCGTAGTCCGGCTCGCCCTTGGTGAAGGCCTGGTTCTCGCGGTCATAGGTGGAGCGCAGGTGATCGACGCCGGTGAGCATGGTGCCGAAGGTGCGGCGGTTCGACACGATGCCGCCCACCGAGATGCCGCCGAAGCCGACCCCGTGGTAGCCGCGCTCGCGGCCGATGAGGCGGGTGCGGGTGCCGGCGCCCGTGGTCTGGTGGTAGGCCAGCGCGATCTTCAGCGCGGTGTCCACCGCCTCCGAGCCGGAATTGCAGAAGAAGACGTGGTCGAGATCCCCCGGCGCCAGTTCGGCGATGCGGCTCGCGAGGCGGAAGGCCTGCGGGTGGCCGTACTGGAAGGTGGGGGCGAAATCCACCTCGGTGGCGGCCTGACGAATGGCCTCCACGATGGGCTCGCGGTTATGGCCGGGATTGACGCACCACAGTCCGGCGCAGCCATCGAGAATGGCGCGGCCTTCCGGGGTGTAATAATGCATGTCCTTGGCCCGGGACACGAGCCGCGGTCGCTTCTTGAACGAACGGTTGGAGGTGAACGGCATCCAGAAGGCGTCGAGATCGTTGGGGATCGCGTCCGCCCGCACGCCCGCGCCTTCGGTGACCAGATCGTCCAGAGCCATGATGTAACCTCTCCCACGCGCCGGCAGCGTCAGGCGAGATCTGGGCCTGCCGGCTGCCATTCTTCGGCCGCGTCGGTGCGGAAGCTAGCAGCGCGCGGGGCCGCTGGAAACACCGGAGCCGGATACGTCTTGACACACCTGCCGCGCCCTTGGCGTCGCAGGGTGAACCCATCTGGGCTCAAGGGATTAGCGGACGATTCACCGTCTTGCCGGAAACGGCGGCGTTTCCAGTCCGGACCGATCGCGCCCAAGGGGAACGGTGGGCTGGCCCCCTTGCACGCACCTGGGTTCTGACCCACAAAGATTGTGACCGTGCGTAAGGATGGTATATTGGTAGAGCAAACACCAGAGGCTGGTGACCCGGACGCCGTCATGGACCTTGACGCCCCGGCACCCGCGGAGGCCGCGCCGCCGGGAGGCAACCAGGCGATCCTCGTGCGCGCCGCCCTGGAACGCGTGCTCGCGGCCCCTGACTTTATCGCGTCACCCCGCCTCGCGGCCTTCCTGCGTTTCGTCGTGGAGGCGACCCTTGAGGGGCGCGCCGACGAGATCAAGGGCTACACCATCGCCGTGGAGGCCCTGGGCCGCCCGCCCTCCTTCGATCCCCAGTCCGATCCCATCGTGCGCGTGGAAGCGACCCGGCTGCGGCGGGCGCTGGAGCGCTATTACACCACGGTGGGCGCCGAGGACCCTCTGGTCATCGACATTCCAAAGGGGGGCTATGTCCCCCTGTTCCAGCCTCGCGCCGAAGCACCCGCCGGGCCGGAGCCGCAACCCGCGCCCGCGGCGCCGGATGCGACGGATGCGCCGCGCCCCACGCCGGTCTGGCAGCGCACCGGGATGCGGTTGGCCGCCGCGGCGGCTGGCGTGGTGCTGTTGGCCGGGCTGGCGCTGCTGGCCGTGCAGATCAATCCGTTCGGATCCGACCGCGGCACCGCCCTGGCGGACCGCATCCGCCTGCCGGTGGTGGAGGTTCGCCCGTTCGAGGCCGCTGGCCCCGGCGCGCCGGCGGAGGCCGAACTGCGCGCCATCGAGGAGCAGATGCGCGACGCCTTCGCCCGCTTCGACTTCGTGGAGGTGAAGGCGGCGGGCGCCACCCCCCACGAAACCGGGGTGCCGGAGATCTGTTCCGGCCCGCAATCGCGCTCGGTCTTCGCCCTCGCCGGTCTCGCCGAAGGCCGTGCCGACGGCACCTTCTCCCTGGTCACAAGGGTCACCGACCGCTGCGACGGTTCTATCATCTGGTCGGCCTCCCTCGATGGCCTGGCGCAGGGGTCCGCGCTGGCGGACAGCGAGCGGCGCGCCGTTCGCGACGTCGCCACCGCGATCATGGAAAGCTATGGCGTCATCCCGGTCCGGGCGCGGGCACAGGCCCTGGCCAAGGCCCCCGATTCCGGCTTCGGCTGCATCGCCGCCGCCGTCGCCTACGTTCGCGGCGATCCCCAGGGCCAGCGCGGCAACGGGACCGCATGCCTTGTCCAGCTGACCCGGCGCGAACGGGATTTCGCCCTTGGCTACGCGGTGCGGGCGACGGCGCAGCTCTACGCCACCTTGCACGACGACACGCCCAATCCCACCGCCGAGGAAATGGAGGAGTTCCTCGACGCGGCGGAACGGGCGGCCGAGCTGGCCCCGGCGAGCGCCTACGCGGCCCGCACCCTCGCGCTGGTCCAGCTCTTCGCCGGCGAGCCGGACGACGCCGTCGCCACCGCCGAGAAGGCGCTGAAGCTCAATCCGCTCGATTTCGACGTGGCGGCGACGGTGGCCACGGTGTTCATCGGCGCCGGCCGCGTCGAGGAAGGCGAGGCCCTGCTCTTGCGCGCGCGGCGCGAAGGCGCGGTCCGCACCAACCATCAGGATACGTTCCTCGGCATGGCCGCCTTCATGCGGAACGATGTCCTCGCCGCGCAGGCCATGGTGCCGCAGCTCACGCTTCATTCCGCCATTGAGAGCAAGCTCGCGCTCGCGCTGTGTCTCCACACGCTCGGCCGCGCGAGCAGCGAGCGGGAGGTGGTCGGGGCGCTGCTCCACCGCATGCCGGACGGGGCGGAAGGTGTGCGCCGTCTCGTCCACCGCCTGCTGCCGGCCCCGGCGCTGGCCGACAAGGCCCTTGCCGCGCTGGAGACCGCCGGCCTCTCCCGCGAGGCCGTGGCTGGAAAGCCACCGCGGGGATAGACCCTGTCTCACGCGAATCAGAAGTCGGCGCGCACCGGAACGGGGGCGCGCTGCGGCGCCCGTGGTCCCGGAAAATGCGCGAGGGTTCGACCGGCCCGGATTGAACAAATCCGCGCCGTGGATGCGCTGACCGATCTCGCGGAAGCCCGCGCCTTTTCAGGTTTCTCAGGGCCGAAAGCCCTTGCGGCGCCTGCGAGAGGGATGAATCCGTCCCCGATGCGGCGCGCCATGGGATGGCGCTTGCGGCATATGATACCCACGACTGCCCATAGGTTGGGCACGGATTCACCTAAAGCACTGCATGTTCTTGTTTCCAAGGCTTTTCACCATGCAGTATCTGTAACCATGCCTGCCTGGACCGCTCCAGAGACCGGATCGATCACTTTGTCTCGTTTGACGATCAGGTCCTCTTACCGTAGCCTTTTACCCGAATACGCGCCATGATTGTGAACCCTTCGGCCCCCCAGACCGACCGGCGCACCTGCGTTCTGGTCTGCGACCCGGACTCGGACGTGCGCACCATGATGCGTGCCGCGTTCGCCCGGCGCGATGCCTTGCACGTGCTGGAAGCGGAGGATCTCGCCGCGGGCGTGCCCCTGGCGCCGCGCTGCGCGGCCATCCTGCTGGCGGCTGACCATCCGGAAGAAGCGACCCGGCGGCTGCGGGCGGCCGGTTTTGCGGGAACGCTGGTGGTGGCGCTGGCGCGTGGGGCTTCGGTGGCGGACGCCGTGGCTGCCATGCGCGCCGGCGCCGACGACGTGGTGATCAAGCCCATCGGGCCCGAGGACGTGGTGGACCGCCTTTTGGCGTCAACGCCGGCCCGTCGTCCGGAACGGCGGCGGCGCGATCGTCCCCAGCTGCCGCGCAATGGCGACTTCTGCGGCTTCCTCGGCCGCTCGCCGGCCATGCAGGCGGTCTATGAGCAGATCGAGCGCCTGGCGGCGTCCCGCGCGCCGGTCTTCGTGACCGGGGAAAGCGGAACCGGCAAGGGTCTGGCCGCCGCCGCCCTGCACGCGGCCTCGACACGGCAGGACGGCCCCTTCAATGCCCTCAACTGTTCCGCCATCCCCGCGAGCTACATGGAACAGGCCGTCTTCGGCCTGACCGGCCCCGGCGCCATCGAACGCGCCCACGGCGGCACGCTGCTGCTCGACGAGGTGGCGGAGCTGGACAACGCCACCCAAAGCAAGCTGCTTCATTTCCTGGAGAAAGGCCGCTTCCGCCGGGCCGGCGAGACGGACGAGCGTACCAGCGACGTGCGCCTCGTCTGCGCCACCGCGCGCGATCCGCTGGAGGACGTGCGCGCGGGCCGCCTGCGCGAAGACCTGTTCTACCGGCTGGACGTTCTCACCCTGGCCCTGCCGCCCCTGCGCGAGCGCGGCGACGATGTGGTTGTCCTTGCGGAAGCTTTCCTGGCCCGCTTCGCCGGCGAGGAAGGACGGCCCATTTCGCGGCTCGGCCCCGGCGCGGCCGAGGTGCTGCGGGCCCGCCCCTTCCCCGGCAATGTCCGGGAACTTCAGAACCTGATGCGGCGCGCTGTGCTTCTCGGCGACGGCGGCTTGCTGGGACCCGACCTGTTCGAGGAGACCGAGCCGGCGCACCAGGCCGAAGCGCCCCACGCCCAGGCCATCGCCAAGCTGATCGATGCGGCGCATGGAGGCACGTTCGGCCGGGTCGAGCCCTTCGCCATCGTGGAGCGGCGGGTGATCGAGGCGGCCATCGCCGCGTTCGACGGCAACATCCCGCTGGCGGCAGCCGCCCTCGACCTCAGCCCCTCCACCCTCTACCGCAAGAAGCTCGCCTGGCAGGATCGGCGCCGCCTCTCCTGAGAGACCCGGCGCCCCGGCTCGGTCAGAGGATGAAGCGGCTCAGGTCGGCGTTGCGCGCCAGGTCGGCGACGCGCGAGCGCACATACTCCGCATCCACCACCACGCTCTCGCCGGAGCGGTCGGGTGCGGAGAAGGACAGGTCGTCCAGCACCCGCTCGATGACGGTCTGGAGCCGCCGGGCGCCGATATTCTCCACGTTGGAATTCACCTCCACCGCCGCGTCGGCGATGGCCTCCACCGCGTCGGCGGTGATGGTGAGCGTCACCCCCTCGGTGCCCATGAGCGCCACCGACTGCTTGACGAGGCTCGCCTCAGTCTCGGTGAGGATGCGCACGAAATCAGCCCGCGTCAGCGCCTCCAGCTCCACCCGGATGGGCAGGCGGCCCTGCAGCTCGGGCAACAGGTCCGACGGCTTGGAGACGTGGAAGGCGCCGGAGGCGATGAACAGGATGTGGTCGGTCTTCACCGGCCCGTGCTTGGTGGAGACCGTGGTGCCCTCGATGAGGGGCAGCAGGTCCCGCTGCACGCCCTCGCGGGAGACATCCGCGCCCGAGCGGCCCTCGCGGCCGGCGATCTTGTCGATCTCGTCGAGGAAGACGATGCCGTTGTTCTCCACCTGGTGGATGGCATCCTGGACGATGGCGTCCTGGTCGATGAGCTTGTCCGCCTCCTCCGCGAGGAGCAGCGGATGGGCCTCCTTCACGTTGACGCGGCGCGGCTTGGAGCGGCCGCCGAAGGCCTTGCCCAGCATGTCGCCCAGATTGACGGCGCCCATCTGCGTCCCCGGCATGCCGGGGATCTCGAACATGGGCATGCCCTGGCCGCCGGCCTGGATCTCGATCTCCACTTCCTTGTCGTCCAGCTCGCCCGCGCGCAGGCGCTTGCGGAAGGCGTCGCGGGTGGCGGGGGAGGCGGTGGCGCCCACGAGCGCGTCGAGCACCCGGTTCTCGGCGGCGAGATGGGCTTTCGCCTGCACATCCTTGCGCCGCGCCTCGCGCACCAGGCCGATGCCCACCTCCACGAGGTCGCGCACGATCTGCTCCACGTCGCGGCCCACATAGCCCACTTCCGTGAACTTGGTGGCCTCCACCTTGAGGAAGGGCGCGCCGGCAAGGCGGGCGAGGCGGCGGGAAATCTCGGTCTTGCCGACGCCGGTGGGGCCGATCATCAGGATGTTCTTGGGCAGCACCTCCTCGCGCAGCTTGTCGTCCAGCTGCTGGCGCCGCCAGCGGTTGCGCAGGGCGATGGCCACCGCCCTCTTCGCATTGGCCTGGCCGACGATGTGGCGGTCCAGCTCGGAGACGATCTCGCGGGGGGAAAAGTCGCTCATGAAGGGTCGCTCATGGAATCTGGTGGCGTTCGGGTCGCGGTCCGGCGCGCCGTGAAGGCGCGAGCAGGGCCTTATACCATCGGCCTCGGTCTTCGACCGACGCCAAGTGGGTACGCTCAGGCGCCGCGCGGGCTTGGCCGGTGGCCCATGAGTCAAACTCACGGGCCATCGGTATTAGGCGCCGATGGTTTCCACCACGATGTTGCGGTTGGTGTAGACGCAGATGTCGGAGGCGATCTCCAGCGAGCGGCGCACGATGGCCTCGGGATCCTCCTCGCGGTCGAGCAGGGCCCGCGCGGCAGCCAGCGCGAACATGCCGCCAGAGCCGATGCCGGCCACCCCCACCTCCGGCTCCAGCACGTCGCCGGTGCCGGTGAGCACGAGGGAGATGGAGGCATCCGCCACGATCATCATGGCTTCCAGCCGGCGCAGGTAGCGGTCGGTGCGCCAGTCCTTGGCGAGTTCCACGGCGGCGCGCTGGAGCTGCCCGGGATATTGCTCCAGCTTGGCTTCCAGCCGCTCGAACAACGTGAAGGCATCCGCCGTGGCGCCGGCGAAGCCGCCGATCACATCCCCCCGGCCGAGCCGGCGCACCTTGCGCGCGTTGGATTTCAGAACGGTCTGGCCAAGCGTCACCTGCCCGTCGCCCGCTATGGCAACGCGGTTGCCCTTGCGGACGGTGACGATGGTGGTGCCGTAAATGGTATCCGGGGAATGCTGCATGAAAAGCTCCGCTCGGGGCCTTACTTAGGGCGTTCCGGCGCGGACGCAACCGAGCGGCGGCAATCTCTCCCCCTCAGCTGCCTTGCCTCAGCTGCCTTGCAGGAAGGCGCGGACGGTGGTGGCGAAATTCGCCGGGGCCTCCACCATGGGGCAGTGCCCGCTGTCGAGGATTTCATCCAGCGCCGCGCCGTTGATGCCGTCCGCGATCTCCCGCACCATGTGGGGCGAGAACAGGCGGTCGTCGTCGCAATAAATGGCCAGCGTCGGGGCCGAGATGCGGCCGAGCCGCGCGATGGTGTCCACCTTGGCGCACACGTCGAGCTGGCGCAGGAAGGCGTCCTTCTCCTGGTAGAGCCCGGCATCCAGGGATTGCTGCACCGCAGCAAAGAGCGGGATCGTCTTCAGCGTCTTCATGCCCAGCACGAAGCTGGTGAGCGCCGCGCCGAAGGTCAGCTCGTTGTCGAGCTGGAGCCTCAGCTCCTTGAGCAGGCGCATGATCTCGGTGGTGTAGAGGTCGTTGCGGGCGATGGTGTTGGAGAGCACCAGCCGGTCCACGCGCTGCGGCGCCATGAGGGCCAGCTCCTGGGCGATCATGCCGCCCATGGAATGGCCGATGACGTGCGCCTTCGGGATTCCCGCCGCGTCGAGCACGGCAAGGGCGTCGCGCGCCATGTCCGCTGCGGTATAGGGTCCCGTGGCGCGCGCGCTCTTGCCGATATCGCGGTTGTCGAACTCGATGAGGGTGAAGCCCGCGAGCAGCGGTCGCGTCAGCGCCCAGAACGAGCGCTCCGCGGACAGGCCGGAAATGATGAGGACCGGCGGCCCCTCCCCGCTCACCTGATAGGCAAGTTCGAGCCCGTCGTTCTGCGTCGTCGGCATCGGCATCCCCCAAGCGCTGGCGCTGGTGCTATGCCACATCCGCCACGGCGAGGGGAGGATCGGATGCCGGAAAACGTCATCTCTTCGCCATATGGCAATGCAGCGACGTTACTGATAGAACCCGCGGCCTTGGAGGAGTTCCATGCGCAAGGCCGACATCGTCCGCGAAACCAAGGAGACCCGCGTCGCCCTCACCGTCGATCTCGACGGCACGGGCCGCTCTGCCATCTCCACGGGGATCGGCTTCCTGGACCATATGCTGGACCTTCTGGCCCGGCACGCCCGCTTCGACCTTGAGATCAAGGCCGTGGGCGACCTCCATGTGGATTTCCACCACACCACCGAGGATGTGGGCATCGTGCTCGGCCAGGCGCTGAAGAAGGCGCTCGGCGACATGCGCGGCATCACCCGCTATGCCGACGTGCTGCTGCCCATGGACGAGACCCTGACCCGCGTCGCCCTCGACATTTCGGGCCGGCCGTTCCTGGTGTTCCGCACCGAATTCGCGGTGCCCAAGATCGGCGAGTTCGACACCGAGCTGGTGCGCGAGTTCTTCCAGGCCTTCGCCTCCAGCGCCGGGGTGACCCTGCATGTGGAGACGCTGTACGGCGTGAACGCCCACCACATCGCGGAAAGCTGCTTCAAGGGCCTCGCCCGGGTGCTGCGGGCGGCGGTGGCGGTGGACCCGGCGGCGGCGGGGGAGATCCCCTCCACCAAGGGCGCTCTGGGAACCTGAGGGAGCCGGACGATGGCCATCTGGACGGTCCTGAGCAGGACGGAACCCGGCGACACCGCCGAGGCGGTCGCCGGCCGCACCGTGTTCGTGCGCGAGAAGTTCTCGTGGGCGACCCTGTTTTTCGCGCCGTTCGTGCTGGCGCGCTTCCGGCTCTGGCTGCCGCTTGCCGCCTATGTGGCGGTGGTGGTGGTGCTGCAGCTCGCCGAGCACTTCGCCGGCCTGGCCCAGGCGGTGACCGACGTGGTGATGGCGGGCTTCCACCTGCTGCTGGCCTTCGAGCTGCCGGCCCTGCGCCTGCGCAAGCTGGCCCGGCAGGGCTATGAGGAAGCCGCCGTGGTGATCGCCCGCGACCGGGACGAGGCGGAGCAGCGTTTCTTCGCGGACTGGGTCGGGGCCCGTCCCGCTCCGCCGGTGCGTGCCGATCTCCCGGCCATCCGCCCCATGGTGCCCCCCGCCGCCTTCGCGGGCGGCCAGGCCGGCGTCATCGGCGCCTTTCCGGGAGCCTGAGGATGAGCGTCGCGATCATCGACTATAATTCCGGCAACCTGCACTCCGCCGCCAAGGCCATGGAGCGCGCCGCCCTCGATGTGGGCGCGGAACGGGTGGTGGTCACCAGCGATCCCGACGTGGTGCGCACCGCCGACCGGGTGGTGCTGCCGGGCGTCGGCGCCTTCGCCGACTGCCGCGCCGGCCTCGACGCCGTGCCCGGCATGGTGGAGGCCATGACCGAGGCGGTGAAGGCGCGCGGCCGCCCCTTCCTCGGCATCTGCGTCGGCCTCCAGCTGCTCGCCGAGCGCGGGCTGGAGCACGGGGTGACCGAAGGCCTCGGCTGGATTCGCGGCGAGGTGGAGCGCATCACCCCCGCCGACCCCGAGCTGAAGATCCCGCACATGGGCTGGAACACGCTCCAGACCGCGCGCGAACACCCGCTGCTGGCCGGTATTCCCACCGGCGAAGGCGGGCTGCACGCCTATTTCGTGCATTCCTACCACCTGAAGCCGGCCGACGGCATCGACCTCGTCGCCACCACGGACTATGGCAGCACCATCACCGCCATGGTCGCGCGCGACAACGTGGCCGGCACCCAGTTTCATCCCGAGAAGAGCCAGAGGCTCGGCCTTGCGCTCCTCGCGAATTTCCTGAAGTGGCACCCGTGATCCTTTTTCCGGCCATCGACCTCAAGGACGGCCTCGCCGTGCGCCTCGAACAGGGCGACATGGCGCGGGCCACCGTGTTCAACCGCGATCCCGCCGCCCAGGCGGCGGAGTTCGAGACCCTCGGCTTTCGCTACCTCCATCTCGTGGACCTCGACGGCGCCTTCGCCGGCAAGCCGGTCAACGCGGCGGCGGTGGAGCGCATCCTGGAGACCGTCTCCATCCCGGTGCAGCTCGGCGGCGGCATCCGCGACCTGAAGACCGTCGAGGCATGGCTGGGCAAGGGGGTGACCCGCGTCATCCTCGGCACCGCCGCGGTGCGCGACCCGGACTTCGTGAAGGCTGCGGCGAAAGCCCATCCCGGCCGCATCGTGGTGGGCCTCGACGCCCGCGACGGCCGCGTCGCCGTGGAGGGCTGGGCCGAGACCTCGGACATCGCCGCCGTGGACATCGCCAGGAGGTTCGAGGATGCGGGCGTCGCCGCCATCATCTACACCGATATCGCCCGCGACGGCCTGCTCAAGGGCCTGAACCTCGACGCCACCGTGGCGCTGGCGGAAGCGGTGAACCTGCCGGTGATCGCCTCCGGCGGCCTTGCCTCGCTGGCGGACATCGAGGCGCTGCTCACCCCGCGCGCGAAGCGGCTTCAGGGCGCCATCACCGGCCGCGCCCTGTACGATGGCCGGCTCGATGCCCGCGAGGCGCTGGCGCTGGTGGCGGGACGATAGGTGTGCCATGCTGAAAGTCCGCGTCATCCCCTGCCTCGACGTGAAGGACGGCCGCGTGGTGAAGGGTGTCCAGTTCGTGGACCTGCGCGACGCCGGTGATCCGGTGGAGGCGGCTCGGGCCTATGACCTCGCCGGCGCGGACGAGCTGACCTTCCTCGACATCACCGCCAGCCACGAGAACCGCGGCACCATCCTCGACGTGGTGCGCCGCACCGCCGAGCAGTGCTTCATGCCGCTCACCGTGGGCGGCGGCGTGCGCACCGTGGACGACGTGCGCACCCTGCTGCATGCCGGCGCCGACAAGGTCTCCATCAACACCGCCGCCGTGAACCGCCGCGCCTTCGTGGGCGAGGCGGCGGAGAAGTTCGGCGAGCAGTGCATCGTGGTGGCCATCGATGCCAAGAAGGTGAGCAAAGAGGGCGAGGAGAACCGCTGGGAGATCTTCACCCACGGCGGGCGCACCCCCACCGGCATCGACGCCATCGCGTTCGCCCGCGAGGTGGTGGACCTCGGTGCCGGCGAGATCCTGCTCACCTCCATGGACCGGGACGGCACCGGCCAGGGCTTCGACTGCGCCCTCACCCGCGCGGTGGCGGACGCGGTGCACGTGCCGGTGATCGCCTCCGGCGGCGTCGGCACCCTCGACCATCTGGTGGACGGCATCCGCGACGGTGGCGCCTCGGCGGTGCTGGCCGCCTCCATCTTCCATTTCGGCACCTTCACCATCCGCGAGGCCAAGGAACGCCTTGCGGAAGCGGGGCTGCCGGTCCGCCTCGACGTTTAGGCCGCGCGCCTGGACGCCCCCTTCCCCGCCCTCCGTCTCCCGGCCACCGTCATGAGCGACAGCTTCACCCTCGCCGACCTCGAAGCCATCGTCGCGGCGCGCGCCTCGGCGGATGCGGGGGCGTCCTATACCCGCTCGCTGCTCGACAAGGGCGTCGAGAAATGCGCCCAGAAGCTGGGCGAGGAGGCGGTGGAGACGGTGATCGCCGCCGTCGCCGGCGATGAGAAGGCGCTCGTCGCGGAAACCAGCGATCTCATCTACCATCTCCTCGTGCTGCTGAAGGCGCGCGGGGTGCCGCTGGCCGATGTCCATGCGGAGCTTGCGCGACGCACCGGCCAGTCCGGCCTTGCCGAAAAAGCCGCCCGGCAGCACGGCTGAGGAAAGCACGAGGCACCCCATGGATCGACGGCTCGACCCAGGCCTCTCGCCCTATCGCACCTTTTCGCGCGCCGAATGGGCCGCGCTGAGACGCGACACGCCCATGACCCTGCGGCCGGATGAAATCACCCGGCTGGAGGGCCTCGGCGTCCATCTCTCCATGCAGGAGGTGGAGGAAATCTACCTCCCGCTGTCCCGCCTGCTGTCGCTTTACGTTGCGGCAACGCAAAAGCTCTTCCGCGCCATGAGCCACTTCCTCGACCACCGCGACAGCGAGGCGAACGGCGATGGCAAGATGCCCTACATCATCGGGGTGGCCGGATCGGTGGCGGTGGGCAAGTCCACCACTGCCCGCGTGCTCCAGGCGCTGCTGGCGCGCTGGACCAACACGCCCAAGGTGGACCTCGTCACCACCGACGGGTTCCTCCTGCCCAACGCCATCCTCGAGCGCGAGGGGCTGATGGAGAAGAAGGGCTTCCCCGAAAGCTACGACCTGCCGCTGCTGCTGCGCTTCCTCACCGACATCAAGGCCGGCCGGCGGCCGGTGCGCGCGCCGCTCTATTCCCACTTCTTCTACGACGTGATGCCCGACCAGTATGTGGAAATCGACCGGCCGGACATCCTGATCGTCGAAGGCCTCAACGTGCTGCAGACCACCCGCCCGCCGAAGGATGGCAAGGCCATTCCCTTCGTCTCCGACTTCTTCGACTTCTCGGTCTATATCGATGGCGACGAGGACGTGATCGAGCGCTGGTACGTGGAGCGCTTCATGCGGCTGCGGGCCACCGCCTTCAAGGACCCTTTGTCCTACTTCCACCGCTACTCGCAGCTCACCGAAGAGCAGGCCCGCGCCACCGCCCTGTCCATCTGGCGCGGCATCAACCTGCCCAACCTCGTGGACAATGTGCTGCCCACCCGCCAGCGCGCCGACCTCATCCTGCGCAAGACCGGCGAGCACGAGGTGGCGGAGGTGAGCCTGCGCCGCCTGTAATGCCAACAGCCCGCGCGACGCTTGGGTGGACCCGCTCGGCCCCGGTCAACGACCGAGGCCGATGGTATAACGGCGGCGCGGCCGATAGCCCTCAGAAGCTGCGCTGGATTCGCACCGCGCCGGAAACGGCGTTGGCGGAGCCACCTACCAGCGTGGGAATGACGCCCCCGCTGGCGGAAACGGCGCTGGCGATGCCCAGCGGCCGGCTGCCGTCGACGGCGGTGTAGACCACCTCCGCGCCGATATCGAGATCGCGCACCGGCGACCAGAAGGTGTTCACGCCCGCCTGCCACATGGCGAAGCTCGCCGCCCCCACCACATTGGTCGGCACATCCACGCTGACATAGCCGCCGAACACGGCGGAGCGCACCGCGGGCACCCAGAAATGCCGGAACTGGCCCTGGATCGCCCACGCGCCGACCATCTCGTAGGATCCGTCCGGACCCATCACCGCGTCGGCGAGGGGATAATAGGCGCCGCTCATGAGGCCGACGCTGTTGAGCGGGATATAGCCGATGGCCTGCAGCCGGTTCTGGTTGCCGGCGGCAAGACCGGCATAATTGAGGGCGCCTTGGGAATAGTTGGCCTGAAGGTAAAGGCTGTCGCCCGCGCCGATGAACGGCAGCCGGATCTCGGTATAGGCGCCGAGGGCATAGCCCCATTGGCTGGTGCTGGAACTGCCGATGAAAGCCGCGCCGAGATAGGCGGGGGCCATGGCCCCCACCTGGTGCAGCGCACCGGCCAGTTGCACCAGTCCCCACGCCCCCTCGGCCCGCAGGTTCGCGACCACATCCGGTGTCTGCTGGCCGGCCTGGTAGTTCGCATAGAGCAAGGGGGTGCCGGTGCCGCCGCTCACGAACGGAAAGTCGGACGGCGAGGTCACGCCGGTGATGCTCACGCCCGTGGCCTGGACGCCGGTGGTGCGGTTGGCCGCATCCTCAATGGCGAACGAGGCGGAAAAGCCGTTGCCGAATTCGGCCGTGTAGGCCGCCGTGGTGTTCCAGGTGTCCGAGCCCGCGAACAGGGTGGCGATGGAATAGCCGATGCCGGTGTCGAAGAACGACTGGGTATAGCCGAACGTCAGCCCCCCGAACTGGATGAAAGCGCGTTCGATATAGAGGCCAGGCCCGGGCCCGTTGCCGGGCCCGATCTGGGAATCCCATTCGGCGCCGCCACGGAAATAGGAGCGCAAGGTGCCGTAGTCGGTCTGCGTCCGCGCATCGATCTCCGCGACGCCGCGCCCCTGGGTGAAGTAATCGGCGTCGTGCTTATCCCGGAACGGAAAGGCGAACGGCGAGTATCCCGGCCCGCCGAACGCCGAGCCCTGCGAGAAGATCGCCGCGACATTCATGTAGGTGTCAAAGCGGGCCCACCCGCCGACCCTCAGGCAGGTGTCCGTGCCCGGAATGTAGTAAAATCCGGGGCCATAGGCCGCGCAGACCTTCACATTCTCCGTGGCCTGGGCCTTGACCGGCAGGTCGGCCGCCTGGGCCATGCCCGGCGCAAACAGCGTCGTCAGGCACACAAGGCTGATGGCGCCGTGCGGCGCCCAGGAACGTCCGTTCATTTTCCCCCCCGCCCGGACTTCCCCCGAACGCGTCGCCGGGGTGAAGCCGCTCTTCCTTCCATCCGGGCCGGGCTAAGGTAACCGAGGGCTGATGCAGCCGGCGGGGATGGCAGAGGCGGCCAATGTAGGCGAACGCGCCGCGGCGCGCCTAGTGCAGGAACAGCTCATGCTGAACCAAACGCAGTGGAAATCCGCTTCTAACCTTGAGTCAGGTGCGCAAAGCAGCCTTTGACGGTATCAAGATGCAATTTCGTCGGAAGATTGGGGGGCATGCGCGGGAATCACTCGTGGCCAACGCGACCGCCGGGCGGAAGGCGCCGCGCCGGCAGGGCCGAAACGGCCCATCCGTCCACATCCCAGTGGAGCGGTCCATTGAAGGGAAAGCGTGCCCCTCGCCCTGACTATCTTTGCCCAGAATGCCTATGAGGCGCCGGCGAACTGGTCGAGCAGCGCGTCCCGGGCTTCCGCGATGCGGCGATACCGTTCGTCGCTGCCGCCGGCGTCCGGATGCGCGCTCTTGGCCAGGCGCCGGAAGGCGGCATTGATCTCCGACGGCTTGAGCACGCCCTCCATGGGCAGGTCGAGGGCCTCGCGGTGCTCCTTGTCGTCCTCGTCGAAATTCAACCGGGACAGGAAGGCCTGGCGCTTCTTCCGCGCCTCGATGCGCAGTTCCACCTGATCCTGCTGCCACCTCGCCCGCGACATGACGAGGCATTCGCCGAAGGCGATCCGGCCCTTGGTTTCAAGCTCGTCCAGGCTGAACGGCCCCACGACCCCATAGGGCGGCGCGAGACAGGCGCTCCGCCCGCCCTCGCCCTGTTCGATCTGGCCAATCGTCACCGTGTCGAGGACCCCCAGGGAGCCGTTCCAGACGACCCATTGCTCTTTGTCCGTCATGCCACGTGCTTCCATGCATGAGCCGGCGCCGCGCCCCCTTTTGTCCGAAAGGGTTCGCGACCGCTGGACCATCGGTGCCTGCATGCAGGTTTGAAGCCAAGGCGCACCCGGCGCGCCGTCCCGAGGGATGCGGCTTCCGGTCCGGTGTCCGCAGGCGCGGACAGCCGGGGCAGGCACCGGCGTGCAAACCTCCCGGGCTCGATGCTGCCGGCGTCGATGCTGCCGGCGTCAGGCAAGACCAAAGGCCGTCGAGCTTGACTCGCCGGCCTTTGGTCAAGCCCCTGGCGCCTGGTCGATGCCCTCTCGGCCTCGGCCGCAGACCGAGGCCCATGGTATAATGATGTACATGCGCACGCGCATGGCCGCTCTGATCTGGCATCGGGCACGCCCGCGCTGCGGCCGGATCGCGTCGCAACCCAGCCCACCGCATTCATCCCGCGCGTGTTTTGAGACCTCTGCGCGGACCGGGACGGGGCAACAAGGCCGGCACCGGCTCCAGCCTCTCCCGCACCGTGCGGTTGAACCCGCGGCGCGAATTGATATGAGTGCCCCCATGATTTCTTGCGCCCTCCCCGCAGGGCGGTCGCCGCGATGACGGCGCCCGCCAAGGTGTCCATCGACCTCGGCACCCGCGCGGGCGGGGACACGGCCGTGCTGGACCTGGAGGAACTGCTGGCCACGCGCCTGCTGGTGCAGGGCAATTCCGGCTCCGGCAAGTCGCACCTGCTGCGCCGCCTGCTGGAACAGAGCGCGCCGTGGGTGCAGCAGGCCATCATCGATCCGGAGGGCGATTTCGTCACCTTGGCGGACCGCTACGGCCATGTGGTGGTGGATGCCCAGCGCGGCGAGGCGGACCTCCAGCGCATCGCCGCCCGGGTCCGCCAGCACCGGGTCTCGGTGGTGCTCAACCTGGAAGGGCTCGACGCCGAGCAGCAGATGCGCGCCGCCGCCGCCTTCCTGGGCGGCCTGTTCGATGCCGACCGCGATGTCTGGTATCCGGTTCTGGTGGTGGTGGACGAGGCGCAATTGTTCGCCCCCACCGCCGCGGGCGAGGTATCGGACGAGGCCCGCAAGGTGTCCCTCGGCGCCATGACCAATCTCATGTCCCGCGGCCGCAAGCGCGGCCTTGCCGGGGTCATCGCCACCCAGCGCCTCGCCAAGCTCGCCAAGAATGTGGCGGCGGAAGCCTCCAACTTCCTCATGGGCCGCACCTTCCTCGACATCGACATGGCCCGCGCCGCCGACCTGCTGGGCATGGAGCGGCGCCAGGCCGAAATGTTCCGCGACCTGCAGAGCGGCCATTTCATCGCGCTGGGTCCCGCTCTGGCGCGCCGGCCGCTGCCGATCCACATCGGCCCGGTGGAGACCGCCGCGCGCTCCACCAGCCCCAAGCTGGTGCCGCTGCCGGAGCCCGCCGCCGCCGAGGACGCCCACGACCTCATCTTCACCCCCGGCGCCGACGAGGTCCGCCCGCTGGTGCCGCGCCGTCCGCCGGCCGTGGCGCCCACGGCGGACGTGCTGGCCCAACTCGCGCGCAGCGGGTCCCCGGCGCCGCCGCAGGCCGCCGCGCCGCAGGTGCCAAGCCTCTCGCCCGAACAGCGTCAGGCCGCCATCGATGCGGCGCTGCGCGAGATCCTGAGCGAGCGCGACGCCGGCTTCCGCACCATCTCCGTGCTCTATCAGGATTTCCTGGTGCGCTGCCGCATCCACAGGATCGGCGGGGACGCCCTGAGCCTGTCGGCGTTCCGCCGCCGGCTGGCGGTGGCCCATGCGGGCATCGATGCCGCCGAGGCGGAAGCGGAGGATTCCCCCTGGGCCGAGGTGCTGGCCATGGCCGGCACCCTGCCGGAGGACATGCAGGGCGTGTTCCTTTCGCTGGCCCGCGCCGCATTCGACCGCCGCACCTGCCCCTCCGATGCCGACGTGGCCCGGGCCTATGGCAGCCGCTCGCCGGGCCGGGCGCGGCGCCTTCTGGCCTATATGGAGGAGCGTCAGGTGATCGTCTGCCGGCTCGACAGCCAGGGCCGGCGCATCGTGGCCATCCCCGGCCTCGCCTGGGAAACCGAGCCCGGCGATCCCAACGCCGCCGCCAGCGCCAGCACGCCCGAGGCGACCGCCGCCGACTGAAGCGCGCAGACCGCCCCGCGGCCCGATGATCCCGGCAGACGCGGTCTGCGGCCGCCGGACCCAGATGGCCACCCCCACGACGTCGCGGGGCGCGACGTCAAGCCTGGGATCATTGAGCGCGGCGCTCGCAAAGGCGAACGGCCGAGCCGCCACACGACCCCGGTGCGGCAGCCCAGCTATCGCGCGAGACGCTATGCGCCCTTGAGGGCGGCCTGGAGCTTTTCTTCCTGCTCGGTGGAGAGGCTGGTCTGGAGCACGGTGCCGCCGAACTGGGCCATGTCGGCCACCACCTTGTCCGCAGTCACCTTGCCGACGAGAACGCACAGCGCAGCCTGATTCGGACCAAGCGCCGAGCTGGCCTGCTTGATGAAGTCATCATTGATGCCCACGTCGGTGAACTTTCCCGCGAGGGCGCCCGCGCCGGCACCGATGGCCATGCCCAGGAGCGGGTTCAGGAAGAGGAGCCCGACGAGGCCGCCCCAAAGGCCGCCCGACGCCGCGCCCGCGAGGGTCGTGTTCACCAGCTGGTGCAGCTTGATCGAGCCGTCCTCCTGCCGGACGGCGATCACGGCGTCGCCCAGCTCGATCAGATATTCCTTCTGGAGCTTCAGAAGCTCCTGCCGGGCGGCCTCTGCTTTGGCCTCAGATTCATAGGCAATGATAACGAGGTCAGCCATGTCACTCTCCAAGGCAGTGCGTTCGGGTTCGCATCGGACCCGCCGCACGTCATACAGAGCATGTGCGTAAGATACGCAACCCCGGCCGACCGCAGAACAAAACGGGCGCGCCTTTCAGCAATGGAGAACCCGCCCATCGCGCTCAGGCAGGCTCCCGGCACCCCGCCGGCACCTGTGGCAACCCCATTGCCGAGGGATCTTCACCGGCTTGTTCTGCTCTGGAAAACAGGGCTCTCAAGGCCCCCGTCGCCATCCGGCCGGGGACGGCCTCGCCGAGGCGAAGAACGCGCAAGGCATGGACGCGCTGGTGTCCCGGAAGGGATTCGAACCCCTGACCTGCGGTTTAGGAAACCGCTGCTCTATCCTGCTGAGCTACCGGGACACAGCCTCCTTCTAGAACGAGCCGCAGCGGGAGGAAAGAGCGGCGGGCGGACAGTGGAAAGCGGGGAGTGGAAAGAGGGTGTAAGCAGAGTTGATCGGGGGCGCCTTCATGCGCACGCCGCCATCGGCTATCGTCCGGCCATGCAGTTGCGCACCCACCACACCCGCTTCGCCCGCAGCCGCGCGCAGGTACCGGAAGCGAAGCGGGAATGGGGCGTGCGCCGCCCACGGACGGCGCTCCTCGCCAGCGCCACGACCACCATCGCCTCAACCGCGATCGCCCTCGCGGCCGCCGCCGGACCGCAGACGGCCCGGGCAGACGCCGCCTGTGTGCCGGCAGATCAGGCCAGCCCGGACGAGGGCTCCCAGGCCAGCCTCGATACCCATCTTGGCACCAGCCTTGGCACCAATCTCGCCGCCACCTGGTCCGATGCGGGCGCCCTCATCCTCTCCGACGGGCGACGGTTCGTGCCGGAGGGCATCGCCCTGCCCTCGCGGCTCGCGAGCGATGCGGCACTGCCCCGGGCGGCCGAACGCGCGGTGCAGACGGCGCTTCAATCCTGCCTTGTGCGGCCCGGCGCGGGGCGCATGGACCGGCACGGCCGTTGGTCAGCGGCCGGATGGCTGAGCTGCCCGGCGCGACACGACCTTGCAGAAGAAGACCTCGCCACGGCACTGCTGCGGGCGGGCGCCGGCTATGCCCAGCCCACGGCACAGGATGGCAGTTGCCTCCCCCAGCGGCTCGCGGCGGAGACGCAAACCCGGGCGGCCCGGCGCGGCATCTGGGCCGAGCCGTCGGCGGTGGCGCCGGCCGCCGACGAGCAGGCCATGGCCATCCACGCGGGCCTGTTCACCGTAGCAGAGGGACGGGTGCTTGCGGCCGGCGGGACACAGGATCGGATTTTTCTCAATTTCGGGTCAAGCTGGCGGCAAGATTTCACTGCGATGATGGAAAGGGAGGATTTCGCCACAATCATGGGCGATAGCCTTGAACCAGCCATGTTGCGCGGCACCCTGGTGCGGGTGCGCGGCGTGGTGCGCGCGGAAGGGGGGCCTGCCATGATGCTGCGGCAGCCGGGCGAGATCGCCCTTCTGGCGGGCACCGAGGCGCGGGCAGTGCGCGCAAAGCGCGGCGGCGAGTGAAACGGTTGCATGAGGTTTCGGTGCGGGACGTGAGGCAGCAACGGCCGGACGGCAGGACGGAGCGGGCGACGCAGCCCGCGGCCGGGCGCGTCGCATGCCGTTGGGGCATGGTCCGTTGGACCATCTTGGCCCGCGCGCTGCCGCTGCTGTTCCCGCTGTGGCTGTCGGCCTGCACCGGCCTCGATCTCGACCAGGCGAGCGTGCCTTTGACCTCGCCCGCCTCGGCGTCCGAATACGCCGACATGTCGCCCAACCAGCGCCGCGAGCATGAGCGCCTGGTGGCGAGCTATGGCGGCGCCTACAACGATCCCGAGTTGAAGGCGCTGATCCAGCAGGTGGTGGAGCGGCTTGTGGCCGCCTCCGAGCGGCCCGACCTGAAGTATCGCGTCACGGTGCTGAACTCGCCGGCCATCAACGCCTTCGCCCTGCCGGACGGCTCCCTCTACGTCACCCGCGGCCTGCTGTCCCTCGCCAACGACACGTCCGAGCTGTCCTCCGTGCTGGCCCACGAGATGGCGCACGTCATCGCCCGCCACGCCACCATCCGCGAGGACCAGGTGAAGCAGGCGGTGCTGGTGAGCCGCGTCATCTCCGACGTGGTCAACGATCCCGACCTCGGGGCGCTGGCCATGCAGAAGAGCCGGCGCACGCTCGCCTCATTCTCCCGCGGGCAGGAACTGGAGGCCGACGCCATCGGGGTCGGCATCGCCGCGCGCGCGGGCTTCGATCCCTACGGCGCCTCGCGCTTCCTCACCGACATGGGCCGGTTCGGCGACCTGAAGAGCGCGGCCTTCTCAAGCTCCTCTTCCACCACGCCGGACATGGACTTCCTGTCCTCCCATCCGGCGACGCCGGAGCGCATCTCCATCGCCATCGCCAACGCCCGCCAATATGCCAATGGCGCCCCCCAGGGCGACGGCGAGCGCGACCGCAACGCCTATTTCTCCGCCATCGACGGCATGGTCTATGGCGACGATCCCAAGGAAGGCTTCGTGCGCGGGCGCAGGTTCTTCCATCCCAAGCTCGGCTTCACCTTCACCGCGCCCGAGGGCTTCTCGCTGGAGAACACCTCCCAGGCGGTGCTGGGCGCCACCCAGACCGGGCGGGAGGCGCTGCGCCTCGACGCGGTGCGGGTCGCCCCCGACCAGTCGCTGGCGCAGTATCTGTCCTCCGGCTGGGTCGAGGGGGTGGAGATCAATACGGTGGAAAGCCTCACCGTGAACGGATTTACCGCCTCAACCGCCATCGCCCGCGGCGACCAGTGGTCGTTCCGCATGTTCGCCATCCGCTTCGGATCGGACGTCTACCGCCTCATCTTCGCGGCACGGGAGCTGACCCCGGAGCTGGACAAGCAGTTCCGCACCGCCGCCGACACCTTCCGCCGCGTCTCCTCCGGCGAGGCGGAGACGGTGAAGCCGCTGCGGGTGCGCGTCGTCACCGCGGGGCTCGGCGACAATGTGGAGAAGATGGCCGCCCGCATGCAGGTGCCGGACCGGCCCATGGAACGCTTCCTGATCCTCAACGGGCTCGATGCCGCCGCCAAGCTCAAGTACGGCGAGAAGGTGAAGATCATCTCCGAGTGAGGCGGGGCGCCCGAATGCACGTCAAAGCGCGCCCGCTCCCGCCGAGTTGATCACGCTCAAGCCGCAGCCCGCTCGACCTTTGCTATCATTCCCTCTCCCGAAAGGGGGAGGAGACGATGTACAAGAACATCCTCGTCGCAACCGACGGCTCGGCCCTTTCCGATCTCGCCGTCACCCAGGCTATCGATCTGGCCGCAGCACTCCACGCCCGCCTGGTCCTTGTCACCGCCAGCGAGCCGTTCCACCTGCTCACCACCGAGGCGGAGCAGATCGCCGACACGGAAGACATCTATCGCCGCACCATGCAGCATCGCGCCGACCGCATCCTCGGCGCGGCGGCGGAGAAGGCCGCGGCCAGCGGCGTGGAGGCCGCGACGGTGCATGTGGAGAACGACCACCCGCACGAGGCCATCATCGCCACCGCCGAGCGCCAGCGATGCGACCTCATCGTCATGGCCTCCCACGGCCGGCGGGGCTTCTCCGCGCTGGTGCTCGGCAGCCAGACCACCAAGGTGCTCACCCATTCCACCATCCCCGTGCTGGTGGTCCGGGCCGAAGCGGCACCGGCCGAGCACGTGGCGGCCGGACACGCCTTTCCCGGCGCGACTCTTTCCGCGCGCCGGGACTGACCGGGGCGGATCCGGCGTTTCGAGACCGCGTTACCGCCGCGGCCGCCTCGCCTGAGGGGAGGCCGGCGCCAGCCCTTGCGTTGAAGGGGCTTTTGGACTATCTCAGCGCCGGTCCGAGGCTGCGCTCCTTCAAAAGCAGGAAGCCGCCCGGGCGGGCAGGGGTACGCGGGATACGCGGCCCTGATCGTCGGAGGCAGCCCGCCCTGGCTTTCGCTGAGCGCACATCGCGACACCCAATTCATCGTCCGTACCGCCCGGCTCATGCGCCGGCCCGCCGCTTTGCCGGCGGCCGTTCGTCCTTCCCCATGGAAAGACGGACACCCGAGCGGTTCGGACCTCGCAACGCGAGATGCCGGCGCAAGAAGTCTGGAGCGTGAATGTCCGCCGTAGAAACCACCCGTGAAGATTTCGCCGCCCTGCTCGACGAGAGCTTCGGCCGCGCCGACATGCAGGAAGGTGCCGTCGTCAAGGGCATCGTGGTCGCCATCGAGAAGGATCTGGCGATCATCGACATCGGTCTGAAGACCGAAGGCCGCGTGGCGCTGCGCGAATTCGCCGGCCCCGGCCGCGAGAACCCCATCCAGGTGGGCGACGAGGTCGAGGTCTATCTCGAGCGCGTCGAGAACGCCATGGGCGAAGCCGTCCTCTCGCGCGACAAGGCGCGCCGCGAGGAAAGCTGGATCAAGCTCGAGAAGGCGTTCACCGCCAACGAGAAGGTCTTCGGCGTGATCTTCAACCAGGTGAAGGGCGGCTTCACCGTCGATCTCGACGGCGCCGTGGCCTTCCTGCCGCGCTCCCAGGTGGACATCCGCCCGATCCGCGACGTCGGCCCGCTGATGCACAACCAGCAGCCGTTCCAGATCCTCAAGATGGACCGCCGCCGCGGCAACATCGTGGTCTCCCGCCGCACCGTGCTGGAAGAGACCCGCGCCGAGCAGCGCCACGAGCTGGTCCAGAACCTCGAGGAAGGCCAGGCCATCGACGGCGTGGTGAAGAACATCACCGATTACGGTGCGTTCGTTGACCTCGGCGGCATCGACGGCCTGCTGCACGTCACCGACATCGCCTGGCGCCGCGTGAACCACCCGACCGAGGTGCTCAACATCGGCCAGACGGTCAAGGTCAAGATCATCAAGATCAACCACGAGACCCACCGCATCTCGCTCGGCATGAAGCAGCTTCTGGGCGATCCCTGGGAGGGCATCGAGGCCAAGTATCCGGTGGAGGCCCGCTTCAAGGGTCGCGTCACCAACATCACCGACTACGGCGCGTTCGTGGAACTGGAGCCGGGCATCGAAGGCCTGATCCACGTCTCCGAAATGTCGTGGACCAAGAAGAACGTCCACCCCGGCAAGATCGTCTCCACCTCCCAGGAGGTCGAGGTCCAGGTGCTGGAAGTGGACAGCGCCAAGCGCCGTATTTCCCTGGGTCTGAAGCAGACGCTTCAGAATCCGTGGGAAGCGTTCGCCGAGAAGTATGCCCCCGGCGCGGTGGTGGAAGGCGAGGTCAAGAACAAGACCGAGTTCGGCCTGTTCCTCGGCCTCGACGGCGACGTGGACGGCATGGTCCACCTCTCCGACCTCGACTGGAACCGTCCGGGCGAGCAGGTGATCGACGAATACCGCAAGGGCGACATGGTCAAGGCCGTGGTGCTCGACGTGGACGTCGAGAAGGAGCGCATCTCGCTGGGCATCAAGCAGCTTGCCGGCGATCCCTTCGCCGAGGCTGGCGAGGTGAAGAAGGGTGCCATCGTCACCTGCGAAGTCACCGACGTGAAGGACGGCGGCATCGAGGTGAAGCTCACCGGCACCGACCTCTCCGCCTTCATCAAGCGGTCGGAACTGGCCCGCGAGCGCAACGACCAGCGCCCCGAGCGCTTCTCGGTGGGCGACAAGCTGGATGCCCGCGTCACCCTGTTCGACCGCAAGGCGCGCAAGGTGCAGGTCTCCGTCAAGGCGCTCGAGATCGCCGAGGAGAAGGAGGCCGTGGCCACCTACGGCTCGCAGGATAGCGGCGCCTCTCTCGGTGACATCCTCGGCGCCGCGCTCAAGCAGCGCGCTGCCGGCGGCGAGGCCGACGAAAAGGAAGAGACCAAGGAAGACTGATCGCATCCTTCGCGATCAATCGAAACGGAAAGGGCCGGCGCACTGCGCCGGCCCTTTTCTTTTGCGCTGGAGCTAGAGCATTTTCCGTTCGCACTGGCTCACGTAAAACGCTCTAGAATTTTGTTTTGACGCGTTTTCTTTACGCGAGCCGGTATCCACTTCGCTTGAAAACGCTCTAGAGCGGTAGCCGATCATTTTGAATCGCCGGGGCTTTTCAAATCAGTGCCGAGCTGATTCAAGCTTCCTGCCGGAGTTGGAGGCCGGCAGGCATGGTCAAGGCGCTGTCGCTCGATCTTCGGGTGC